>CAYUSU010000058.1:0-2160 GCA_964447525.1 uncultured archaeon | reverse complement strand
CAAGGGATGCGAATGGGACACATGGTTCCACAGGACATTCGGGGTCGTCGGGCCGCTGATTTCGACTGTGTTCGGAATACTGATTTTCGGGCTTTTCGTATGGCTGATCAGTTTCCTAAACGGACTGATTGGAAGCGTACTCCTCACCAACATATACAATTTCCTGATGACGAGCATGGGATTATTCTTCCTGATATTTCTCTTCTTTTCGTACACATCGTATTTCTCGAAGTTCCGACCGAAGGAATATAAACCATTCTCGCCTTTAGTTACGGCGATAGGGATAGTGATATTCTTCTGGATGTTGTCGCAAGCGATTTTCATAGCTAACTTTTCCCTTGGGTTATCATCTCTTTTCAGCGTCGCTTACCTCATAGACGCAAATATCTTCTCGATATTCATGTTCTTCCTGTTAATCGGATACATTGTCCTTTTCGCCAAGGAGGCATGCTATCAGGATAAATATGTGAATAAAACAGTAAAAACCAAAACGAATCCGATCAAAAGCAAACATGCCGTTTCAGGAGGCATAAAAAGGCTCTACAGGTCGGGAAAGGACCGGATTCTCGGAGGGGTATGTGGAGGAATGGGAGATTACTTCGGGATAGATCCCGTCATCATAAGGCTACTATTCGTTGCATTGACACTTATCTGGGGAACCGGCATACTTCTGTACATAATATGCTGGATAGTAATACCGAGGAACCCGAATCAAGACTGGAAGGATTGATTATTCTTCCGAGACCAAAAGATCGGAAATGCCAATACACGCTGAAACTATACCGGCTATCCTGTTATTGTCAAGGGGTTCCAAAAGGCAGAAATCCTCTTTATAACCAGTGTCTTTAACGGAGAATTCGACGCAATATTTTCTTTTCCCGTTACCCCTCTCAGGAACTTCTGCAAAAATTATGCTGCATCCGTGCTTTCCGTCCCCTTCATGTGGAAATTTCTTTTCAAGTCTCCAGTGGGAAAGATATTTTTTGTCACATCCTTCGGGTGCTTTTTCCTGCACCAGTTTGATTCCCCATCCCCCGCTGTGATATTCGTGAATGTCGTCACTGACACTACCGTCACCACTCATTTTTTCATAAACCTGCATTATTTGTTTATACGGGCTTATTTCATCAAAATCATCCCCATTCATGTCACCAGATAATCTTATAACACCGGAACTTTTCTTTCCTATTTCATCAAGTATAAAATCCCTGAACGTGCCATGACTATCCAAATTGATAATATAACCCATATAATTAAACATGAATAAAGATATTTATATTAATTAACACAATATTATGTTATAAACATAACATTTTAATGAAAATGGTGAATAAAATGAGGAAACTGGACGAAAAAGAGGTAAAGATAATAAGGGAGCTTATAAGGAATCCCAGGGCAAGCGACAACGGAATCTCGAAAAGAACACAGATTCCGGTAATGACCGTGAACAGAAAGAGAAAAAAGATGGAGGAAGAGAAACTGATAAGGTATTACATGTCAACAAGCAAGGGTGATTCAGGACTTCAGTTATTCGGGGCCAAAAGGCTCTATATAATAAAACTCAAGATAGGGATAACAAGGGAAAATTATTTCGAAATGGTGGAAAGGGATCCGAACTGGAGAATGTTCAATTCGACCTACATTTCATTGGTTTATCTCGGTGAAAAGGAAGGCCATCTCGCATTGATAATAATACTCGATGCAAAAACCGAGGGCCAGTTGGTGGAAGAATTCAACGGAAAGATAGTGCCGTTCCTGAAGGAAAAACTCGGGGAAGACTGCATAGAGGAGGTAATCACGACCAACCTCGACAAGCTCGTGAGGGTTCACCACAATTATCTCCCGTCAATGAACATGGAAAAAGGGAAAATAAAGAAGAACTGGCCGGACAGCCAGATATTCGTCGATGAAGTGGACTAAAGAAGTTAGGCAAAGAATAAAAGATTTATTGATAATTCTACTCATGAGTAAAAAAACATTACCATTAAAATACATTAAAAAAATTGGCGAACATGGTATTGTTAGCATATATTTCAATCCACTTTTCAACGGTTGTATAGATTATATTTCTGCGGCGGGGGAAACAGCAGAGAATTTAATTCATTTTTTAAAAACGGTTCCTTTATCAGCACGCCTATCCACCGGTCCCAGACCGGTGGA
>CAYUSU010000057.1:0-2260 GCA_964447525.1 uncultured archaeon | reverse complement strand
CTGAATTTCCATACAAGTTCCCCGGTGCTTGCGTTTATTGCATAAAAATAACAGTCAAAACTACCGAAATAAATAATCCCTTCAGAATGCCTGGGACTGGACTCCTCGATACCTTTTCCGCATTTGAATTTCCACAATTCCTTTCTGTTTTCCATGTCCACGGCATACAGATAACCGTCCATTGCTCCGAAGAAGACTATATCTCCGACGACTGTGGGTGAATTGTTTATACTACCACCGAATCCGACTTCCCACATCCTGTCGAACCTTCCGACCTTCTTGACTTCCACGTCTTCTAATTCCGTATCGAAATCACCGAAGCTTGCGGAATCAAAATCCCCGAACTCGAATTCCATATCAATTCCTCCATAAGTTCATTCTCTTCCAAAATAACCAAACTTACATCATAATCGCTCTTGCTTTTATAATCCGAAGTTGATGTGTATTCTGTCTCGATCGCGTAATTGGATAATGATGCTGATGATTCTTTCTTTTCCTTGTATTTTTCCTCTGTTATGCTTTCCTCTATACTCGTGTCCTTCGTAACCTCGATCTCGAAGCACTCGAATGGATTCGGGATGAAAGCAGGTGTGCTGGTTGAAGTCTGGAACCTCCATAACTCTTCTCCCGTATTTGGGTCAACCGCATATAAATGACAGTCCCATGAACCGAAATATATCACTCCGTCTTTCAGAACAACTGAAGTGTATACTCCACCATTTGCGCGGAACCTCCATAATTCCTTGCCGTCCGTGGATAGACAATAAACATTACCGTCTCCTGCCCCGAAATAAATTTTTTCATTGTGGACCAAAGGACCCTTGTCGATGATCTCTTTTTCTGTTTGGAATCTCCACAACTCCTTACCTTCAAGCGTTAGTGCATAGAGAATCCCGTCTCTGGAACCATAATAAAGTACGTTATTGTGTAATGTGGGAATTCCGCAGTTACCATATTTACCGGTCTTGAATCTCCAGATTTCATTCCCATTTTCGATTCCAACAGCGTAAAGGTAATTATCAAATGATCCTACGTAAAGAATTCCATCTTTTACTAACAACGGGTAATCGTTCTCTATCTCTGCTCCGGTCTTGAATCTCCACAACTCCTGTCCGCTTTCCTTGTTCAGGCAGTAGACGTAACCGGAAAAAGAACCGAACAATATTTTTTCATTGACAATAACCGGAGATGACGTAACAGGGTCACCGGTAGCAAATTTCCAAACGAGAATTCCCGTTTCCAGTTCTACACAGTAGGTGTAACCATCTTTCGATCCGAAATACACTTTTCCATGGTCAGGGAATGCGGTAGTGTTGACCTTGTCGCCTGTCCTGAATTTCCATATTTCATGACCCGTGTTGACATCAATGCAATACATGTAACTATCGAACGACCCTATGAATAGCTTGTTCTCGGAAAGAATTGGAGAAGAGTCAAGGAATACATCATTCCCCTTGAACTTCCAGACCACTTCCCTGGTCGTCATATTCACGGCGTAAACATAATGATCCATGGACCCGAAAATAACCAAATCGTTATGGAACAACGGCTTTCCGCAAATACTGCCACCGAAGCCCACTTTCCATATCCTATCGTATTTTCGTGTCTTTTTTACTTCGACGTCTTCGATATCTATATCAAAATCACCGAAGCTTGCGGAGTCAAACCCTCCGATTTCGAAATCCATGGCAAAACCTCCTCGTTTTCGGAAGAAGCAGATAGAATCTGCGTCATACCAATTTCGTTATCTTCGAACATAACCATGTTTACATCGTAATCACTTTTCGTTTTGTAGTCTGATGTTGATGTGTATTCCGTTTCGATTGCGTAATTCGATAAAGATGCTGAAGACTCATTTTTCGACTTGTATCTGTCCTCAGAAATGGCTTCTTCTACATGTGTTTCCTTCTTCACCTCGATTTCGAATGATTCGTGCGCAGGCGGTATGAAAGACTGGACCATCGTGGATGTTGGCGTTCGAAAGACCTCTTCTCTCGTTTCCAGATCCACACAATAAAGATTACAATCCCATGATCCGAAGTATATCTTCCCTTCATGTATAAGCGCTTTTCCAAGTAAATTTCCTCCCGTCTTGAACCTCCATATTTCCTTTCCGTTAAGGTCAAGAACGTAAAGATTACTGTCTTCGCACCCGAAAACTATCTGGTCGTTATAGATTTGAGGGAGCTGTGCGATTATCGGTCCCCCGGTTTCGAATCTCCACAACTCGGTTCCGTCAGAGGCGTCGAACGCGTAGACA
>CAYUSU010000056.1:0-2831 GCA_964447525.1 uncultured archaeon | reverse complement strand
ATTGGTATCACTCTGCGCCCCTTCGTCCGGGATACCATCGAGTCCAGTCTGGTCAGGATCACCCACCTGTTGCGCGGAGAACGGCAATCCGTTCGCGGGAGGGGACTGCTGCATCTGACAATTGTTTTTAGTACATTCATTCCCTGACTTGGAAACAACACTTATCGCGCATGCAAGGCATTCATATGATCTCTGAGATATCTCGTAGTCTCCCTCGCTGGGCTGGGCCCCGCAAAGGAAAGGAACATATTTGCATATCTGGTCCCTGGCTGTGGCAAGCGGTCCGGATGCGTAATTGGTTCCGCTGAGAAGGAAGACGCTCCCGGCAACAAATGAAATTATTATTACGAATATGACATTTGTGGGCTGTATGAAAGAAGCTTTTTTTCTGACACTCATGATATATTATTGTTACCCACCGAATATTAATATTATATGGAGATAGAGATCAGGAAAGCCGGATTGAAGGATCACAAACACATACAGAAATTGTGCAGGGAGATATTCATCAAAGAAAAAAAGGATTTCGACCGGACGCTGGAAACAAACTGGCCGTTCATGAAGGATGGGATAGATTATTACACGAAGACTTTTTCTGATCCGAATAAATGCGCTTTCATTGCCTTTTCCGGAAAATCTGCAGTTGGTTATATTTCAGGTGAGATCATGAAGAAGATAAGTTACAGGAAACCAATGAAAATGGCAGAAATCGACGTAATGATAATAACCGGAAGATTCCGCGGAAAGGGAATAGGGAAGAAACTCGTGGATACTTTTTTCGAATGGTGCAAAAAGAAAGGCGCAGAAAGGCTGAAAGTTGAGGCATACGCACGCAATTCTGAAGGGATCAGATTCTATCGTAAAAACGGTTTCTCCGACTACACGCTCACGATGGAAAAAGAATTCTGAGAATTAAAATGACAGGCTTGATATATATCTAAATCTGTCTTTCGTTACTGCCCGATATCAATGAATCTGGTATTGTTGAAATCCCCGAACGGGTCTTGCTTGCCGGGATAACCCTGAGCAGTGCTCTCGGCTATCAGGTAGAAAGGTTTCACGCTCTCCCCCATGTACAAGTTATGAAGGGAATATTCACATTCCGATTCGGTCTCTCGGAAAATGAGGAAGTTGAAAGGCTTCATCCCGAAATAAGGAGTGTACTTCTCGATAAGAGGCCTGTATTCATTGAGGAACTTGTCAAGGTCCTCATCTACCCTCACTATTACGAAGACGTGGCCGTAGGACTCGTTATATACTTCCACCATGTAAGCATCCAGCCCTATGGATTCGAACATCGAGGCCATCAGTATCGAGATATCGTCACAGTCTCCTCCCTGTATATCCCATGTTTCTTCGGGATTCGCTATGTAATCGTCCTGCACGGGGTCGGATATGTAATGAATACGGTCCCCGATAGCCTGATAAACAGCAAACAGACGTGTAGGGATTGAATTCGGGTTCTCGTACATTATAGCGGAAGAAACGGCATCGTCCCTGACGGAACTGGTATTGAACCGGGTGGAATACTTTTCAGCCTTCTCAAAGGTCACGTTCGTCATGCATTTATACTTCTTATCGAAACTGACGCTTTCTTTGCAATAGCATACACCCTCTACCAGATAGGACACCCTATTGTCTTTGTTGCATCTATTGTCACATTTCTCGAAATCCGTCAGAACCGATTCCCTGAATGATTCCTCAATCATCATCAATTCGTATGCAAGAAGGATAAACATCAAAAGTACAACGAGAATGAGAACGATGTTTTTGTAGTTCATAATAATAATTTCGGAATGTTTTATAAAAAAACAAACAATTATAATGGTATGAAAGCCATCATGATGACGTATCTTGTAGGATGTTTCGCTTACAAGGACAACGGGAAATTCATGGATTGCGAGCTTTTCCCGAAGGATCCGGTGATCATAGCGGAAAAAATAAAGAACGCCGGGAAAGGGGAGCTGGAAGAAGAACAAAAACTGAAAAAGAGGATCAAGTGCGATTGCGTATATGCGACGGACTTCTCCAATCCGTTCTTCCTGAAGTTAAGGAGCGAGTTCAGGACCATCGCCCTCCGGAAGGGATTCGCCAAATCCGATCAGGAACTGAACATGCTGATCTCAAAGGTCAACATTCTTTTGTCGTCCAAATCTCTGGAAAAGCAGGGCAGAGACAAGCTGATCATCCAGACCATCCGTCTCGTGGACGAGCTGGACACGGACATGAATAACATGACCGAACATCTCAGGGAATGGTACGGACTCCATTTTCCGGAACTCAGCAGGACTGTCAAAGATCAGGAAAGATTCATATCTCTCCTTTCGAAATCCCCGAACAAGGATGACATAAAGGTTACGAAATCGTCATCGGGAATGATATTCGACGAAGATGATCTGGATCAGGTGAAAAGATTCTCCAAGTCCCTTCTCGATATGAGCAAAACCAGAGACAAGCTTTCCGAATACGTGGAAAATTTATCAAAGGAGACGATGCCCAACACTTCGGCAGTCGCCGGTCCGCTTCTCGCGGCCAGACTGGTTGCTCTGGCAGGGGGACTGGAACGAATGGCCAAGATGCCTTCCAGCAAGGTACAGCTTCTCGGCGCAGAGAAAGCATTATTCCGCCATCTGAAAGGGCAAGGAAAGGCTCCGAAATACGGGATCCTATTCTCGAACGCAGACGTCCAGCAAGCGGAAAAGCACCTGAAAGGAAAAGTAGCGAGACTTATAGCGAGCAGGATATCAATGGCTTCCAAGATCGATTTCTATTCAAAGAAGGATCAGACAGTCCAGATGAAGAAGGAACTGGAAAGGAAACTGAAGAATATA
>CAYUSU010000055.1:0-3550 GCA_964447525.1 uncultured archaeon | reverse complement strand
TTCTTCCATCTCTTCCCAAACTTTCCGACATACATCCCGACCAGCCAGACGGCGATCAGAAGTATGACAAAGAATCCCGCCCGGAAGCTTTCGAAAGCGGAGATTGTTGATCCGTACCAGAGAACGAGTATGACAGAAATCAGCAGAAAGAGCATCATGTATATGATATCCCTCCCCACTTGGTATTGATCATGTATCTTGTGCATATTAATTCTTTGTTCAGGTCGAATAAATAATTCTTTTATAGAATCCCGGATAATGTTAAAACAAGGAGGGTGATTATGAACATATTTTTATTATCATTGGTGGTTTTCTGCGCTTTTCTCATAGCCGCCTCACCGGCCATTGCAGTTGATAATGTGTCAATGGAAAATATATCCGCGGGCGAGATTGCCGAATACGAGGATATCATTCGCGAATTCTATTCCGTCGCAATGTCACAATACGGTGATCTTCTGGGCGGATTCATCGGGAACGAAAGGATGAATATATACATAGAAGGAGTGGATTCACCGATATACGCAGTAACCGAGAACAACGAATTAATAGAGATAGGTGCAGGCGAACTGGAAGACCAGACAATGAACATACGTTCTGATATCGGAACACTCACCGACATCGCGCTTGGAAAGATGCAAGCATTGGATGCGGTGAAAGAAGGAAAGATCACATTCGAAGGGGTTGGATTCATGTCTGTCATAAAGGTATTTTTCGCGCAGATAGCACTATTCTTCGCCACGCTGTTCGGATAAATCATTTCACGCCAATCCGGGGGCAAAACTCCCGGATCAAGCATTCTCTACATTTCGGTTTTCTGGCATCACACACCTTCCTGCCGTGCATGATCAGAATATAATTGATTGCGTACCAGTGTTTTCTGGGGATGGAATCCATCAAATCCTTTTCGATCTTGTTGGGGTACTTGTTTTTCGAAAGCCCTATTCTCTGAGACAAGCGTCCCACATGGGTATCGACAGATATCCCTTCTATCTTGCCGAATCCATGGGCAAGGACTATGTTCGCGGTCTTTCTGGCAACGCCCGGCAAACGAAGGAGTTCTTCCATGGTATCCGGTACCTTTCCATCGAAGTCAGAAATTATCATCCTGGCTGCATTGATTATGTTATTAGCTTTGTTACGATAGAAACCAGTGGAATGTATATCTTTTTCTAAATCCTTGGGTTCGGCGTTGGCATAATCCTGAACTGTACGGTATTTTTTGAAAAGGTCTTTTGTAACGACGTTGACTCTCGCATCCGTACACTGGGCAGAAAGTATAGTCGCTATAAGTGTTTCGAGTGGATTGGAAAACTCCAGAAATATGTATGGCTTTTTATATTCCTTTTCAAGAATCCGTATTATTCGGAGAACTCGTTTTTCAGTCATATTCCGATCTTTCTTCTGATTCCCTTAACCTTGAATTTAGCATAAATCTTTGCGACCTTCGCATAATTCTTTCCGTGTGCAAGGTCCACGAGATCTTCACCCGAAAGCACTTCTCCGAGATCGTTCATCTCATCGTCGCTCATCTTCTCGAACATCTCCCTGACTTTCTCCACGTTTTTCAGCGTTCCTCCGCGTTCCTTCCACCATCTTTCATTGTATTCTTCCAGTGCTTCAGAAGAAACGTCTCCGGATTTTATCGCCTTTTCGATCACGTCAGCCGCGATTCTGGATGCTTTGATTGATTCCGCCAGTCCTCCACCATGTATCGGATTGACCTGGTTGACGGAATCCCCCACTCCAAGACATCCGTTAACAACCATGTTCTTGAGGAAGTTGCCAACAGGTATGCACCCGCCATTGACTTCGATAATGGAACCTTTCTTTATTCCCGGCTGGGTTTCTATCCATGCGTCCAGATACTTTTTAGCTGTCATCTCCCCACCAAGGTTTCCGGCAATCCCTATCCCGACGTTGGCCACGTCATTTCCCTTCGGGAATATCCACACATATCCTCTCGGTGCGATCGTGTTTCCGAAATAAAGTATTATGCTATGAGGATCCTCTAGATCTATTCCTACCATTTCATACTGGAATCCTGAATCCACGAACATCGGGTTCTTACCTGACCTTATTCCCGCTTTTCTGGCGATAATGGATTCCACTCCGCCCGCGGCAACAACGATCTTCGCCCGGATTTCCATATCCTTTCCCATCACGTTCGCTTTTACTCCTTTGACAAATCCGTCTTCGATGATAACATCATAAACATTGCTTTTGGGAACTGTCATCGCTCCCGCCCTTCCGGCTTCCATCGCCATCCACTTATCGAACATCTTCCTCTCGAGAACGAAACCTTCCGTCCCTTTGAAAGCGATCGGAATCCTTCTTCCATCCGGAGCGTATACTATAGCACCTTTGATTTTCTGGGCTTTTGCGCTGTCGGGCATGTCCAATCCGAGTGTCTGGACGGAATTCTCGCTCATCCCCTCGCCACATCTAACAGGTGTTCCTATTTCGAGATTTCGATCAAGTGCCAGGACTTTCAGTCCACGCTTCGCGCACTCCTTGGCTGTGCTTGATCCGCCGGGACCGCATCCCACAATAACAACATCATATTCGCTGTCAATCATTCCTTCCCCTCCAGTTTAAGAGCGCCTGCAGGACAGAATTTAACACAGGTACCGCAAGACGTGCATTTATCAGGATCACATTCCGGGAACCTTTCTTTCTCCTTCAGCGCCATCACCGGACACACGCTCACGCAACCTAAGCATGAAATACATTTTCCCTTGTCAACTTTCACCGTCATTAAAATCACGATATTTCGAAAGACTACTTATTACAATATATTCAAGTAGTCATTCGTTATAGTTAGTTATATTCATAATGTATTTAGTATTAAAATAAATAGGTTGTTCTCATGAAAGACTGGAACGATTTGTACGGTGAAAGAGGAATCCTCCAGAAAAATATAAATCTCAGGGTGATCGAAGCCATAAAATTCCTGAAGGATCACGGAACGAAAAATGTACTTGATCTTGGATGCGGAACCGGAAGGTATACCATATTTCTCGCGAAAGAAGGTTTCAAGGTTTATGCGTGCGACCTCTCGGAAAAGGCGATAGAGATAGCCAAAAAGGGACTTCCAGGCGTAATTTTCAAAAAATGCGAGATGACTGAACTCGCTTACGAGGACGGTTTCTTCGACGCGGTCATATGCAACCAGGTAATACAACACGGAATGATGGATGATATAATGAAAGCTGTTTCGGAAATAGAAAGGGTACTGAAAAAGGACGGTATACTCTTCCTGGCTACCATATCGATAAACCATCCGAAATTTAAAACGGGAAACGAGATAGAACCGGGGACAAAGGAAAACACTGAAAAAATTGACGGAGACATGATGCATCATTTCTTCACAAGAGAAGAGATAGATGATCTTTTCAGGAATTTCGAAATCATTAAACTGGATGAATTCGAGGTGCCAAGCGAGCTGAGCGGAAGATCAGCTCACTGGGAAATACTAGCGAGAAAGAAGTGATTACGTGAATTACGAAAAAATAATCAAGGAACTCAAATCCCATTCCAATCCCAAATGCGT
>CAYUSU010000054.1:0-4996 GCA_964447525.1 uncultured archaeon | reverse complement strand
CGGAGATGGAAAGGAAAGAGGGGCAATGGAAACGGAAAATATCAAAATGATCAATCCTTCCGCCAAGATCATACACGCAGATTCAAAAATAACAATGGACGACCCGGAAAAGGTCAAAGGAAAAAGGGTTCTTGTTGTAGAAGACGGACCAACACTCACCCACGGAGGCATGGCATTCGGAGCGGGCTTCGTTGCTGCCAAAAGTCTTGGGTGTGATATAATTGATCCAAGACCATTCCTCACGGGAAGTCTCAAAGAAGTATTCAACAAATTCCCTACACTCGGGAAAGTTCTTCCCGCAATGGGTTATTCTAAAAAACAGTTGGAAGAACTGGAGCAGACAATAAACAATTCGAACTGCGAGGTTGTTATAGCGGGAACCCCGATAGATATTTCAAGGGTGATAAATCCGGAGAAACGGGTGGAACGCGTACGATACGAACTTGATGAAAAGGGGGACATCACATTAAAAGAGGTGTTAGAAGATTTTTTGGAAAAAACGAAAAATAAAAACGTCCAAGTGAAACCAGAAGAAACGGAGCAGGTTCAGGTAATTCAAATAGACGAACCTAAAACAGAAGCGTCTCAGGAACAAACAAAAGAAAAAATGACCCAAGAAACATTTTATCACAATGAAGATAAAAAAGTATCGGATGACGACCCGCAAAATTCTGAACAAGGCGTCTCCCAAAAACCAGAGCACGACAGTATTTTCCGGAACCCTGAATCAATGTAAATTTATATGAGATGTCCCAAATAATCATCATGGTTAAGGATACAGGACTTGCTGCGATTGCGTATCTGCTTGGGCTGATCACGGGAATAATGGTGTTCGTTATTTCAGAACCAAAAGACAAATTCGTCAAGTTCCACGCGGTACAGAGCATTCTTTTCAACATCGCAGTAATAGTGATTAGTTTCGTACTGGGAATCTTAATGCTGCCTTTCACTATGATGTCTGCGGGAATGGCACCAAATTTCCTATGGTTGGGGGGATTATGGTCTGTATGGGCGTTCTATTCAATAGTAGTTTTCATTGTATGGATAGTGCTCATGATCCGCGCTTATTCAGGACAGAAATACAAACTCCCGGTGTTAGGCGATCTTGCAGAGGAATGGACTAAATAATTTAAGAATAATCCAACAATTCATAATTAGGTGTTACGATGGTCTCCGAGAAAATGTGGATGTTGACTAGCATATTCCTTTTCATACTTCTCATGTTCCTCTTCGCAAACCAGTACAATGCACAGATCACGGGAAAACCATTAGAAACGAAAGAAACGGTGAGACTGGATTTCTTCGCCATGTCGATGTGCAATCACTGCGTAAAGTTCGAACCCGTTATAAGGGATGTGATGAACCTTCTCCGGGACAACGTGAGATTTCGGGTGTATTACGTGGCGTTTGACAGGGAAGACGGTTTCTGGAGTATGCACGGGGAAAGGGAGATTGAAGAGAATATCCGACAGCTCTGCGTTTTTGAATATTACCCCGACAGATTCTTCGATTACGTCCTGTGCATGGGCGAGGACATCGAAAGGGTTCAGGACAACTGGGAAAGATGTTCGGAAGCGAATGGCATAGATGAGGAAGTTGTCAGGGAATGCTGGCAGGGCGGAGAAGGCGAAATCCTGTTCTCGGAGAACATAAATAAAAGGGAATATCTGGGGATAAAGGAAAGCCCGGTCCTCATGATCAACAAACAGAAATACACAGGCAAGCGGACGAAAGAAGCGTTAAAGGACTGGATATGCGACAAGTTCGAAAACCCGCCGGAAGAATGCATGATTGACCTGACAGAGAGGAGCCTGACGGCCGCTATCATCGGGACTCCAATAGAAGGAACATGCAAACCGGAGTTATGATTATGAAAGATTCAGAATTAAGGGAGACCGCCAAGAAACGGGTCGAGTTCAGGGATCACCTTCTCATCTATGTAATAGTGAACGCGATCCTTTTCGTGATCAACATGACACAGGTCCCCGGTTTCTGGTGGTTCCTTTTCCCGCTCGTCTTCTGGGGGATAGGCGTATTGTTCCACTATAGGGACGCATACCACGGAACACAAGATATGAGGATCGAAAGGGAATACCGGAAACTGAAAAAGGGAAACGGGAAGAAGAATTGATTCGCCACAGGAGTGGCACAGGAACTTTTTTTAAATTTTATTCCGATTAGTAGATCAATTAAGGTGATTTTTTGTACAGTGAAATACCGAAAAAAGTACCGTACGGAACGGCAACTCACATGAAATCAATCGGTAAAGAAGCATTTATTCATTCAAACGGGGAAGTGTACCATACAATAGACGGATGCCCGGCTTCGATTATGAGCACTTTAAAAAATCTTGGGGATGAAAGAAAAATAGCAGGACAGAAGTTCATTGAAAATGAATATCCTGAACTAAATGGCGGGAAAGAAGTCAGAGATTTCAACCCTTCCAGAGGGATAATGATCATTGGAACGGCAATGATTAATGTACCGACAAGAATATACATAAAAAGTAGAAACTCATGGAAAACCGCTGCAGAAAAAGAAAATATTCAAATGGAAACTACCGCATACATGTGCACATACGGAAAGAAAAGTAATCAAAATTCACCATGCCAAATTTTGAACTGTCCATTAAAAGACGGCAAAAAAATTCACGTGGATTTCCCCGAAGATCCGATAGAAGTTATCATGTAATAGATTATCAATCTTTTTTATCCATCGTTCCAATTCTAATCATGGATTCAATTATTGAGAACAACCTTTCTAAGATAAAGGATAAAATCAGACCAGGAGTAAGAATTCTTTTTGCCACTAAGTACGCCAGACCAGAAGACATAGCACTTCTAGCCCGAATTGAAGGGAGAATCCTGATCGGGGAGAACCGGGTTCAGGACGCGGAAGAGAAATTGCAATGGATCAAAACAAATCATCCTGAACTGGCAGACAAGATAGAAGTCCACATGATCGGGCATCTCCAGAGCAACAAGGTAAAGAAAGCGATCCGATTGTTCGATTGTATCCAGTCCATCGATTCGATCAAGCTCGCGGAAAAGATCAACGCAACAGCGAAAGAAGAAGGTAAAGTGATGCCGGTGTATCTGGAAATTAATATTTCCGGCGAATCTTCCAAGTTCGGTTTCCGGCCGGAAGAAGCGAAAGAAGCCTTTCGAAAGATTTCGAAGATGGGATTCCTATCGGTCCGCGGGATCATGGGAATGGCTCCTCATTTGAAACCACAATATACCAGAAAGTACTTTCATTCGCTTCGTGAGATTGCGGATGGTCTTGGGATAAAGACGTCAATGGGAATGTCCAATGACTTTTTGATTGCTATCGAAGAAGGTAGTGATATGGTCAGGCTCGGGATGATTATTTTCAATTCATAAATTAACCATGAAAGCATCTAAAAAATTATGATTCATTCAATACTTTCTCTGTATTCTTTTTCAATATTTCTTGCTTCAGTCAGATCAGCCGGATTAATTCTATATGTTTCCGATACAATCAGAATTTGTTCATCGGTAAATTCAGATAATTTTTTTGGGTAATAATCAAGCATTTGATTTAACATATCAAGGCTAATGGAATTATCTTTTAAAAAAATAAACGAATGATCAATATATATTGAAACCTGTTTAACGTCTCCTTTCTGGTCACGCGATAATTCAATTATCGGAACCGCACAACCTGCAGGATTCTCGTTTATTTGATACGTCATAACAAAAAATGACAAACAAACATTTTAAATATACAATGTTACATAAACCCAAATTTCAGAAAAATTAACCGCCGAAAACAATCTTGATCCCTAACAAGAAAAGAATTCCGATCACGAAGAATGCAAATGACAGCATCGATTTTTTAATACTCTCTTCTTTATGGAGTTCAGGTATCAGGTCGGAAGCAGCAATGTATATGAATCCTCCCGCAGCGAATGGAAGGAGGAATCCAACGCTTTCCGGCGTGGCAATAAAGAAGAAACCCACTAAACCTCCTATAACGGAAGTGAGCTGGACAAGGAAATTCAATCCAAGCGCCCTTGCTTTCTTGAACCCGCCATAAATCAGGACCCCGAAATCGCCAAGTTCCTGCGGTATCTCGTGGGATATTATGATCAGCGTGGTAAGGAAACCAAAAGGTATGTTTACCAAGAAGCTGGCCGCGATCACCAATCCGTCGATGAAGTTATGTATCGCGTCCCCCACAAGGATCAGATGTGAAACCGGATGAACATCACAATGTCCCTCGTGGCAGTGATGCCAATGCAGGAATCTTTCCATTATGAAAAAAACTATGAACCCCACCATCACATAACCAAAAGCTAGCATTGATCCGAGCACTTCCATGGATTCCGCCAGCATGTGGAAGAAGGCCCCGGACAGCAAGGCCCCGGCAGAGAATGCGACAAGGATTATCAATATTTTGTGAAGGGTTTTTTCTTTAAGACCGACCGCAACTATCCCAACAAGTCCGACAAGACCATTGATCAAAGTAGCCAAAAGTATGAACAAAAGCGTTTCAAGAGCCATATTAGATATATTGTTCCCACTAAAATATAAATCATGTAAAGCGAAACTGTCTGAGTTTTTAAATCACATATTCAGAACCCAAACACTATACGTGAGCAATGTTGCAAAGCTTACCCAAAGAATATAAGGAATCATGATTACCCCCGACCATTTCGAAATCCTGTAGAAAAGGATGATGTTCGCAAGGATCACTGCCCACAGAACAACGATTTCAATGAAAGCGGCAAACGGGTTTTGGAGGCCGAAGAAAAGCACAGACCACATAATATTGAGAACTAGTTGTATTCCGAAAACGTACAATGCCATTTTATTGTCTTTCTTTTTGAAACCCTTCTCCCACACAAGGTAGAGAGATATTCCCATCAGAAGGAAAAGCGTTGTCCACACGGGAGCGAATATCCAGTTCGGTGGAATGAAATCCGGCTTGTTAATAGAAGCATACCATGTGGGAATGGAAGGTGTTGTAAAGA
>CAYUSU010000053.1:0-5124 GCA_964447525.1 uncultured archaeon | reverse complement strand
CCATCCATTGTAGGCCGCGTGTTACCCAGAGGATTCAGGGCATACGGACCTGCCGTCGACCACACCTTCCTCTGGCTTATCGCCAGCGGTCCCCTATGAGTGCTTTGACAGAGTCAAGTGGCAACATAGGGTATGGGTCTTGTTCGTTACGTCACTTAAGACGACACCTTTACCGGAACATGGCGCATTTCATGACATGAAAACATCAAGCTCTCACGGCACGAACTTTATCGTTCCAAGAGGACATTTAATCGAATTTTTTCTTATCAAATCAAAAAATATTAAAGCATCACCACTTGATATTTCAAGGTCAAATGCATTTGTATTTTTGTATTTCCTTATTTTACTTGAAATACCAAGCGAAAGCAATAGTTTTTGATCAAAGTTTATATTTTTAGGCTTCCCGTACGTTATTTTGAATCTCAGTCTTGCTTTTTTCCAGTAAGAACCGTCTCCGTCATATTTACCTGCGAAATATGACGAAATCATCGATTTGTTATTAATTAATGATTCTTCTGTTTCTTTCATTATTTTCAGGAACTCCCTTTTTCTGGGTCTACTTGTTACACAAACCCTGAAAAATCCTTTTTCGTCACTTCTCCATTTTATATGGCCAAATTTTGAAAGGATTTTATCAGCTTTTTCCAGTATTTTCTGATTTTTATTAGTTATTCCGAATGTTCCTGTCCAAGTATACCCGTCTGCTTTAAATAATCCTAAAATATAGGCATCGTTTTCAGAGCAGCTGGCCTGTTTTTCCTGAAAATTTTTAATTTTCATGATTCTTAATTCGGGAGGCATCCTTATCTGCTTTTCCGGAGGAAAAGTAGAATATGCGATGCCGGTTTGCCCTCGTGGAATGACGACGGCCATGCACTACTTCTCAGCTTGTCTGGTAAGGACTTCAACCTGACCTTCATTCTGCTGTCGCCTCTGGTAAGGTTCCCCGCGTTGAGTCGAATTGAACCGCAGCCTCCACCCCTTGTGTGCTCCCCCGCCAATTCCCTTAAGTTTCAGCCTTGCGACCGTACTCCCCAGGCGACCCACTTAGCGGTTTTCCTACGACACTGGAAACCCACGTAAGATCCCCAATGTCTAGTGGGTATCGTTTACAGCCAGGACTACTGGGGTATCTAATCCCATTTAAGCCCAAAAGAAGGAAGTATCAGTTCAAGCCATTTTTTTCAAAAAGAAAATTCATCAAATTTTTCGGGTTTTCATATGATTCGATTATTTTTTCCAAGATGAAATTTTTCTCATATCCGTGAAGTCTTTTTGAATCCTTTCCGATTCTACTATTTTCGATAAATCTAATCTCTTTGTTAAATTTTGTAAGATCAAAATTTCCTATCAATCTTATTTGTTCGGAATAGACCTTTGGTTTGAAACCAAGATCCATTAAGAGTTTCATTAGATTATCTCTTAAGATACTATGCTTCACCGATATGAAAAGCTTTTTTATTAAAAAGGGGTATTTTGTTTTACTCAGAGTTGCTGAAACTCCACCATCACAAGTCGTATAAATTTTAAGGAAATATTTAGCCATTTTTTTGTCCTTAAAAACAATTTTTGGCAACTGTGAAGGTGGATAATTAGTTGGTTTCTGTTTTTTGTATGTACAAATTTTACATGAACCTCTTTTTCCGTATAAAGCAGGACATCTTGGATATCTTTTACATTCACTCGTTCTATAAGATGGTGAAAAATTTAACAGTTCTTCACCCAGTTTTTTTGAATGAATTTTAACCATGTACGTCCCGTCTTTTCTTTTTTGTACGTGTCCCGTTCTTTTTGTACATGCAAACAATATATTCCTAAATTCTTTAATTGTCGCTGAGTCTTTGTTTCTGAAATATATTGTCCAACTTTCTTTTCCTCTGGGGGATAATCCACCATCCGATAAAAGGAATGGTGTAAGTTTTATAGTTTGTCTAATCCCCATAGTACCCCTTGTTAATAATTTTATTTAATAGCTTATAAAGCTTCCCGCTCTCGGTTCGCTCCCCTGGCTTTCGTCCCTCACCGTCGGATCCGTTCTAGTCGAGCGCCTTCGCCACAGGTGGTCCTGATAGGATTATAGGAATGTAAGGAAGGTTGACTTATTCAGATTAATCCAAGTCAACAATCGCTTTTTACCCCTACCCTATCAGTACCCTCGACCTCTCCCGGTCCCAAGTCCTGTAGTATTCCCAGCAAGCCAACTGGTTTACCAGCTGATTTCACCAGGAACTTGCAGAACCGGCTACGAACGCTTTAAGCCCAATAAACGTGGTCATCACTCGTGGCTCAGGTATTACCGCGGCGGCTGGCACCTGTATTACCCACCACTTATTCTCCAAGCTGTTTGCACTTGGCAAAAGTCCTCTCAAATGAGAAAACACTCCAGATCTCTTCCTCACACTTGCGTGCATTGGGAAAGTTTCGCGCCTGCTGCACCCCGTAGGACCTGGATTCTTGTCTCAGAATCCATCTCCGGGCATCCTCTCTCAAGGCCCGTACTGATTATCGGCTTGTCAGGAGTCTAAAACAGACAATCGAAATCGATTGTCATGATATTTTAGCCTGGCAACAACCTAATCAGCCGCAGTCCCATCCTTAGTTAAACAATAAATCATTCCAGAATATATTGCCTATTCGGCATTAGCCTCAGTTTCCCGAGATTCGTCCGAGTCTAAGGGCAGGTTGACTACGTGTTACTGAGCTCTGTGCCCTGGTTTAACCCAGAACAAGCATGGCTTAGTCAAATCCGGATAGCAATGACCTCCGGCAGGATCAGCCGGAATTTGGTATTGGCGTTACGCATAAAGCTCCTATATATGAAGCTTCAAACAAGGGTTTTGCACTTTCCTACCTCAAACTTAATATTCCACATTAGGAATTGACATTAAGCTCTCATCTCGGATACAGATTATCTAACTATAACAAGTTATATATATAAAAAGATGTCTTTTTAAAGGTTTTTTTCTGGGTAGAAAAAGAAAAAAGGGCCTAGGAGGCTATGGCTGGTTCCAATAACGCCTCCCCCCTCATTGCTATTTCCTTTGTTTCCTTCCCGATCGGTTTACCCTGCGCGGTGGATGATCCTTTCTTCAGCTTCGCTCTAAGGAAGAATGACACCACCGTGAATACGAGGATCAACAGGTATCCAACGTATATGGAAGGGTTAACGATAAAATAGTCCAGTTGTCTGAACATTCCAACCATCACTATCGCTTCGACTATCAATGCTATTATTATCCAGAATATGCCTAGCGCCGCGGCGGATTTTACATTTGATTCACTTTTTCCAAAGTATATCCACCCGAAAGCGAGAGAAAGAATAATAACCAGACCCATTGCCACCGGACTTACCAGCGCAACGGAAACCATCCATACCAAAGAAGCAGCAGATATGACCACAACGGCCAGAATAATTCCTAATACAGTAGCCCATTTGAAATCCATCCCAACACCCCTTAAGACAAATACCATCGTATTCGCCACGTTAAACTGTAAACTATACGCATTATATTATGTTTAAACATAAATTCGATCTGTGATTTAAAAATCATGGCTTTTCCAGAGTTATCCAGAGTGTTCCATACAACAAAATCTGCAGGTCACTCTTTTATTATTTTATTTACTAAACCTCTATACAAATTATTATAGTGATATACATGACGTTCGCTTTCGGGCGTCTTTCGGTGTTTATATGGCAAACAAGAGCAGGGAAGAACTGGTCGGGCTCGGAGTGACCAGGGAAGAGAACTTTTCCGAATGGTACAACGAGCTCGTGCAGAAGGCAGATCTCGCAGATTACGCTCCTATCGGAGGATGCATGATAATCAAGCCCCTCGCTTATCGAATCTGGGAAAACATAGTGAAATGGTTCGATGCGAAGATCAAGGAAACCGGCGTACAAAATGCATATTTCCCGTTGTTTATTCCGGAATCGTTCTTCCAGAAGGAGGCAGAACATTTCGAAGGTTTCACTGCAGAGGTGGCATGGATAGAGAAGAAAGACGACGGCGAAGAGCGCTTTGCTTTACGGCCAACGTCAGAGACAATAATTTATGATACTTATTCAAAATGGATCCGCTCATGGCGTGATCTTCCGTTACGGATGAACCAGTGGTGCAACATCGTCAGATGGGAGTGCAAGGCTACACGTCTTTTCCTCAGAACAAGGGAATTCCTGTGGCAGGAAGGTCATACGGTCCATGCGTCCGACAAGGAAGCCGCCGACGAAGCGAAACTCCGGGCAGAACAGTACAAAGAGCTGATGGAAACCCAGCTGGCCGTTCCGGTGATAATGGGGAAGAAATCGAAAAGCGAGACATTCCCCGGCGCCATGTATACGTACACCCTGGAGGCATTCATGCCGGACGGAAAAGCGTTACAGATGGGAACTTCCCACCACTTGGGACAGCACTTCGCCAAGGTTTTCAAGATCAAGTACATGGACAAGGATAAGGAAGAGAAGTACGGATGGCAAACGTCATGGGGAATATCCACACGTCTGATTGGATCAGTGGTAATGACGCATGGTGATGACAAAGGTCTTATCCTTCCACCAAGGATTGCTCCTATACAGATAGTCATAGTTCCAATCTACAAGACGGATAACATGAAGACGGTTCTGGCGGAGGCAAACAAGCTGAAGAAAGAACTCTCCGACTTTTCGGTGGAAGTGGATGAAAGGGACGAATGCTCACCTGGCTGGAAATTCAACGAGTGGGAGATGAAAGGCGTTCCGTTAAGGATAGAAATAGGTCCGAGGGATATCGAAAACAAGCAGGTCATGGGAGTAAGAAGAGATACAGGGGAGAAGATTCCGATAAGAAGGAAGCTTCTGGTGAACAAGGTAAACTCCCTTCTTGAGGAGATACAGCTGAACCTTTTTGAGAAGGCTAAGGAACGCCTCCAATCGAGCATAGAGATAGCGAAGGACTATGACGAACTGAAGAAGCTAATCAATGAAAAGAAGCTAGTGAAAGCTCATTGGTGCGGAGAGGAATCCTGCGAGGAAGTCATAAAGGAGAACACCTCTGCAACCATCCGGTTGATCGAAAGCGACGACAAACGGGGGAAGTGCGTACATTGCAAACATCCATCGAAGCACATGGTTTATTTCGCGAAAGCATA
>CAYUSU010000052.1:0-5157 GCA_964447525.1 uncultured archaeon | reverse complement strand
CATATCGACCACTTAGAAGCAATAATAGGCAACCAACCTATTTAAAGGGCATCTAAAAAAAGATTTTTAACTGGTTTTTTCACTTTTTACCCAAACCATTCGTCAAATTCGTAACAGTATCAAAAATTATACCTGCATCAGTAGGACCAATAAATCTACTTTCATATCTATTAACGTATTCGATATCCAACGGCAGGGTGGCATCGCTGTTCGTTTTCCAGTTCCTGTCCATCTGGGCGAGCCCGGTGAGCCCCTGAGGACATTCGAAACGTCTTCCGTGCCCGGCTTCGGTCATTCTTTCCTTCTCATCCGGGGTAACTGTCCTCGGACCAACGGCAGACATTTCCCCTTTAAGAATGTTTATGAACTGGGGGAACTCGTCAATGCTGTATCTCCTCAGGAATTTTCCGAGCCTTGTGACCCTCGATTCATCCGTGAAATCATACATGTTGCCGTCATTTTCCCAGCATTCTCCGTCCCCTTCCGTCTCGTTCATCGTTCTGAATTTGAGGGCATAGAACTCTCCTTTATTTCCCACTCTTTTTTGTTTAAAATAAACCTTTCCTTTCGGATTTTCTATCCTGGACAAAACTGGCACTATCGCAAATACGGGAGCAGTTAAAATCAGCCCGGCGGTGGCAAAAACAATGTCTTCCGCTCTTTTGAAATACCTGTTGATTTTACGGTAGTCCGCCATTCAATGAAATTGATAAGAAAATTTAAAAAATCGTATATTACCAACCAGTTCAGAAGGCCTTCACCTTCCTGGCAGCCTTCCACATCCGCTGGAATGCCGTGAAATTGCTTCCCACGGCGAGAATTACGATCGCATAAGTCATGAAAACAGAGCTGTCCACCCAGGCGAGAACGAGCCCCACGAAAAGGATGATCATCCTTTCCGCCCTCTCGAATATGCCGCCCTTCAGTTCCTCGTTCATCATTATGTCTTTCTCCTTCGCCGCGGCTTTCGCGTAGGTGGTCATCATCGCCCCGAACAGGTAGATGAACAGCCATACCGTGACGGGAAGATGGAAATCCGGAAGACCTGCGAACAACAAAGCAAATATTATCAGGAATTCGATATACCTGTCCATTATCGTATCCAGGTAGGCACCGAGTCTTGTTACCTCTCCCAGAAGCCTGGCTATCGCACCGTCTATCATGTCTATGAACGCCGTTATTATCAGGAAAACCGCGGCCAGAAGGAAATTTTGGTATATTATGAACAGCATGGTGATCGCAGCGGGGATCAAAGTGACGAAAGTCCACTGATTGGGGGAGAGATGGAACTTCTCGAAAAATATCCCGATCCTTATGCTGAGCTTCCTGAATCTGCCCCTGTTTGCATAAAACATATTAAATATATTGGACACACGTTAAGAAATAGTTTTCGGGGATTCTAATCGGTTACCGTGCACACTCCATAGTCCGTATGCCGGGGCATTCCCAATTTTTCCCTGATTTCCCTCGGGATCATCGGGGAACAATAGCTGATTTCCGTTAATACGGGAAGCAAATCAGGGTGTTTATCCCCATTTTCAAGTATGTATCTCTTCATATTGAATCCCGGATAGGCAAACCCGAAGGGTGTAATATGAGTCATGAAATCAGCCTTAAAGAATATTTGAATGAAACCAATAAAAATGGATATTGTTTCAGAACCCCCTGTACATCCTCTCCATGGAACTCTCCAGCTTGATGATTTCATCCCTTACTCCTTCGTACACGGGCTTGCACGTGAAGAAGAGGGTGCTCCCTATGGCCGCCCCGATTACCACGATTTCTGTATATTTGATCAGCCTGTTCATGAACTCGCTCCTGCCAGTATCCATGTACAATCCTTCCCGTGAAGAAATTTAAATGATTATTGAGCCATGTTTAACGAATAAATAATTTGTCTTCCTTATTTATTTATGAAAGGGTATAAAAAATCATTATTGCTGATGGCTGTTCCGGTCTGTTTATACCTGGCGAATAATCTCTTTTTTTATGGAAGTTACAAAAACAGGATAATTGACTTTGCGGCAAAATCCGCATGCATCGGATATGAACTTGACTACGAAAAGTTGAAAATGGATTACGGTACCGGCATTACGGGTGATATTTTAGACTTTTTGGATTTTGGGTCGGATTTGGCTATCAGTAGACTTAAAAACGGTAAATTCGACGATGAAATTCTGCTGGAAACCATTCGGATTGAAAATCCGTACCCAAGTAAGATAGCATGAAACCGAATAACATTCACAGCACGGTTACATAGACGCTCCTGATCCCCATGACCCCGTCGAACTCGTCCAGAAGCCTGACACCGTTCCCTGAAACGTATTCGCACCTAGCGTCGAATAACAGGCTCACCCCGAAGTCCATCCCCTCGTTCCTGACCTGGAGCGGGAATGTCCTGCATTTTTCCGGTTTCAGAAAATTGCCGTAAACCCTGCATTTACCATTCTTTTCATCATAAGCAGGACACGGAGGTTCAAGGAAGGAGTATCTCCACCCGAAAGAGGGGAAAATTCTCGTGGTCCTTATGATCTTTTCATTCTTCCTGAGTTTTTCGATCAGTTCGGGATCATCATCCCCTGCAATGACATGGACCTGTTCCCCGGTGAGGCCGCTCAGAAGAAGCCGGGTGCAGCATGTCTTTTCCAGGCATTCTTTGAGGCAGTAAGGATTCAGGATTTCATTCCTCCATGTCTCGATCGCCTCGGGATATTCCCTCATACAAATAATAGGATCAGATAAATAAATATAATCATCACCAATTGGTAACATATTTAAGGATATTTTTCTAATTATGATCATGAAATTACCGATCAACGGGCTAAAGGATTATATTCCCGGTTTTTTCAGATGGAACCGGGTTTACAGGGTCGAAGACGGGAACAGCGGTTACGCCTACTTTTTTGACGGGAAGGGGATGGTATATCACTGGCGAGGCCCGGGGAACGTATACCCGTCTGAAAAGATAATGCCGGTGAAGGACCTGAAAAGACACGCAAGAAAACCCGGTAACGGGATAAGCGTGACAAGGACAGGCATGAGAAGAAGGGATTTTAAAAATATCGTCAATCATCTCAGTTATGTGAGCAACACGCTTGCCTATCTGACGGTTGCCGGTAAACTAATCGAAACGGATGATGATTCGGTTAAGGATTTGTTTTGATCCTGATTTCACCGAAGAAAACAGTTTAAATCACCACCCCCATATTGATTAAAATGGCAAAATTATCCGATTCATCCTTCTGTAATCAAACTTAATTTTTCCCTTAATTCCCCGATTCTATCGTTATTCAGATTTCTGATAACCACTTTCATTTTCAAAACAAAATCCTCTGCATTCATGAGTAATTCATCAGCTATTTCTTTCGTGATTTCGTCTTTCTCGGTTGTCACGTAGTATTGCTTGTCAATTCTTTCCTTCTTTGCGTCAGAAATTAGTTTGTACAATTCATTTTCTTTAATTAACAGCTTTAGCAAAAGAATTGAACCGCCATGACTTTCACATTTTATTCCGGTTTTGAATAGCATCGCCAGAAGCATATTATACATGGCATAGTAAGACATTCCGATAGAGTTTTCATAGAGATTATTTTCCAGAAGCAATTTTGCCGATTTCAGGCAATTACCAGACTTATCCGTATAAGAATCCTTGATTTCCTCTGACGGTTCAGTCAATTCCAGCTTTTCTTCCTTTTTCAGCTTATTCAGAAATTTGTTTGTCATAAAACACCTCTATTCCTCTGATGATCACGTGATCTTTCATGATCTCTTTGATTAACGGGGACCCTGTATCAAAGGTGCCAATCTTTACGCTGATCTTCGAATGTATACCTTCGACTGATCTTTTAACATTCCTGTCCCTGGTTTCAATGTAAATGTCAATGTCGCTGTCTTTTTTGGCCTGTCCTTTGGCATAAGAACCAAAGAGCACAATCATCTTCTCATCGGTTTTCTTTAATATCTCCTTAAAGACTACATCCAACTCCGGATATTGGCGCAATAACTTTGTCAGTTTATGAAGCTCTGCCTGCAGGATATAGTTGTTCGTGATAATATTTTTCCTCAGAAAGAATATCTTGTTCTTCCCCTCTTTCCTGGAATCAATCACGTTGTCTTTTTTGAGATTGTCCAGCTTCCTTGATATCGTGGAATGGGATTCGTTTAATTTTTTGGCAATGCCCCTGACATGATTCTCTTTTTTCAGCAATAACCCGACGATGTCTAATTCCAAATTGTCTCTTTTTTGAACCATATGTACCATTTATGAACCAATGATATATAAAGCTTTCGGTCACCCTCACGGAACAAACCGGCATAAAAAAGGAAACCGTTTAAATGATCACCCCCATATTGATTAAAATGGCAAAATTATCCGATTTCTGTCTCCTAAAGAGAACGCTGTCGTTCAGGAAATACCTCAATTCCATCGATCCCAACCTGACTCGCGTTTTCTTCAAGTGGACGATCAGCCACCCACGGCATTTCCCTTCATACCTCCGTTTGATGAAATCCTGCAGGAAGGCAGGCGAAACGAGAGAGCGGATGAAGAAGCAGGGAACAAAGATACCCCCGTTCCTAATACTGAGCATAACATCGAGATGCAACCTCACCTGCGCCGGATGCTACGCTGCGGCAGCGGGAACCGTGAGCAAAAAACCAACCAAGCAGCTCACTTCCCTTCAGTGGAAAGAGATAATAAGAAAATCCTCGGAAGCCGGCATATTCGGCTACGTCATCGCGGGAGGGGAACCGTTCCTCACGGAGAACCTCGCAGGCATATGCAAAGAATTCGACGACCGCCTCTTCATAATACTGACAAACGGAACCGCCATCCAGGAAAAAGAGATCAACACCCTCAAATCATGCAAGAACACGGCCGTCCTGGTCAGCATGGAAGGGACCAAAGAGATGACGGACCAGAGGCGGGGGAAGGGTGTCCATGAAAAGGCCGAGAAGACCATCCGGTCATTGATCAAAGCAGGCGTCCCCACAGGCATATCCGCAACCATAACCAGACGCAATTTCCGTTACTGGATGGATGAAAACCTCATCGATTCCCTCATAGCGAAGGGAATAATGATCGGCGCACTGATCGAATACATCCCGGTCACACAGAAAGGCAAGGACCATCAGCTAATGCTCACCAACCAACAAAGA
>CAYUSU010000051.1:0-5230 GCA_964447525.1 uncultured archaeon | reverse complement strand
AGAAAACCGCCGAGGCCTTTCTGTTTCTTTTCTCCGAGGAGACGTTTGGTAGTGTCCCATGAGAATCTGACAAGCTCTTTTTCCGGGAACTTGCCATGCTCTTTAAGATACGATTTCATCCATTCTATGGTCCTCTCGTCTGAAGGATATCCTGATCCTTCCACACCGTATTTCTTATGAAGTCTTTTCACTTCCGCGTCCCTTTCAACCTTCGCTATGATGGAAGCCGCGGAAACGATCGGATACGTCTGGTCGGCCTTGTGCTCGACGATCATTTCCGGCTCCCCTTTGATCATCTTTGATATCATTTTTTTGAACTTTTCGGTATTGTTCTCAGGCGAATCTATATAAACCTTGTTTGGGTCGAGGCAGTCCAGTATGTCCGCCATTTTCATCGCCTCGAGTTTGTTCAGATTGACACCCCTTTTCTTGTAATCGTCTATCTTGCAGGCGGATATCTTCACCACAACGACGTCCTTCAGTATGCCTTCCAGCTTCTTGGCAAGATATTCCCTGCGTTTCGGGGAAAGGAGTTTGGAATCCTTCACACCGAGTTTCTTCAGCTTTTCCGCATCTTCGGGTACGACCGTCGCACCGGCGATTACCATGGGCCCTATTACTGCTCCCCTTCCTGCCTCGTCTATCCCACCAACGGTAAATAACTTTTTATCCATATCATCAATCAATATAATTGGTTAACTAAAACAGATTATATCTGATCCCTTCCAAATATCTATTCTATCACTATGGGCTCCGCGGTGTGCAGAAATTCCAGTCTTTTTTCGATCACTCCCAGTCTCTTCTTTATGTCATCTATCTCATACTTCTTTTTCACCATTCCTCCCTTCTCCGCCATCTCCAGCCCCTTCCTGATCTGTCTCATGTCATTTATTACCCCCATGACCTGGTCTTCGGTCTGCTGGACGTCCATTTTTATTTCATCTATCTCCATGGTTATTCCCTTGTCCGACATGAGAACTGGCGGCGGTTTAGGTATCTCTTGTTTTTTTCTGAAAACATTCCGCATGAAGGATTCGTCCTTGTCGAGCCTGTCGAGTATTCCTTCTATTTTATGCTTGACGTTGTCAATGTTTCCCCCGGATACGCCCGGGGAGGAATAAATAACGGGCCTGATATTATCGATTTTTTTCATCTTGAAATTATCCATTTCGTTCCTCACGTAGTCCACCCTTTTTTCAAGATCGTTTATCCTTTCAGAAATACTGTTATCAGATTTTTCAGGCAAATCGGAATTTCTTTCCGCGATCGATCTTTTCATGTTCTCTATTTCCTTCATGATTTTTTGGACAGCACCCCGAATGTCAATTTCCCTGACATCATGCATTTTTCTATCGAGTTCCTCTATCCTTCCGAAAAGTATTCTTCTCGTGTTCTCAATGGACTGTGTTAATCTCTTGTTTTCGTCTCCCATAATCCGCTTCTTAAGAGGAACCTGATCAGGGGAAGGGGGACGATGAGTCGTTTCCTTGAGGCTGTTAATCTTGATATCCATCTCCTCTATTCTCGCCATCAGCGTCTTTCTCATCCTTTCCAGGGATTCCCCGAGTTTTTTTGCTTCACCGGGTTCCATGACCCTTGATTTGGCGCTTTCTGGGGGCAAAGGAGGAGGGTTGGAAATGTTGCGAGTCTCTTCCTTCATTGCTTCCAATTCGTTCCTGAGATTGCGGACCTCTTCCGTGATGTTGCCGGGAGTCCCGATGTCAGCCTTCTTGAGAAACTCGTTCATGCTCCCCTGTTCAATACCTTTCAATGTCATTATCTTTTCCCTGAGAACACCTACCTCGGAAACGGTCTTTTTCCAGTTCCTGAACGTATCGATGTCATCCGCGATCTTTTCCAGCTCCATTATCTTTTTTTCGGTTTCGATGGGAATGGGAGAAGGTGTCATCATCTTCATTCGGTCTATCTCGCTTTTCAGATTAACTATATCGAGTTGCATTAGATTTTGGAGGTCTTCCAACTGGGAAATCTTTTCATAAAAGTTATTCTCATCACTAACATTTTTTTTGCTATCATCCATGGATATCTCTCAATTAAATATTTGTCTGGGTTAGTATAAATTATTAAAAAAGAGCTATTCATATGTCAACATAAGGTGAAATGCTCGGGCAGACTGCATTAAGAACCTTAACTCTCATCAAAGTCCATGTATCATTCGCATTCATTATATCCGCATCAAGGATAGTTGACTGGCCCGGTTTGAGGGGATTAGTAACAGTTTTCTGGCTGATGGGAGTGATCTTAATGTCAGGATCGGTAAGTATTCTCTGGCCACCGGATGTTAGGAAAGTCGCTTCGATGGTGAAATTATAAAGGTTCTGTATTTTCGTGTTGGTAAGCTTTACTGTCATTACTCCTATTGTTCCGGTTATGTTCCAGTCCACTCCGGAAACACCGTAATCGCTGTCGAACGTATATCCTGTCTGTCGGCATAATATGTTCTGGTTCATGGCCTGCCCGGAATTACCAGAGGATTCGGTTGCGAGATTAATAGCCCACGGCCCGACTATCGCGGCCATGCCTATGCCTATTAGAATGACAATGACTGCAGCGATCATCTCGGACATCCCTTTCATCATTCACCTCTTATGACGAGGAAATCCCCGCCCGTCTCGAGCTCGAAATGTATCTGGTACGTGACTCCATAATCGGATTCCATGTATGCGGTTACCCTCCCGTAGGGGAGATTCGTTCCCTCCCTTTCGAGTGTGGTGTATCCCGTCCCTGTCTTTGACGTATCGTCATTATCCAGCGTTACTTCCAGGTATTCGAGGGGAAGAACGCTGTCAAGGTCCTTCTGGTACATGTAAAGGAAGATTTCGGTGGTGTTGTAGGAAACCTTGTTTGACGAGGACCCTATGACTTTGAAGCATGCCTTTATGTGGCTGTTTTCCAGTATATAAGAATTCTGACCGGCGCACATTCCCTGATATGCGAAAACCTCCATATTGGAACCGAATATGACGTTCCCGATTGTCTGGGCGGTTCTGGGCGACGTGACCTCGACAGGACATTCATATTCCCAGTATATCGTATCGTTGCCCCCGACTATATACAGCTTCCCATCATCTATGTTCAGGTCGAATGTTCGTTTCGTCCCCTTGCCGCCGGCTACCACGTTCCTTGTTATCTTGTCCAACTGGACGAAAGATGACTTCATCTTCTCCATTGTGGCAAGACATTGTATTCTCTGTAAAGAAGGGACGCCTGCGTAATAAACGATTCCAGTAGCGGCTATCAAAAACGCAAGAAAGAGTACGCTGGAAACCATTGTTATTCCTTTTCTGTTCATGTTTTTCTCTCACCCACGATTATATCGTACCCTTTTTTCAGTTCGGTGTAAAAGTAAAGGTTCGATTTATACTTACCTAATAATAGATTCTTTTGAATGCTATTAAAGGTTATATCGAGCGTAAAAATTTCGGCAGGATCGATGAAAACCGTCGAGTTCATTGAACCGTTCTGAACGTAAAGTATACGATCATCCCCTGCGATCCCGACAGACACGTATTCACTCTCCTCCAAATAATTGGCCACGGTCACACTAACGTCATTCCCATTCAATTCAGTGAAAAACAGAATGGAGTACATGTCTATATTCCTCTCCTTCAGAAGGTTTCTGGCGAATATCGTGAAATTTATCGTCTTCCCTATCCCGTCGGATTCGTTAAGTCCGATATTGAACGCGACCGGATACTCGTTCTCGATGTTCCTGATTATAAAATCGATATCATTAGACAAAGTCTCTGAAACTCCCGGAGGGGAAAGGTAGACGGATATTCCGATATAGAATATTATGATAAGCATGAATGAGAATATCAAAAAGAACTGCCCTTTCATTCGTTCTCCTTTCATTTTTTTCACCATATGTACAGCTTCACCTCCCGGGGATTGTACGTATTCTCCCCCGCAATGTAATACACGGAAAGCCATATGTTCTCCGCATCGGGATACGTTCCATTGCATGTCCCGGAATAATCACAGATTTCGATGGAATGGTTATACCCGCCCAATGAGATGGCGTTGCTAAGTCCGTTAGAATCATCCGAAACGACATACGAACGAAGATTACCGTTCTTGTCCATATTCTCGAGAATCTCGTAACCCCTTATCTTCATTATGGGTTCCGCCGGCTCCCTGATATACTGTATGCTTAACGAGAGAACGAAAACCATCAGTATGGTGACCGCCGCTATGCTCTCGACCATTCTCCAAAATCCTTTCATCCTTCTTGCCATGATCTCACCATACGATAAACGTAACGTTTACCTCCTCGCCCGTTTCGAATATTGTCCTGACAAATGTCTGCGCAAACACATCAGCAACCGTCGGCGGGGTCTTTCCATAAACCAGAGGACCCGTTCCTTCTATCTCAACCCTGAAATCCCCTTCCAAACCAAGCAGGTATTTGTATTCCGAATATGGAGTGGAGTTCATCGAATTGATACTTGACTGGGAAAACATCTCCTTCCTTTCCAGCACTCCGGGAGATGTCTGGATGGAACCGGCTACCGAAAACACGTCATTGCATCCCGCCGTTTCGGAATCGGCGAATTCTATTCGGAAATAATTCTCACCGGAAGTCAGGTTGGTCAGCCAATAGGTATCATTCCCTATCAATCTGCACTGAAGGGATTGGTTGCCCCTCCATACCCTCGTGCTGCTCTGGTTACCTTCATACCACACGAAACCTGAATTAAGGACGGAATTGTTCGTATCGCTTCCGCTGTCATATATAACTGGAACCGAGAATGAATCAATGTTGAGCGAATTCATCACGACGTTTCTCGATATGTCGCCAGCCACTTCCATATAGCCATTATCGAACTGGAAAATAGAAATGTAAAAAGCGAACGACCATATAACAAAGAAAAGGAATACAGTGATCGCCAGCACCCAGTCTATGTCCATATTAAATTATGGTTTAAAGGGGTTAATTAAAGATTAGTTTTAATTGGTTTAAGGATCACAAATCACATTGAAATCAGATGATTAAATCAATCTTTATACAGAAAATCCCTGATATATTCAATCCTTCTTATTATATCATCTTTGTAAGGGCATCCATGCACCACGATGTCAATCAGCATCTGCGACATACATCCAGTGACTGTTTTTTTCTGTTCTCTGAATTGAGCTTGTATATCAGCCGGTTTGCTTTTATCCTGCTTCACAATCCATGGTAAAGTATCGTCATTATTACGAACAG
>CAYUSU010000050.1:0-5232 GCA_964447525.1 uncultured archaeon | reverse complement strand
TACTGGCTCTGCAGATCGTCGCTAACGTTCATGGACCCGCTACCAGAGGAATATTTCTCCTCTTCCTCGGTTTCGGAGAAGTCGTTTTCGCTGGTCTTGAACTCGATCTCGATGTCTTCGTGGAAGGCGCATGGATTTCGATTGGACGTCTGGAACCTCCAGATCTCTTCCCCGTCCAGGTTTAAACAATAAACGAAGCAATCCCAGGAACCGAAATAAAGCTTATCGTTGTTAAGAACGACGGAACCCCATATCATACCCCCTGTCTGGAATTTCCATATCTCCTGCCGGTCCACCGAAACGGCGTATACGTTGGAATCGGCCGAAGGGAAATAGATCACTCCGTTGTGAAGGACAGGCTCCAGGCTGCCTATCCTGTCACCTGTCTGGAAACGCCATATCTCCCTTCCGTTCATATCAATACAGTAAAGGTTGGAATCCCATGAAACGATATACATCCTGTCATCTGATATTACGGGCCGGCAGACCACGGAATTCCCTGTCTTGAATCTCCATCTTTCCTTTCCAGAAATCACGTCTATCGCGTAGAAATTGGTGTCATGGCTTCCCATGTAAATAACGTTGTCTTGTATGAGGAACGGGAGCTTGTTGGTCACATTGCCACCTGTCTTGAACCGCCATAATTCCCTTCCGTCCAGCGAAAGACAGTAAAGATGACCATCATAGCATCCCATGAAAATCCTTCCTTCGTGAATCGCAGGACAGGACGCAACGCTGTCGCCAGTCTGGTATCTCCATATTTCGCTTCCATTCAGATCAATGCAATAAATGTTCTTGTCCCTGCTGCCGAAATATATCCTTTCCCCGGACACTAGGCATGACGCGAATATCTCACCGCCGGTCTCGAATCTCCATACCTCCTTTCCTGTCTCCTTTTCCAGACAGTAAAGGTTCTTGTCGTGGGATCCGATATATAACTTGTCATTATAAATTACGGGAGTCGCCCCGGAAATGCCGCCGTTTGTCTTGAAATTCCATATCAGTTTCCCTGTTTCCGTATCCACGGCGTAAACATAACCGTCCAGCGCCCCCACATAGAGAATGTTTTCGTGTATCAGGGGACCGGAACCGATACTTCCCCCGTCCCCGGTGGTCCATATCTCGTTGAACCTCTTTTTCTTCTTGATTTTAAGGTCTCCCATCTCTATGCTGAAGTCCTCTGCTGCATCAAAACCGAAACCGCCCATGTCATCCATCATTTCCACCGTTAGTCGTTGCTTATGTCGCTGAAATCCCTGAAATCCCTGATTTCCTCGAAATCCGCCACCTTTCGACAAAGCGGACAGACCTTTGGAGGGTTGCCTCCCTTGAAAACGAAATTACAAATGGAACACTTCCAGCTGGGAATATCCACAACCATCTGCACCATTCCTGGATATAATGTTTCCGCCATTTTCGACAACCATCACAAATATCAATTGAGTGTTTATGTGATTGGGGGATGTCATATAAACTAGTGTCCTCCTAATTAAGGACAACACTTATAAAGCCTGAATGGAAAGGATATTCATGGATAAAAACGCAGTTATAGAGAGGACATTGGGCAAGATCGGACTCACAGGAAACGAGATAAAGGTCTATATGACCATGCTCGAAATAGGGAATGCTACTGCCGGGACACTGGTAAAGAAAACGAAGCTCCATCGTTCGAGGGTTTACGACTCGCTTGAGCGATTGAAGGACAAAGGAATCATAACCTTCATCGTAAGGGATTACCGGAGGTATTACAAAGCGGAGAATCCCGAACGCATCCTGACGTATTTACAGGAGAAGAAAAACGAACTGAATGAAAACGAGAAAAGCGCCAAAAGCATAATCCCGGAACTGAAATCCTTCAGAAAGCCCACCGGAAAGTATCCGGAAGCGCGAATATACACCGGCCTGGAAGGGATCAAAGCCATACACAACGACTGGATCCGATGCAAGGGCGACATGCTAGTGTGGGGGGCCAGAGGCGAGATATTCAAGAGAGTCAAATATTACATGATGCAATTGGAGAAGGAGATGAAGAGGACCGGGAAGAAGTTCATTTCTTTGATGGATTATGATACCATAAACGACAAGGGTCCCAGAGACTCGATTAAAAAGGGATTGACGAAAGGTAGATACCTGCCGGAGGAATTCGTGAGTCCGGCTGTGATATTCATATACGAAGACAGAGTCGTGAACGTTGTATGGAAAGACGTGAGGGAACCTGTTGGTTTCATGATGATCAACAAGGAACTGGCAAAAAAGTACAGGAAATACTTCTGGGCGATGTGGAAGATGGCAAAGCCCCTAGAGATCAGGCGTACTCGCTCTTCGTGACGTATTCTGATTTGACGGAATATTCGCTATCATTAGAAAAGTCCTCGGAGACATTGACGGAATATTTCTCTTCCTCTTTTGTTTCCTCTTCCACGACTTCCTTCTTTACCATCACTTCCCAGGCATCATAGGGAGGATCTAGAGCTTCCTGATACTGGACAGATGTCTGGAACCTCCATTTTTCTTTTCCGTTTTCCGAATCAATCGCATACAGATGACAGTCCCAAGAACCGACATATAATATTCCATTCACGAGTTCCATTGCCCATGTGTGGTTTCCTGCCTGGAAACGCCATATCTCCTTTCCCTTTTTCTTGTCCAACGCGTAAACATTATTGTCGTCAGATGAAACGTATACCTTCTTCTCGTCGAAGACATGTCTTCCGGGCATGTCATTTGCATGGAACCTCCAGATTTCCTTCCCTTCAAGGGATATCGCATAAAGAAAACCGTCCCTTGCGGACTGGTATATAACCCCTTCATCGATATCAGGCTGGAGGGAATTCCCGTACTTGCCTGTCCTGAACTTCCACAGAAGCCTACGGGTTTCAATTTCCACGGCGTAGAGGTAGTTGTCGAAACTCCCGAAATAGATGACCCCTTCGTGGATAAGGAAAGGATTGTCTGCGAATATGTGATCCCCGGTCTTGAAACGCCAGAGTTCCTTTCCTGTTTCGGAGTCGAGGCAGTAAAGGTTCCCGTCGAATGATCCGATAAAAATCATATTCTTGTAGAAAACCGAGGCACTCGCAATCTCGTCTCCTGTCTTGAATCTCCATATCTCTTTTCCGGTTTCGGCGTCAATGCAATACACGAATCCGTCTCTTGAGCCGCAATATATCTTCCCGTTCCCGTCACATGGCCTGCTTCCGATCTCTCCCCCGGTTTTGAATTTCCATACCAGTTTTCCGCCATCATCAAGACAATAAATGAAACAATCATAGCTCCCGAAGTATATCTTGTCATTGTAAATAATTGCATCAGAATCGCATATTATCCCGTCCGTCCGGAACCTCCAGATTTCGTTGCCGTCCAGATCCAATGCGTATATGTGCTGGTCCGCCGAAACCAGATAAAGAACTCCGTCGTGATGCGTCAGTCCAGTTACTCCCCCGCCGAACTTGACCTTCCACATTCTGTCAAACTTTTTGGTCTTTCTCATTTCGAAATCTTCAAGTTCAATGGAAAAATCCCCGAAACTAACTTTATTCATGCATACTCACTCTTCGTGACGTATTCGGATTTTACGGAATACTCGCTATCGAATGACTGATCATTCGAAACATTCACATCATATTTATCCTCTTCCTGGACTTCGTCGTCAGAACCTTCTCTGTTTATGGACATCTCAAACGTATCATGAGGAGGCTCCACCCAGGCCGGCTGATTGCTGGACGTGTTGAATCTCCATGCCTCTTCATGCGTATTGATATCAATCGCGTACAAATGACAGTCCCATGATCCAACATACAGGAGATTTTTCCGGATTTTAGGCATATCATAAACAGCACCTTCCGTGCGGAATCTCCAGAGCTCCTTTCCTCCCATATCCAGACAGTACATGTTCCCGTCCCCGGAACTGAAGTAAATCCTGCCGTCATGAACCATGTGGACACCCTCGATAATTCCGCCCGACTGAAAACGCCATGTCTCCTTCCCCTCAAGTGTGAGCATGAAAAGTGTCCCGTCCCTGACCCCGTATATTAATTTACCGTCATACAGTGTAGGTGATGAACCGCACCCGAAATGCCCTGTTTTCAGCCTCCAGATCTCCTTCCCGCCGTCAATTCTCACAGCATAAAGAGTGGAATCGAATGATCCGAAGTAAATGATTCCCTCATGGATGAGGAAGCGGACATCGTTGTGAACCTCTGCTCCTGTTCCGAACCTCCAGATTTCCTGACCATCCCCTTTCTTTAGACAGTAAAGAAAGCCATCGAAACAGCCAGCAAAAAGCTTGTCTTCATGTATGGTCACGGCGGAAACGATCTTGTCTCCCAGAGCATGTCTCCATATCTCCTTCCCATTATCGTCTATGCAATAAACATTCCTGTCTTCCGACATGAAGTAGATTCGCCCGTTCTCGTAACATGGAAGGGCCGTAACAGCTCCCCCTGTCTGGAATCTCCATAGCTGTTTCCCTGTTTTGATATCGAGAGCATACAAATTTCCGTCATGTGAACCGATGTAAAGAGTGCCTTCATGTATTTCGGGAAATCCCATAATAACGCCGTCTGTCTTGAATTCCCATATCTTTTTTCCTGTTTTTGCATCCACCGCATAAATCCTAGTATCCATGCATCCGAAATAAAGAACGCCGTTTTCAAGTCTAGATTGAGCTATACTGCCTCCGAGACCAATGGTCCACATTCTGGTCCATTTCTTGACTTTCGAAAGGTTAACGTCTTCCAGCTCCATCTCGAAACCAGAGAATCCAAGGGGTTCCATAGAAAGAAATTAACAATAAAATTAAAAAGGGAGAAAATAAAAAAGTTGTGCTGGGCATAGCCCATTTTATGTCATCTCCTCGGGTATGATCCCGAACGGAGGTGATAGCATTTTTCTAAGCGCCTACAGCCGACCGATCGAACCCGTCCGATCAAACCTTAAACCGGCTTGCACCCGGCACCATGGATTATTTCACCCTTTCGCAACTTCGACGCTCAATGACGATCTGTGTTGCCACGTCGTTGATATCATTGCTCTGTTGCGCAGGTTTTTTCTGCGTCCGATGGAAGCCTCTCGGCCTGCGTCTTTCAACGCTGCCTTGGCAGGTGAATGGAGCTTCCTCCCGGTCTTTATCAGGGTTAATCAACCCATTAGACGACCAGGAAGCTATCTGCCCAGCTCAACTATTGATTCCTTTTATAAAAAGATTTATATAAGTATCTGTTTCCATAATTT
>CAYUSU010000049.1:0-6707 GCA_964447525.1 uncultured archaeon | reverse complement strand
GCAATGGAGATATTGAACAGTTTGTCCGAGTCCGGTTAATTTTTCAGATTTATTAGTTTCCTTAAATAATTATAACACAGCGTAATCGAAAAAGGGTGATCTCTAAATGGCGGTGTTCGGAAAAAACGAAGCTCAGGGTTCTCAGCGGATAGTATCCGAGATGATCAACAAGATAAACGACAACATACGCAGATTGAGGGTGATTGAGCAGAGGATCAAATCACTTGACATAAGAACGAATTCGATAGAGCAGAACATTCTGGGTCAGAACAAGAACATGCAGAAGATGTTCAGGGAAAGGGACGCCAAGATAACCTCCATGGAGGACAGGATTTTCAAGATGGAGACCGTGATGAAAGAGATGGTAAAGCAGATGAAGATGATGGCAACCAAGTCCAGCATCGATGAGCTGAAGACCATGGTTGAGATATTCAATCCAATACGTTCGACTTTCACCACGAAAAACGACGTGGAGAACATGATTAGCGAAAAGCTGATGGAAAGCGGAAAAACGCAGTGATGCGTTTCAAAAAAATCTTTTAAAGAGGGAAAGATAAAAAATTATTATAAAGATGTCTGATTGATTATGAATCTTAGCCTTTTCGGGAAAAAGAAAAAGAAGTCTGCTCCACCTCCGGGTGGCATGTCTGACGGACCAGGCGGGCAGATGCAGGGTCGACCTCCGCCAACACATGAAGTACAGGCTCTTTCTTCGAGAGGGATGGCAGAACCGGATATCATTAGTACCCTTCGAAACGAGGGTTACAACACGATGGAGATAGATCATGCAATGAAAGAGGCGTTACGATCGAAAGTGGCCGGACCGGGACATGATGGTCAGCAACCAATGCAGAGGCCTTCACCTCCTCCGGCAGGACCGCCCGGACAGCCGTTCGGACCACCGAACGAAATGGAAGATCGGCAGAACCTTCCGGGACCAATGGGACCGCCAAGATTTCCTCTTCAGGGATTTGACGATGTCGGTATGGATAAAGGAATGGTTGGCGGAATGACGGGAGCCGATTTTGGCAGGCCTTCATCGATGCCTTTCGAGGAAGAACCGCTCGACCTGATAGAGGAACCCAGAAGAAGACCGGAACGCGGAAATTCGTCCAAGGATCATTCCAGGAAGGAAATAGAAGAGCTCGTTGAAGTGGTGGTGGACGAGAAGATCAGGGAGCTCCAGAACAAGTTCGGCACTATCAATCACCAGTTCACCCAGATGAGCAACAAGATAGAGATGGTGAGGTCCGATGTGGGCAAGATAAACGACGAGAAGAAGAGCGAGCTGAAGGAGATAGAGGATAAGATAGACACGTACAAACAGACGATAACGATGCTTTCCGGAAGGATTGAAAGCATGGAAGGGGCTTTGAAGGATTCCCTCACACCGATGATGGAGTCCATGCGTTCGCTTTCCGAGACGATCCAGCTCCTGAAAGAGAGAGGATAGGACGTTTAGACAACGGACATAATTTTATTTTAACTGATTGCTAATTATAATCATGGAAACATCGAATGTAGTGACTTGCTTTCTGGAGCATGGCGGAAAGATTCTTATTCTCAGAAGGGATAAAGTCAGCACTTATCAGAACATGTGGGCGGCCGTTTCCGGGTATATCGAAAAGGGAGAAAATCCGAAGGATACCGCTTTCAAAGAGATAAGGGAAGAAACCGGTTTAAACAATGATGATGTCACCCTGGTCAAGGAAGGCAACACATTCGCCGTCGATGACCCTTCGATAAAGAAGAAATGGATCATCCATCCATTTTTCTTCCGCACGGGCAGAAAAAAGATCAAACTCGATAGAGAACACAAGAATTTCAAATGGATCAATCCGAAAGACCTAACGAAATACGATACTGTCCCTGAACTGCTGAAGTCGTATGAAATGGTCAAATGATGGATAAGCGCTGATATAAAAAATTTATCGGTATTAATTTTATTATGAACAGCTTGCACAGAGTGAAAACAGTGACCCCGTCGACTGAAGAGAATTATCATTCCGTCAAACATTTGGGAATGTCCGTAGGCGGAATATATCCGGTTCTGGGATTTGTGGAAGGAGACATGAGAAAAGTAGATGCAATGGTTATTGATCTTGGAGAAAACAAAGTTCAGACAATGTGCACGTGCTACCTACAACCAGTAGAATTCTTGTGATTCCGGTTCTATTTGTTCTTCAGAAGAAGCTTGATCTTGTTCGTCCTTCCCATGTGCTCGATCTCGACCACTCCGCGTTCCTTGAGGTTCTTCATGATTCTGGAGACCTTCGCCTTCGAGAAATCGGTCTCGCGGACAATCACCCTCTGGTTGACCGAGCCTCCCTTTTGCATTAGTATGTCCACCACCCTTTTCTCGTCCCCTTTGAGGATGGGCATTATGACCTTTATCGACGCCTTTTTCGTGGACTTCATGTAGAACACCCCGAGCGAAACGATTATTATCACAGCCAGAACGACCATCGCCGCTATGTTGTAGACGGAAGCGAAGCTCAGCGGCTTCTGGTATGATATGGAAAAGTAAAGATCATCCCCCGTTATGACGTCATCCTTCTCCCACAAAATTATAATACGCTTTCCATCGGTTATGGTTTTCCCGTACTTCGGGGAAAAGGACCCATCGAGTTCATTGAGAGAGGCGGTCTGGGGAAGATATACTGAATTGGAGAATCTCTTCACGGAATAATCCATCGGATAGTTCACGCGAAATTCGTAACCTCCATCACTCACCTCCACTTTGTCCTCGTTCCAGAACTCGAATGTGAACTGGCTTTTCTCCTCGTCGTCCGGCGTGATCTTGCATTCTATCACCGAACGGTCGGACCGGGATACACCGCAAAGGGATGACTCATGGTTCGATTCGAACGTGAACCTGCTGATATCCCCGCTGTATGTATATGAAAAGTCAGCGACGGACTCGTTGAAGATCAGGATGATTGTGTTCTCGATGCTGTTGTCTTCGAGGACTTTGCTCTCTATCCCGTAATATTCCACCCCCAAGCCTGACACCAGACCGGGCAGCAGGAATACGAACAATAACCCAACCAACACCGCCTTTCCAAAAGACATAATAATCAATTGTAGAAGTAATTTAAATAAAAATGAGACTGTTTCACAAGAAAATGGAACAATCAAAAGAGCAAGTGAAACAGTTGCAACCGCTTAAAAAACTTATTATCTTATTTTTCTCATGCCTGTCAAAAAATACAGTGATCCGGACTTCACAGGACTTCCAGTTTGGGAACTGACAGTAAAACTGCGCGATTCTGAAAATACTAACGTGTATGTTCCCGGGAGACTCATAATATTTAGACCGGATTGTGAATATACCGGTGCTGGTTCACCTTTGATTGAAACGGAAAAGGAAATGATTATCAGCGAATCACGTTTTGGTTGTCTCGCTCTTCATAAAGGTGAGCAATGTATCAAAACAGATAAAACAGTTCAGCCCGGTTATAAGATAATACCTGCAAATAAATTCCAGAAACTCTGCGAGGCAGAACTGGAAAACGCTGACGTTTAATTCTAATACGACTGTTTCTGTGGTAAAGTAACTACTTAAAAAATTAATCATCAAAATTATCTAATCTGGAATAATGAGATAATATGATATTCAGTTCACCTGATTCACCCAATGAAAGAGAAATCCCTTTTTTTGTAGGGGAAGAAATGGAGCTGGAATTGGTAGGCAAAGCGATAGGAAGAGAACATAGAAGAGAACCATTCGGGTGGCACAAAAAGGTAAGAATGATAGTTAATGATGCATATTGTGATAATGAATCTTTAAGTGCGTTTCCCGGTGAAAAAGTAATAGCTAGGGTGAATTACATCGACCATAACCACACCCATGTAACCGTCATGAAAAATGAAGGGCCTTTCATTGATAAATTCGTCGGTCAGACAAAAAGAATTGCAATAACCGGGAAGAGCCCGGTCGATGCGAGGAATGCCGTCAGCGATCCCAGCGATCCGAGTTACAGAGGAAAGGCTGGCATCTGCGGGGTTAAAGTCGTGATAGATAACTGCAATGGTTTCGAACCGTACTTGAATGCAGATGAATGGGAGTTCAGCTCGGCGGACGTTGAGATAACCAATTACACAAAAGGAAAACACGGATACGTTATGTTCGCCAAACCGGAAAGCTATGAAATTGAAGTAATAAGGATACCGAAATCATACATATTTTTCTCATCTTTCCGGAATAGCGAAATAGATTTTAACAGGCTTCATGAAATGATTGGAGGTGTTCCGAAAAGGGATCCCCCCGGGATAGTGTTTCATGTGAACAAAGAAGGCTACAGCAGCATAATTTTCAGGAAATCCCGGGAGGACCTGACAGGTTATGAGCTGGATAACGCCATCCAGTATTTCATGGAAAAGTTGAGAGACGACACGTTCCCTCTGGCTCTTATCGAATACAATTCAATAATCGGGAATGAAGGCCATTTTAAGAATGCCGCAATTAATACGGGAATAAACCCGGAGGAACTCTATAGAAGATAATTTTGGCCGGAATATAACAACACCGGGGCAAAGAAACTTACAGGCTCCTGGACATTGCAGTGTTCTCGCATGACTGGACTTCAGGAATATCATTCAGTTCTTTTTCAAGCTTGTCTAATACTCCCTCTCCGTCCGGTATGATCTTGGTAAACTTGAATGCCTTCAGACCGAATGCGACCGGCTCTTCTTCGAGCCTGTTGGGTTTCAGTGCTTCTAGTTTAGCTTTAAGTGTGTCGAACTGATCCATGCTTTCCGGTATTACTTTATAGACTAATATGACTTCTCCCATAGAATCACCTTATGGTCCGATAAAACTGCATGATTTGCACTTGTAGGTATTGATCAGTTTCCTGCACTTCTCGCACCTTACTATCTTCTCCTTCCCGCAGGAAGGGCATCCGAACTCGACCCAGTTCTCGCTGGACCCGATGTTCACTCCGCAACTTGAGCATTTCATGATATATCACCGATACTCCATTTTCGAAAGACAGCTTGTTACATTCAGCGTATGCCGTCATGCCAATTATCAATATTATTAATAACAGGTATTTAAATGTGAGTGAATATTTGGTTTTTGCTAAATCCAATGTAGCCTATAAAAAATTTATCCCTCAAAATTAAATCGATAATCATGCTTTTCAAATATTTCGGGGATTCTGACAAGATAGACGCCCATCTCGTGTTAGGACTGGCCTTCGCCGGATATGATGCAGACCTGGTCCCTGGAATGGATAATATATACAAAGTTGAAAAAATTGCCTCTGCATTAGACCAGAAGGATATTGAAGCCCTGAAGAACTCCGGCCTCACTCCGGTGTAAAGAACAAAATGCCCTGATTTTTATAAATCACCAAACCAAAAAAATATTGTTATGAATAAGAATGCGTTGTTCGGGGTGATGTTCTCTCTTTTTACGGTTTCGTTACTTATCACATTTCCCGTCCAGTCAAAGGATACCGTAAACATAGACTTTCTAGCGATAGAAGCAGATTCCAGTAATTATATTGTAACAGCAGGACCGACGGTTCTTTCTTTCACGATAGATGGGACAGAGGCAAAAGTGATTAAAATGGAAGATTCCGGAGGGGAAATCTACTCTAAATACTACATAGAAAAGCTTGATGGGACGCAGCTCACGATATCCCATGAGGAAACAAACGATTCCATTTACACTCCACTCACTATTAACATTAATGAGAATCTTTACACCGGCGAATGCACGGACTCGGATGGAATAAATTTCTATGAAAAAGGAACTGCTGGTAGCGAGGATGAATGTGACTCGGAATGGAATGTAAAAGAATACAATTGCTACGGAGACCCGATAATTTTCGAATGCCCGAGTGGATGCTTCCATGGTGCCTGTGTCGTTGGAACGGATGAATGTAAAGACACTGACAACGGGAAGGAATATTACTTCAAAGGGACGCTCACCAGCGGACCTACGAACCTGGTAAATGATTATTGCAATGAAGAAGGAGAACTGATAGAATATTATTGTTTCAAGAGAGCTGGTCATGCATTCGAGACTTTCGCATGTCCAAGTGGCTGTGAGAACGGTAAGTGTCTCAAGCAGAAATGCTCAGATTCGGACGGAGGAAAGAATTACAACGTCGCGGGAACGGTTATAAATGGCTTGACAGTGCTGACGGACTACTGCATGACGAAATACGACCTGAAAGAGTACTCGTGCATGACCGACACTAGCCATAAATCCGTCGTATATACCTGTCCGAAGGGATGCAGCGAAGGAGCTTGTATCTCCAGCGTTTCGCCGCCCCCTCCGCCACCAGAAGAGATCGAAGAATCGAACATATCCTGCGTTGATTCCGACGGCGGAAAGAAATTTCAGGTCAAAGGCATCGTCACCGTCGGGACGGCAGTCTACGAAGACGAATGTAACGGCGCGATACTGATGGAATACGAGTGCAAGAACGAGACCACCTATGGTTCTGCCGCGTACCAATGCCCATACGGCTGCGAGAACGGGAAGTGCAACGAAAAACCGGCACCAGAACCCCCTCCAGCGAATGATACAGAACCAGACAACGTCCCGGATGAAACACCACCAGAGCCCCTTCCGCAAAAGAACATAATAGAGCTTATTTTAGAATGGTTTGCCAGTTTGTTTGGTGAGTGAGTTTTGGTTAAAAGTGTTTAGATACCCTTCCAAAATCCTTCCTGATTTCTTTGATATTTTT
>CAYUSU010000048.1:0-7184 GCA_964447525.1 uncultured archaeon | reverse complement strand
TACAGGGGAAAGGACAACAAGCTCCGTGACGACTGGTCCCCGTGGCAGCCTATCTGCGAGAAGTGCGGAAAGATCATCACAACAAGAGTTATCAAGATCCGGGAAGATGGTCTGGTTGAATACGAGTGCAAAGATTATGATTTCAAAACGATGACGGCCAAGGGATGCGGCCACAAAGGATTAGATGATCCAAAGAAGAGCAATGGAAAACTGATGTATAAAAGCGAGCTGGCCGCACAGTGGGCCAACTGGAATGTATGCACGGAAGGCTTCGGGAAGGAATACCAGGTTCCCGGAAGCGCATTCTGGATAAACGGGGAGATCATTGAACGCGTCCTCCACTTCCCAATGGCCGAACCGATATTCTATGAACACCTGATAATCGATGGCGAGAAGATGTCCGCCAGTATGGGTAACGTCGTTTATCCGAAGGACTGGCTGGAAGTGGCGACACCGGAACTTCTGAGATTCCTTTACAACAAGAAACTTATGAAAACCAGGAGCTTCTCGTGGAAGGACCTTCCATTGCTGACGGATGATTATGATAATCACGAGAAAGTTTATTTCGGGAAAACTAACATAGAAAACCCAAAGGAATCAGAACATATGAAAAGACTTTTCGAAATATCACAGTTAACAAAAAAAGAATTTTCAGGGAACGTTAATTTCGATTATGCCGTTATGATTTCCCAGATCGTACCTGAAAAAACGTTTTTGGAATCTTCGATCGAGCTCATGAAAAAGACCGGTCATTTGACAGGAAAGGAAAACATGGATTCCGTCAGGATCAGACTCTCCCTCGCTAAAGAATGGGCAAAAAAATACGCCCCGGAAAGGTTCAGGTTCGAAGTTCAGGATGAGGTTTCGAAGGAAACAAAGAGTAAATTAACCGACAAACAAAAAGAGGCCATAAAGAAATTCGGTGAGGAACTGGGAAAGAAAGATCGTGATGAAGAAGAGATCATTAACCTGTGCAGAGAAGTTGCCAAGGAAACGGGAATCGAGACAAAAGAATTCTTCCAGGGGATGTATCTCTCACTGATCGGGAAGGAATACGGGCCGAGACTTCCGAGGTTTATTCTAGCGATAGGAAAGGAAAAGGTAATGAAAATACTTGAATCGATAAGTTGATTTTATACTTGCCATATTTCAATTTTTTCAAGATCTGACACAAGCTGCTTCAGGTGGGGAACCGCTTCCGTTCCTTCGATTAGTTCAATGTCAAACGTGTCGGAAACAATTTCGAGTTTCGGGACGACAATTTTGTAATCTTCTGGTGAACTGGTTCTTACTATCATTGGATCGGAATCTGGTGTCGGGCGGAAATGCATACTTTCCCCGGATTCGAATTTTGTATAGCTATGACCGAATATCATATCTTTTATTCCGAAAAACTGTTTTGCGAAAACGTCCAGATGAGCTTTTATCATTTCACTCGGGCTCTCCGCTGTTCAGTATTTTACCAGCATCTGATAAACTGCAAGTTTCATGTCATCAATATTCGCGGCATAAATCTTAGTGTCAGTCATAGAGAGAATAGTATGTAAAGTTATTTATTTATACCTCCCGATAATTTAGTATCATGGCCGCGATGGTGTAGCTTGGTTAGCACAGGGGCTTGTGGAGCCCCCAGCTCGGGTTCAAATCGGACTTACGAAAATGAATTCATGATACGCTTCTAATGAAGCTGTTCGCTGGAAATCCCGATCGCGGCCTATGTTTTGAAGGGAGCAGAAAATCTGCTTCGTTTCTTTTATTTTTTTCCGGAAAAACAGCGGTATAATATTATAATATAAAGGTTAACGGTTAATTTATTAATTGAGGTGTTAGTTTTTTGGGTTAACCTACACTTTCCGATTCACCAAAAACCGACGTCTTGGGGCCTCACATGCACAAAAAGAGGATCAAGAACAGTACTTATTACTATACCTCTTTGAGGGAAAACGGTAGTGTTAAGACCATATATCTTGGAAAGGACAGGAAGGCGGCAAGAAAAAAGGAGAGGGAGATTCTCGGGAGGCCCGAACCAAAGGCTTCAGGGTTAACCTACGCCGCGATAGCTGTAGTTTTTGTTTTCATAATTTCTTTCGGTTTCTTTCAGATGACAGGATTTTTCATAGGCCCATCCGAAGACGCGATTTCCACCATTTCAATCGATTCGGAGGAATTCTTACCCGCTAATTCTTTGTTTGAGATTGAACTGGGTAACCAGACAGTAAACATGACACTGCAAGAACTCGTCGAAACGTATGTGCTGAGACTGGAGAAGACCGAAGGTTATTTCCATCTGGACGGTTCTGATCTCCAGGGGTATGGATACGGTTACGGCCCGAAGGGGAGGAAGGAGACATACCCGGACATAGATTTCGAATACAACTTCTCAGTTACCGGAGAAGGGAATAGAGTCGGACTGCCTCGTACCATCCAAAACATAACAGTGAACGGGACAGAGGAAAGTGACGTTACTGCAAACAAAACCATCAACGTCACTGTTAAAAAAACAATCACCACGAACCAGACAAACCAGTCATACACCAAACAAACGGTTCTGAAATACTGGAAGGTTTTGAAAGGGAAGGTAAGCAAGGTCGGGGATTATGTTCTAAACTTGAATAATGTCACAAACAAGACCGGGAATTATTCCGTCGATCTGATCGATGTTTCCGTGAAGTCCGGGAACGTTACATTATTCGGTGATGTTGTTAACCTACGGATAGAGAATGGTACGATAATCGCCACTACTGATTATTACGAGACGGAAGAAGGATACGGGAAAGGGTTCGCAAGCAACCTGAGTTTAAACATAACGGTAGGAATTTCTGATATTGGACTGCAAATGCCGGATGAACCAGGAACATATAACATGACCACCGTAATAGGATACAACAACACGACAATAATCAAGCATGTCAAAGAAATAACCATCGAACAGACGGAAGCGAAAGATACTGACAAGGATGGTGATCCTGACAGCACGGACTGTGAACCCAACGACAAAAAAATCTATCACGGGGCGAAGGAGAAGTGCAACGGATTTGATGATAACTGCAACGGAGGGATAGACGAGGGATGCGATAACAAAACCAAGGAAGACAAGAAGGGAAAAATTGGGAAGCTGAAGAAATACGATAATATAATGGAGGATGTCAAGGAAGAAATAACTTCTCAAAATCTGACCAAGGTGCTGATAACACTTAAAGAGGCAGCTTCCCCCATTCAGACGGATGAAAACATTATCGAGGACTCCAGAGTTGGAAGGATTATTTCAGTTACTACGAATATCGACGGGCTTCTGAAAATAGCTGAGGATCCGAATGTTGAAAACGTTTTCTTGGACCAGCCGGTTTCCCTGCTCACGACGGAATCGATAGGGCTGATGAATATTGATGACGTGCATGGTCTCGGATTTAACGGGAGCGGAATAAAGATATGCCTGGTGGATACCGGGGTTGATCCGGGTATTGTGAGAAGTTATGCTTACGGCTATGACTTCGTGAATGATGATTACGACCCCATGGACGACAACGGGCACGGGACCAGGGTAGGGAGTATCATAGACAGCGTGGCTCCGGGGAGCTGGCTGATAGTTGCCAAGGTCATGGATTCCTCTGGTCAGGGATACGAGTCTGACGTCCTGAAGGGACTGGAGTTTTGTGAACAGGAAGGGGCGGACATAATCTCGTTATCCATAGGCGCCGGGAGCTATTCCGGGTTCTGCGATTCCAACCCCGTGGCGAATTATTCGAATGAACTGGCGGGGAAGGGGATCGTAGTGATCGCGGCTACGGGGAATGACGGTGGTACGAGTATTAAGTCTCCTTCTTGTGGTTCAGGGGTTATTCGCGTTTCGTCCACGGAAAAGTCGGACGTGATCGCTGACTTCGCGAACGTGAATTATTTCACGGATCTCTTCGCGCCAGGAAAGGACATCCAGACCCGCGGGATCGGGGGGACGTACGTGACGGACAGCGGGACCAGCCTCAGCGTTCCCTTCGTGTCAGGGGTTTCCGCCCTTGTTCTGGAGAACGAGAATCTTGATCCTTCTGATCTGAAGTACAGACTGAGATCCACAGGGGAGCCGGTCGAATACATCGTGAATTCGTCCCTCACTATCAACATCTCGAGGGTGGACGGATTGAACGCGGTCATGAACGTTAAGACCATGGAGCCCTACAATTACACGGCAGGGCAGGAGGAAGGAGAGAACGGGACCTATGAAACACTGTCCTGGTGGAACGGATCTTTCACCAAATGCAAAAACATAACCATCACCACCCCCGGGAGTTCCACGCTCACGGATTTCCCGGTTTATGTGAATGTTTCCTACGAGTCCGCGATGCAGGCGGATTTTGACGATATAAGGTTCGTGAGCGCCGGATGCAACGCCGGGGGGAGCCCGCTGGATTACGAGGTCGAAAGGAACATTTCCTCGACCAACGCGGACGTGTGGGTGAAGATCCCCTCGCTGCCGTCTTCCGGGAAGGTGATCTCGATGTATTACGGCTATTCCAGCGCGGACACGTCACAGGACATGTCAAAGGTGTGGAATGACAGCTACTGGTCTTTGGTCCTTCACCTTGCCGAAACCTCGGGAAACCCTGTCGATTCTGCCGGTAAGAAAACTGTCACTACGGGTGGTTCCTCCATAAACCAGGATTCAGAGGGAATGATTGACGGCGCGGACGAGTTCGACGGCGGCCAAGGCGGATCATACCTCCATTTGAGCAGCCAGATTGGGATATGGAGGACAGATTACAACACCATTTCGTTCTGGGTCAATGTCACGGAATGGGACGACCCCGGGACAACGTGTCCTTCATGGGGAGGCGAAAATGATGCGGGCGGCATTGCCCTGTATAATCTCCCCACCTCCGCAGATGGCTATATAACTGTCTATGGAGGCGATTTGTCGATAGAAGATCACGAGGGCACTAGTTACGGCGTTTCCATGACGAATTCGCTCAACACGTGGTATAAATTCGACATAGTTTTCAATCGCTGGAGCAGCATGCAGTTTTACAGGAACGGCGTGCTGATGGGCACGACAGGGGGGTTTGTTCATCATGATCCGGGTACTGATGGGCTGATAATTAACTACTTAGCCGTGGGCTACGGGGCATGCGCGCTGAACGGGAGGCTTGACGAGTTCAGGATTTACCACTCTTCAAGAACCGCGGACTGGATCAACATGTCGTACCTGATGGTGGTCGACCAGGGCACTTACGTCGTCTTCGGGACGGAGGAAAGCCAGCCGTGCACGGACGGGGACGACTGTGATACTGGGCTGTGCGTCAACGGATATTGCGAAGATTCCTGTGACCAGAAGTCCGGTTACGGGTGCTCCACGGACTCGAACGCCTGGAACGACGCGGCGGCGGGGACGTGTTACGACAGCACGCCGTCGGCCAGCGGAGGGACGTACGGGTGCGACAACACGAGCGAGTTCAGGATGGACTGCGGAGGGACCGGAACCAGCTCATGTCAGATAGGAACGGATGCAACGTATTCAGCCTGCAGCACGACAACCGGGGATTCATGCGACAGCGACGCTGGGGGGAATTTCGCGCAGAACGGGCTGTGCGGGTCGGGGGCGACCAACAGCTGCAACACCGGCGGGTTTGTCTGTTACACGGGAGCGACGTATTATGCGGACGAGAGCAGCGGGAGCTGTTCCGAGGGGAACCAGTGCGACGAGACGCTCACTGACGGGGATTTCTCCGCGGGGACGAAGAGGTACGACCCGGACGAGGACTATTGCGATGACTGTTCCAGCGGTTACCTGGGACAGGACACCCAGTGCGAGCAGGCGTGCGGCGCCTCTTCGCAGTGTGACGAGCTCGCTCCAAGCGGATGGTGGTGCGACGCAAATAATGTGGTGGATGGGGAATGCCAGGGGACGAACGGTTGCGTGTATTCCGCTTCCGGGGGCGATGTGGGGACCTGCGAATACACGGACAGTTATGACAGCGACTGCGGGGGATCCTCGAATTGCGACGAAGAATCGCCTTCCGCATGCAAAGGGACGTCCGGGTATTGCACGAGTTCCTGTGGATGGGAAGATTATGAAGACTCTCAGGACGGGTGCAACTGCGGTGGCGGGGACCTCGGAATAGATACGTGTTCCAACGGGGAGACCAACTGCTGGGAAAACAGCGCGGGAAGCATGAACTGCTGCGACGGGGGCGACACGGAATGCGACGGTACTGATGCGGGGTGCGTATCGGGCACTTACCGCACGGACCCGGACAGCTATCAATATGTCTGCGAAACGTGCGGAAGCCATACCTTCAATTCGTACTGGTCAGGTGCGGGAAGCGACTGCTGCGGTGATGATTCAGGGGAAGACATAGAGGCCGGAACCCCCACCGGTGGGTACCAGTGCTGTTACAACGCTAACACCCTGAACGACGGTTCCACGTCCAGCTCGATACTCTGCGGCAACGGCGAATTGTACGATTGCGGCAACGGGGCGGGTGATGAAAGCATCGCGACAACCGTTACAAGCGGGAGCTGTACCGCTTACGAGGGGTTGTATTGCATAGGAACGAGTTGGGGCAGCCTGAAACCGGACGGGTGTTCATGCACCAACGGCGACGAGTGCAATTCCGACGTGTGCGTAAACGGTTACTGCAGGGCATCCTGCGACGGGTATTCCGGGAGGGGATGCAGCACTGATGGCTCTTCATACACGACCGCCGGGACGTGCTATGACGATTTGGGGATCACTTACGGATGCGATTATACCAACGAGATGAGGATGAATTGCGGGAGCGGGGAGAGTTGCGATCTGGAATCCGATGCTTCATGGTCTTCCTGCGATACAACGAGCGGGGATTCCTGCGACAGCGCCGTGGGGGGTGATTTCTCCCAGGCAGGGACGTGCGCATCCGGGGCGACCAACAATTGCGACACGAGCGGACATGTTTGTTATGACGGTTCGAATTACCAGAATGACTGCGCCAGTTGCGGGAAGGCTACCACGGACAACGACGCGTGCGATACCAGTGTGACGGGAGGGGATTATTCAGCAAGCGGCATGTGCGTATACGCGGACAACCCGAAGACGACTTATGAATGCGACGTAACGGGTGAGGTGTGTTCGGTGTCCGGAACAACCGGGGATCTCATGAACGACTGCGACCTCTGCGGCCAGACCACTTCCGACGACGACTCTTGCGACTCGA
>CAYUSU010000047.1:0-7248 GCA_964447525.1 uncultured archaeon | reverse complement strand
ATATCCTTGAAATCCTTACCTCTACTCCATTTGCTTTGGAAAATGAAAGTGCCAGCGCTTCCGCAAATCTCTTCGATTCGTCGTAGCATGATCGCGGGCCGTTTGGGTTTACGTGTCCCCAGTACGTCTCCTTTTGCGGGTGCTCCTCCGGGTCACCGTAAACTTCTGACGTCGATGTAAGAAGGAGCCTCGCTCCCTTTTCTTTAGCCAGAATGAGCATGTTATACGTTCCAAGAGAATTGACCATCATTGTCTCAACTGGTAGTTTTTGGTAATCTACAGGAGAGGCAGGTGAGGCGAGATGGAATATCTGGTCGATTTCGCCGTCGATTTGGATGGGTTTCGAAACGTCATGTTCAATGAACTTGAAATTCTCATTGCTCATCACGTGTTCCACATTCCTGCAGTCTCCCGTGGAAAGATTGTCTATACATGTCACCTTGTTGTTCCCGATGAGAGCGTCTACAAGATGAGATCCTATAAAACCAGCCCCTCCAGTAACGATTATGTTCATATTATCTGCCATTGTTTTCCTCATGCTTCCTCACTTTATTCATCATTTCGTTTCTTTCCTTTATGTGCTTCCCTATATCGGAATTCTTGAAAAGATTATTTTCAACTTTAAGCACGGTGTTCCATTTGCCTATGTCCAGGTATTTCCCTTTAAGAATCATTCCGAACACGTGTTCTCCGTTCTTCATTGCTAAAGAAATGGCGTCGGTTATCTGTATCTCGTTCTTTATCCCTGGTGAAGTTTTTCCTATGTAATCGAATATTCCCGGCTCGAACACATATGCTCCGCAAAGGGCGTAATACTTCCCGTTGATCGCGAAATCCTTCGCTTCTTCTAACGTGGGTTTTTCCACCATTTTTTCAATCACACCGAAACCGTTTTCAGTGCTCTTGAATTTAACTATTCCATAACCTGTCGGGTCGTCAACCTCGAAAACGAGGACAGTCGATATTGGCTTCTTTTCCTTGTGGAAATCTATCATTTCCTTTATCTCTTCTTTTGGCTCGATGAAAGAATCACCGAGTAATGTGACGAAAGTCGTTTGTATCCAGTCCTTCGCTTTCCAAATACAGTGTCCTATACCCTTTCTTCTCATCTGGTAAAGGTATGCCACGTCAACTCCGTAGAATGATCCGTCCCCCACGTAATCCATGAGGGAGCCTTTCTGGAATCCCACGACTATGAATATCTTGTTCACCCCGCCGATCCTGAGGTTCTCGATGCTGTGCTCTATGACGGCCTTCCCGAGTATCGGGTACATCTCCTTCGGAACCGCCCTGGAAAAAGGATACAATCTTGTCCCTCCGCCTGCCGCGGGTATAAGTCCTACTACTTCGTCCATGATAACACCAATGTATCTTAATGTTTTTTTCTTTTAAATTTGGATTTTCTCGTTTTAAAAGTGATTTTGCCGTTCCAGATCAGCCAAACAACCCAAATAACAATGACAAGGGAAACAAGTCCCAGCTGCCATAAGTAGTCGTGGATGATCATCGCTGCTTCCAGACCATATGATTGTTCCGCCAGAACTATCAACAATATTCGAATGAGATTCCCTGTGTATATGATCGTAATCCCGATTATAAGCCCTATCAATCTTTTTTTCATCTCTACCCTAGGGATAGCGAAAATGAGCGCACAGAGCAAAATCATGCTCTTCCAGCCCGTGCAGTCTCCTGTTATAAGGAAAAGGAATTCATGGGTTCCGGTTATGGTCAATGATATGCCATTCCTTACGACATCGTAACCCATTAACCGGAAAATGAAGGACACGTTACTCGCAACCAGTTCCTGGAAGGGGTGGAGGACTTGTGAAAAATGCATGATCAGCTGCAAAGGGATGGAGAAAGCCAGTATTTTCAGCACGAAAACAAGGGTTTCCCACAACCTTCTTTCTGTTTTGCTCAGTTTCGGGAGCTTCATTTGAAATACTTGTTTTTCCAGAATAAATTTGAACCTGTTTATCCGGCTACTGGTTTTTGTTTTTTGGACATTAGAATCAGCGAACTTACTTCTTCCATGAGTTTCGGCTCCGCTGCGACTATCTCCATCGCAGTTACCACTCCGATGAGGACGTTTTCCGTTACTATCGGTAATTTCTTGATCCCGTGTTCGACCATTATCTTAGCGGCTTCGTCTATGTCGGTGTCAGGGCCCGTGACTATCACTTTATCCGTCATGATTTCCTCGACCTTCATTTTCGTCGAGTCCCCTGCCTTCGCGCATACCTTTGCAAGGAAATCCCAGTCCGTCAGTATCCCCACCAGCTTCTCTTTCTCGGTGACTATAACGCACTTGGAATTTCTTTCAGCCATCATTTCAGCGGCTTCCTGTACGGTGTCACTCGGTTCCACGGTCATGACGTTCTTGTTCATTACGTCCTTCACGATCATAATAACTTTATTGTCAGCCAAGAATATAAATGCGCTTTATGCTTCTAAAAATCTTGTTATAGGAGCCCTATTAAAGGTTTGAATGTTAAGTAATATTCTAGTGAAAACACAAATAGGGTAAAATTAACTACTGATAGTTAATTAAAACCTTTATAAACCATTAAAATCCATAATTAATATTCGCGGATGGTTAATATGACTTACAAATGTGCAAATGTATGTAGTTTGGCATCTTTGAATAGTGCTGAAAGCAGTCTTTTTTCTGAAGGATTCGGAAGTTACAGTTTTGATGATCCAAGTCTTGTTACTTACAGGGGCGTGAAAATGCATCTGGATGCATTGCCATCTAATATTTTCATGGGAAATGACACGCCCGCACTGGAGAATGCTACCACCGACTTCTTTATAGGGTATGGAAAGCTTAACCAGCAGCTTAGAGCGGACGGATTGAAGCCAGTTGATCTTCCTAAAAATGTGGAAGCATTGGATCTGGGAGAATCCGGAGCTTTAATACCCACAAAATACGGTGGGCTCGCATTCGTACCTGCCGGTACCACTAATGCTTACAACGATGTCTTTGGAGATGAAATCGTTTTGAATAAACGTGTTATATACGGTACCACTGAACATAAAGAATCACTCAGCCTTTACAAATCAGCTTTGAAATTCGTTGAAGAACACGCACCAGAATGGGTAAAGAAAGCGATCAAACCATTTTATCAGAGCAAAATCAGAATAATGGAAAACGAATCAGAATCAAGACGAGATCTTAGGGAAACTTCAGCACACGAGCTTGTTCATAAAAAGCAGATGAAAACAGGAATCCTTGGCGGATTGTTAAATAAATATGGCGGGATAACCGATTATGTGAGAAATTTGGTTGAAAAGAGTTGTATTAGATACACGAGCAGGATATTCGGTGGAAGGACCACCGAAAGTGGAACAGGTTACGGTTATCTTGAGGAAGAAGCGTTTCTTGCGGAAAAGAAGAAAAAACGCGGTTCCCAGAACATACTTCAGATGGCGGAGTTACATGGTCCGGAAGTCGCGGTAGATACGCTTGAGGGCACATACGAACTAGCAGCTTGATGTTTAAACACTAATCAAATAACACCGTTATCTATTTCTATCAGTTCGGACCAATAATATAGCAAGGAGAGGGCTTTATGCTTATTCGTAAGAAGAATCTGAAGATCCAGGAAAGGCTAGGAATGAGGATAGGGGTAGCCTACGGAAGCAAGTCCATGCCGGTGATCAAGGACAGCGCTCAGGCCCTTCAGGTTCTTGAGGCATTCTACAAGATCGGTTTCAAAGCATTTTTGTTACCAATGGAGTTGTTCGAAGGTATAGAGAACATATCCGATTTGTACAAGGATCATTACAACAACCTTCTGAAGATCAAGACTATCGCCAGCAAGTATAACATAGAATTGGCTATACATAATCGTTCACTGCCATCAGATCCGAAGCTGGATGAGAAGCTCAAGATATATTCCAACATAGCGAATGTCATGGATGCCCGTTCCCTGATAATTCATCCTACCTTCTACAAGAACATGCCGCAGGACCAGGCCCTTCGTTTGAGTGTTCACAAGATAAACGAGATAGTGAACGAGGCAAGGGTTCGTTCGAAGATAGGCATAGAGACAACAGGCAAGCTGAGCGAACTGGGTTCGGTGGAAGACGTTATAGACATCGTAAAAAGGACGACACATACCGAACCTGTTTATAACTGGGCACACATCCATGCGAGAAGTTCCGGGATGATGACCAGTGAAAGCGACTTCCGAAGGATTCTCGACAAGACACGAAGTGAAGTGGGCCAGCAGTGGCTTAACAATGCTTATTTCATTTTCTCAGGCGTATCATACGGTCCTTCGGGGGCGATACAGCACAAACCCATCCTTCGCTCGGACATGAATCTTGAACACCTGATCAAGTCCATACAATCCCTGAACATAAAGGGAACGATGATATTCGAGACCCCGAACAGGGAGAAGGACATTCTTGACATGCTCCAGGAACTCGGGGATATGGTAAGATGATCATAACAATTTCTGGAATGCCCGGGTCGGGGAAGAGTTCTGTCGGTAAACTTCTTGCAAAAAAACTCGAAATGAAAAGATATTACATGGGCGGAATGAGAAGAGAAATGGCTAGGGAGAGGGGAATGAGCCTTGCAGAACTGAACGAACTCGGAGAAAAGGAGGAATGGACAGATAAAGAAGTGGATGATTACCAAAAGAAACTCGGAGAAAAGGAAGATAATTTTATTATAGAGGGCAGGACGAGTTTTTTCCTTATTCCAGAATCAATCAAGGTGTTTCTTGAGGTTGATGAAAGAACCGGGGCGGAAAGGATACTCAAAGACCTGAAGGAGACCGGGGACAAGCGGAATGAGGGTGTGGAAGAAAGACTCGAAGAAGTTGAAAGAAGCATGAAACAGAGAATAGAGAGCGATGTCAAAAGATACAAAAAATATTATAATGTTGACATAACAGACAGGAATCATTACGATCTGATCATTGACACTACTGACCTATCGGTGGAACAGGTAGTGGAGAAGATAATAGAATTCATTGAAAAGAAGTGATCTATTTCTCGTACTTCTTTTCCTTGAGTATCTTGCCGGCTTCCCTGATGAACTTCCTCACGTATTCCCTGTGCATCAGGATGTCCTGCTTCGGAAGATCCAGTATCTTGCCCTCTTTGACTATCTTCTTCATCTTTTCCAGTTCCGTGAAGATCTCCAGGTATTTGTCTGAAATGATGCCCGGCTTGATCAGATGATCCGCGAATGCCTTGGAAAGGCCTTCTTCCTTCTTTAGTTTCTTGTCCATCGCGTTGAGTAAAGTCATGATTGTTTCGGACATGATCATGTGAGACTTCTCGATCAGGTTCTCCCTTTTGAGGACCTCCACTCTTACCAGAGTCTTCTGCATCTCCTTGACGAACTTCTTCGCCTTTTCTATCCACTCGTCCAGTTCGGAACCTGCCATGGCCTTGACTTTTTTGTGTTCTATGCCCTTCCTTTTCTCTATGACCCCTTCCAGCCAGTCTGCGAATTCCGGCTTGACGAAGTTCATCTGAACCAGCGTCTTTCTCATTGCCTCGGCCGCGTCCGGCGGCCTTGGCGGGGTCTTCCCCATGAACATCATTACCGCCTGCAGGCTTTCCAGCATGGCATAATAGCAATCCTCCGCTACCATATACATCTTCGCGTTCTCCAGCCTGCTCATTCGCTTGGGAGCGCGTTCGATGTATTTTTCGACGGCCTCCTTGGACGGTTTGATTTCGCCCATCTGAAGAAGACGCTTTATCGGGAGGAATATGTCCTTGTCGAATACCGGAACGCCCTCGCGGATGAAGTTGAAAACGATTGGATGTCCTATTCTCACCATGTTCCAGAATTCGGTCAGAAGATATGGCTGCTGTATCGTAAGCTTTTTGGAAAGTTTCTTGGAAATCACGTCGAAATCCCCCTCCATCTTTTCCTTTATATGAGGAGTGATCTTCTGTCTGGTATCATCAATTATAACGAAAACATCTATATCGGATTCCTTCCTCCAGGTTCCCCTGGCGACAGAACCGAAAAGAACGACCGACTTGATCATCGGTCCGTATATTTTCAGGATTTCTTTCGTGAACTTCTTGATTATGTTTATGCGGCGCCTTTCGTCTTTCAGCTTTTCTTCCTCCCCCTTGCTCAGTTTCTGATTACCTTCCTTCTTCTTCTTTATCTCGTCTATGTGAGGAGCGCCCTGAAAGTGCTGGTCATCATTTTCCACTTTCATTCCGGTTTCTTCGTTTTTTTCCATAATAATTATTGGGTGAATGTATTAAAAGATTTAACATCACGCGAAATTTATAATGTACGGTACAAAATAAGTTATTATGGACAGGAAACTTCTGATCGTATCTTTTTTTGCCATTTTCGGGTCCTATCTCATTTTCTCGATACCCTTCGCTCACGCATTCTTCTTGGGGGATGTTGTCAACCCGGAAAAAAAGATATCCCTCGCCCCGCTCACGCCGGGAATGAGGATTCTAATCGGAGACAGCTTCGGCAACGAGTTCGAACCGTTCGACTGTCAGACTGAGGGTTATCTGGAATTCGTTCTCGTTCCGGAGAACATAGACCCGAACAGCTACGTTACGGCGAATGAGACGTACATACATGACTCCCAGATGCCTGGAACCAGCTATGATATTTCTTCCGCTTTGTCCTGTTTTCCAACGACCGACCTGATCAGCAGCCAGGAGATATCCTGCAAAATAAATCTTGAATATCTGATTTCGAAACTGCCTTACTGCCCGCTGGGAAGATCGGAGAACACGATAGAAGTCAGGCTGGATTTCATGTCAGACCAAGGCGGAAGGTCACTCTCCGCTTCCAAGGACATCGTGATCACCGACATCGGCCTGGAGCCGGCCATAAAGATAGTCCCCGAGCACACGCCTGAAGGGAGACTTCAGGACATAAACTGCAAGACCGGCAGCATTTTGGAGGTCCCCGTCTCGGTTACGCATGCCGAGGTCTTCGGGGAGGATCTGGAATGGACATTCTACGTCAATTCCACTAACGAATATGATACGCTAGACTGTGCGCTGGCGTATGAAAACTGGCCGCTGAACAACCTTAAGGAGGAGATATACTACTGCGAGGTCTTCGTGTATAATTCCACCATCCCGTACTGCACGCCGGGAGAGAGCGTAACCTTCGGGATGAAGGCCAGGAGCGGGGATTACGAGATGGATCACAACACCACAGTCCTTCTGTACAGTCAGGATCTCAACCTCGGACTGAGCCTGACCGGAGTTCCTTCGAATGTCGAATGCCAG
>CAYUSU010000046.1:0-7513 GCA_964447525.1 uncultured archaeon | reverse complement strand
CATCTTAGTAGGGCCAGGAAAAGAAAGCAATCGCGATTCCCTTAGTAAAGGCGATCGAAAAGGGAACAGGACAAACCGAATCCCTTATTGAGAGATAAGGGAGATGTGGGGTTTGGACCCGCGCTCATCCTAACTTCTCAAGCCGAAGTGATCTGGAAAGGTCTACGATAAAGGGTGATAGTCCCGTAGGGGTAAAGAAGAAGGTTGATATCGGGTATCCAGAGTACCGTTGGTTGAAAATCCAGTGGGAATGTGGGAGTCACTAACTCCTAATCCTAAATATAATTCGAGTCCGATAGCGTACTAGTACGGTGACGGAAAGTCGAAAAGCATCCTTAACAGGAGCTGAAAAGAGCCTAAACCCATGCAGTTATAGGTCGGTAAGGCGCATGTTTACATGTGTTTTGCCGTCCGTTTTGAAACACGCGGCAAGGAGTTTATCTCTGTGGCGAGGATAACGAAAGGTATCCGTAGCGAAAGCGAGTACCCCGCAGCTTGCGAGGGGGTCAGGTGTGAAAGCGCCTGTAGTCACAGGGTTAATACCTGAAGCCGGTCGATCTAGCCCTGGGCAGGGTGAAGTCTAGCGAAAGCTGGATGGAAGCCCGTTACCGTTGCTGAGATTCAAATCGCTCAGGTGACCTGGGGCTAGGAGTGAAAAGCTAATCGAGATCGGCAATAGCTGGTTCCTCTCTAAATGTGTCTAAGCACAGCCTGGCCGGAGGTAGAATATGGGGTATAGATACTGATTGGGTAACCAAGGGGAGAAAAGCGCTTGGCAACTTGGAAATAATTATTCAGGTTGCCCGTTCTCATTCTCCAGTTATCCTGTCAAACTCGGAATCCATGTTCACCGTAGAAGGCCGGAGTGGGGGCGCCGGGGTAAGCTCAGCGTCCGAAAGGGCAAGAACCCAGACTAAAGTTAAGGTCCCTAAATGCTGTCTAAGTGAAGAAAAGTGTCATCATCCATATACAATAGGGAGGTTGGCTTAGAAGCAGCCATCCTTTAAACGAGCGAAGGCTTGGATTTATTGAATTAAGCCTTCATTCGAAAGAAAGAGTGTGTAATAACTCACCTATCTAGGTTGTTGGCCTTGAAAATGGACGGGACTAAGGCAGCTACCGATACTTTAGATCACGAAAGTGATAGAGTAGGGAGGTGTTCTGCTGGGGCAGAAGTTCTTCCGTAAGGGGGAATGGACCTTGCAGAAATAAGAATCTTGCTAATAGTAACAGCACTCGTGGAGTGAGAATCTCCACCACCTAAAGGGCTAGGGTTCCTCAGCAACGATTAAAAGCTTGACGCTGAAAAGCGAAAGTTTGTCGATTCAGCTGAGGGTTAGTCGGTCCTAAGGCATTTCCTAACTGGAGAATGTCGAAAGGGAAACAGGTTAATATTCCTGTACCATGAGAGTACGTGCGGCGACGCAAGCTCAGGATCAGACTTTTTGGGATAGGCTGACCATTTCGATGGTTAACATGTGAAGCCTGCGGAGTACCGTAATGGTGAGAAGCAGGTGAAGCGTGGAATAGCCCGTGTATGCGGGTTTGGCCGATTCCTGGAAACCGTGAAAATGAACCTGAGAAGGATCTTTCATGGCCGTACCGAGAACCGTTACTGGTGACCCTTGCTGAAAAGGTTAAGGTGTATTAGGTTAAATTACTCTAGGGAATTCGGCAAATTGGCCCCGTATCTTTGGTATGAGGGGTGCCTAGTCCCTTGGCTAAGCCAAGAAGACTAGGTCGCAGTGACAAGGGGGGTCCGACTGTTTAACAAAAACATAGGAGGCTGCTAGTCGGAAACGATGTGTATAGCTTCTGAGGCCTGCCCAGTGCTGGTGTGTTAAGCTGGCCTACAATCCAGTGAAGCCCCGGTAAACGGCGGCGGTAACTCTGACCGTCTTAAGGTAGCGTAATCCCTTGCCGATTAATTGTCGGCCTGCATGAAGGGCTTAACGAGATCCCCGCTGTCCCTGAGTAATGCCTAGTGAAATTAATGTCCAGTGCATATTCTGGAGAACTTCAGTGGGACGAGAAGACCCCATTGAGCTTTACTGCAGTCTGATGCTGCGGTATGATAATGGTCGCATAGTGTAGGTGGGAGCGTCGAACCTGCGTCTTTGGGTGCAGGGAATGCGCCAATGTAACACCACCCCCCCGTTCTCATATTGCTTATCCTTCGGGAGACACCATTTGATGGGCAGTTTGGCTGGGGCGGTACGCCTCTGAGAAGGTATCAGAGGCGCCCTAAGGTCGGCTCATTCCGGTCAGAAATCGGAATTAGAGTGTAAGAGCAAAAGCCGGCCTGATAGGATTTCGCAAAGCAAGAAATCCTAACGCGAAAGCGTGGTCTAGCGATCCGCTGTGTCTTTATTAGATGAAAGCCAGCTCTGACAGAAAAGTTACCATGGGGATAATCAATCAGAGAAACAAAGAAGTTTGAAAGTCGTGTTCAGAGAGCATATTCTCTCTTTCGGTCTTCGACACGAAAGTAAGATAAGCCCTCTTCACGAAATAATAAGCATGAATTTGATTGAAAAAGGATTTGTTTTCGGTGCCAGTGAAGATGGAACTATTTACTACAGACCTTCAAGAAACCAATATAATATAGAAATAGAGCAGAAAGTTCCGAAATGGCTTGAGATTGTTAAGAAATCCATTCAGAAAACGTACAACAAGAATGTAAGGATATCAAAAACTTCGAGAGGTTATTTCAGGTTGCTTGTTTATTCTAAACAGCTTCACAATGACCTTAAATCCTTCAGAAAGGATTATTCATTAATCCTAACCGAAAACAAAAACTTCCAGATTGGTTTCCTTCGCGGATTTTTTGATGCGGAGGGAACAGTTCACAACAAAAGATATTCAATTAGAGTGTCATCAAAGAATAGGGAGACAATCCTTGTAATCAAAAAGATGCTTAATAACTTCAATATCAAAACTGGTAAAATTCATGCCGATAAAACGGCTTATGTTTTACCTTTGTACGGAAAAGAGAATCTGAGAAAATTTGATTCCGTTATCAGTTTTAGACATGAAGAAAAAGAACAGAGACTTTCAAACCTCCTCTCTGCTTGATCCCGAAAATGGAGTCGTGACGCGTGAGAGTCCATTGCGTCATAACTTGGTTAACTTTCCAAAAAGGTCTTATTTCCAAGTTATACGTGGGTATATCGACCGCGTTCGTTGCTTCTCCGCCGTCGGCTCGGCTCTTCCTGGACGTGCAGCAGCGTCCAAGGGTGGGGGTGTTCACCCATCAAAGAGCCACGTTAGCTGGGTTAAATACGGTGCGATCTCGTCCAGGATCTGTAATCAGCGGACAAATTCTCCTTTTTTGGTTAACCCACAAAAGGGAAAGACCCCAAAGAAGGAAGAAAGGTTTGCTTCACAATTTTCAATGTTGTTGTGAAGATCCTGGAAGAGGCATAAGCCAGTATGGTCTATATCTACTGAAGTTGTTGGGAGCCTGAGGGAAAGACGCACTCAGTACGAAAGGAACAGTGCATCGTGGCCTCTGGTCTACCAGTTGTGTATACATCGCTGGGTAGCTATGCCATTGTGGATAAGGGCTGAAAGCATTCGAGCGCAGGAGCTTGTCTCCTGTAAAGCTTAATAGCCAAGCTCGGCTTAACTAAGCCCGAAGCCACTCCTGAAAATAGGTCCCCAATCCTCAAACTGATTGGCAACAATCGGTGCGAGGTGGAGGATCCGGTACACGACCGGGTTGATAGAATCGGAGTGTAAGTACCAAGGCAACGAGGTATTCAGCTTACGATTACTAATACTCCAAATATATCCTGGTTAAAGGGACAACTCGCCAATAATTTTTTTTGATTGTTTGCTATCCTTCCTAGCCACCGCTTTAAGCTATTTAAGTTTCCAGGAAGAATTAATCAATATGATAGTACTAAACAAAAACCAGTGGTTCTCGATAGTTTTGTTCCTGATCACACTGTACGAAGTGATATTCGGATTCACCATGAACATGACCGGATCAACATACTCGCAGATCAACCAGCTCCACATATGGACCATGTTCCTGATCGTGATCACCCTCGTGCTCGCGTTCTACTTCTGGAACAAGGAATCGAGACTGTATTAATCGATTTTTTTCTCTTTATTTTAGCAGAAATAGTCCAATTTACATATACCTCATTTATTATCGATAATATAACTACTTATTAGTAATTAATACTTATAAATAGGTAAATTAATTATAATTATGAGGGGTAAATTTCAAAATTATATAGATGAATGTACATGGTTATCCGAGAAGGGATTATTGGGTGGAGATGGTATCTATTTTGCACCTGGAGCAGATGCTATACCATTGATGTGTAAGCCCCAAGAATCGAATTTGTCAGGTTTAAGTAATTGGGTCTGGGATGTTCCAGCAATGGCCACATTTCTTGAAAGTTTAGGAGAAAAACCCATTGAGCATATTGGTTTTTACCAGGGGCAAGCGAAGAATAATCCAAATATCCATGTTTGGGATAATTATCAGCACGCAGTCGGTGATTTGAAAGAACATGAAGAAATTCAATCTGCTTTAAAATCGAGAAAATTTGATTTTATTATTTTCAAGGGTATGTACTCTTCTCTTTTCAATAACACAACTAGATACAATCGATTTGAGAGACTACTTGATTATGTGCATGATAAACATACAAAAAGTGGTACTGTTATATTGCTTGCCAGAGCAGGGGAAAATTCAAATCCTACGGATGCCGGAATGAGTCAGTTTTTATTGGGTAAAGGATACGAAAATTTGACAACGGATCGTGGTTACATCGATGGTAATATCCGTGATATTAGAAGAAGATACAACGATGGAGAAAGAGAAATTGTTTTGATATCAGAAGAACCTAAAACAACGGGAATCACATCCCCAGAATTGGGTTCTGTCGGTAACAATGCAATAAGTAATTTTGGAGATTTTAAAATAATGAGGAGATTGTAAATCATTTTTCTCTTTTATTTTCTGTTTTCCAAGCCTTAATTCTAGGTATCCATCTGGGAACGTTTTTCTTATATTCAAGATATTCCTTCCCAAATCTCTTTTCCAGACCCTTTTCCTCCAACATAGGAATGTAGATCAAATTAGCAATGATGAACAATGCGGTGTAAACCAGCAAAGGGATGGACTGGAAGAACAGGCTTTCAGCCAACTGGATCAGTATGGCCCCGGTTATCATCGGGTTCCTCACATGCCTGTAAGGGCCGTATAAAATCAGGCGTCTGGTAGGTTCCCAAGGAGCAGGCGTTCCTTTTCCGAACTTGAAGAAAAGTTTCGTTGACCATGAACTGAGTACTACACCCTTTATGCCGATAATCACTGCCAGCCAGAGCAATGGATTGTAGATGCCTGCTATCTCAAAGGAGAACGGTGTATTTATCGTAAGGAAAAGTATTATGGCAGGAATGATCACAAGTGCGTTTCCCGGCAATAATATAATACTCTTGATAAAACCCCAGTTCATGATTAACTATTTCGTCCGGGTGGTATATATTGGAGAAATAGTAGCTTGGGAAGACTAAACTCGAGATGGAAATGGGGTGGGTGTGGATACCCGGAGAGAGGGGGGATTTTCGAATGATGACCTGATCTATTGATGCAAGTCGTCTCTCGATTTGGTTGCTTTGTCTTGGGGTTTTGGGGTGAACATACGCCAGAGAAAGCTGAATATAATCTCCGGGTACCCACAAGTTTCGAATGACGACCTGAACAGTTAATCCAAGTCGTCTATCGAGTTTTTCTGATTAAGGTTTGGTTTTCGTTTAAATACCCTTTGTGAAGCCTTGGTCTGAATCGTTGATTCATAACCTTTATAAATACTTAACCAAGGTCCACGAAGGGAATGCTCGTTCAAAGGGCGCTAGGTGAAACGCCCTTTCTGATGGGTTAAAATCTCACCGTTTGCCATTGTTTTGCTCTTAGCAGCATTCTGGACCCATTTCAACCACCTCCTTATTTTGGAAGATCTGAATGTTCTAAGAAGAGATTGTTTTGTCTTTAAATTAGTGTTGCGAAGCCCTCGTTCATACCATTGGTCCGGACCAGTGATTCATAATATATATAAACCGGCTCCGGGAATGTATCTGTAATTCATAAGGTTTAAAAGAGTTTGGCCTTTAGTGTTATTATGCATATTATATTTTCCCCGATATGGTTCATGGGAATAGACTCGATATTCGAGATCCTTTCGGCAGTCATTGCCATATTCGTGGGCTTCTACTCATTCAAGATCTACCGATCCACGAAAAAGAAGGATTTCTTCTATCTTTTCATAGCGTTCGCGATGTTATTTTTTGCGTTCATCGTGAGGTCTTTCACTGATCTCGCCGCATACAGCCTGTTCCTGGAAAGCATCCCGATAATTACGAAGATAATACAGGTTCAGTACGTATACTACACCGGTATCTATACCTATCAGCTTCTCACGCTTTTGGGATACCTTACCTTGGCGATTTTAGCCCTTAAAATACGCGGTAAAAGGGTTATATCATTACTGCTGCTGTTCGTGATAATTTCGTCTGTTATGAGCCTCGTGAGTTATTCGGCCTTCCACATGATAGCAGCCGTGATGCTTTCGTATGTGGTTCTGCATTTTTACGAAAACTGTACCAAGAAGTTCTGCAGGCATTCCATGCTCGTGTTTACGTCGTTCCTGCTGATATTCCTTTCGCAGGTGATATTCATATTCATATTCCACACGTGGTTCTACGTGTTCGGGCAGCTGTTGCAGTTCATAGGATATCTTTTGCTGTTGGCAAATCTCATACTGGTGTATAGGTCATGACCAAGAGGAGGGAGAAGGCGGAAGTATTATACGATATGCTTTCGGCCTTGTGGGCGAACCGGAGAGGACTGAAGCCCACTCATCTGATATACAAATCGAACATATCGCATGTGAGGCTCAAGAAACACATAGATGAACTGCTGGACAAGGGAATGGTAAAAGAAGGCACCGGAGAGGGCGGACATATCGTCTACAAGATCACCGAAAAAGGCATCGGTTTCTTAAAAGAGTTCGAGAGGATGAGGAAGTTTATGGACTCGTTCGGGCTTTAATTTCTGGAGTAATAAACATATAATAATCTTATCGGTTCCATTTATTCATGTATAAATCACCCATATACAGACCTTTGAGAAATATTTCCTGTTTTCTTTTAGGGACTTTCATTACTCTTAGTTTTTTGGGTAAATGTTATGAAGACACTTCCAGAAGAGATTATAAAAATGCTGTCGTGAGACGTATAGAAGACTTGAACGGAAACAAGAAGATCAATATCGACAAAACAGAAAGGGATATCTTTTTCACTGCTGCTAATTGGGACACTACGGTTTCAGAAGGCGATACGGCTGATCTTTCCGTTCAAGGCATGGCTGTTTGCCCTGGCGGTTTGTTGTACGGTTTGGGTATAGATGACCACGAGTGATTTTCCACCTTCTTTTATGTCAAATTATGGAAACAGATACTTATATAAATCTTTTTATAAAAGGAATCAATAGTTG
>CAYUSU010000045.1:0-7536 GCA_964447525.1 uncultured archaeon | reverse complement strand
AATCACCTTCGTGATAAATACGGATTCCGGGTTCTCACTTACACCAACGATGTATTGGCCCCGCTGCTCGAGGCACAGGGAAAGCAGGTCACGAGAGACAACCTGATCAATCTTGCAACGGACCTGAGGGAACAGAATGGTCCGGAAGCCTTGACGGAAATGATATCCGAAAGGATCACAACCCAAGGGTTTTGGTGCATATCCGGCGTACGCCTTCCGGAGGAAGTGAATTTCTTCAGGGGATTTTACGGACAAACATTCAAGCTGATGAACGTAAACTGCGAAGATCATAAAAGATTCGAAAGAATCCGCTCTCGCGGGACTAAAGGGGAAGCCGATATCACTTACGAGCAGTTTCAGGAAACGGACAAAAAGGTGACAGAGGCTCCGATAAACGAGACGATGAAGCTCGCGGATTTTGAAGTGGATAACAACACCACGAAGGAAGACATGAACAAACATTTGGACAAGATAATGAACGAGATAAAGAGCATTACTTCAGATAATATCGAGTGTATGGGATGATTATATGGCAACTGCGGAAGAGCACGCTATGAAGCTTAACTTTAGGGGATTCATAATCACCCTCCTGATTTCATCTTTCGGTTTCGTGGCGGCATTATTCTGGAGAGACGCTATCAGGGAACTGATAATCAAACTCGTCCCGGAAAGCGAAGGTTTCACTTTCTATTTCATCGCGGCTATCATAGCAACGATAATTGCTGTTATAGTGATCTACATTTTGTCCAGATTCATGAAGGAAGATGAACCAAAGAAGAAATAAACACATTTATATTTATTTTATGCTACTGATTATAATATCAGTTAAATCAGTTAGCTGTTGAAAAGGAATGACGACTCATACAACCTGAATCAAGTCGTCTCTCAAAAAAAATCGCCTCGGTAGCTCAGTCCGGCAGCCATGGAAATGGCCGGCAACAGAGCGATCGGTTTGTATCGGTATGAAGAGATCTCTGGATCAATGACTTCATCGGAAAAATACCGATAGGTCGAGGGTTCGAAAGCGTTTGCCTTCAAAGGCATTCATCGAATTTCCCTCTCGAGGCTTTCTTTTTATTCTGATCTATATAATCATTATCATGGACAGGCAGAAATTCTTCAAGGCCGTATTCGCCGTTATCGTGATAGCCAACGTTATACTCGCCGCACGGAATTACCTGAAGGGCGATATCGTGGGATTTTTGGTATCAGCGATTGTCGTGATTCTCTGGGCAGTGGTGGCCTTCGGCATGACGAGGTTCGTGATAAAGAAATGATATCACTTCCCTCTATGTTCCCTGAGCCTTTCGAAGAAGCCCTTGCTCGTTTCGATCTTTTTCTCGAACGTGTCCGCGTATTCCTCGATGAGCCTCTTCTGATCATTTGTGAGCTTCTTTGGTATGTCGACTACGACTTTCACCAGCTGATCCCCTCTTCCCCTCCCATGCAGATCGGGCATTCCCTGCCCGCGCAGCCTGAAGACCGTATGGCTTTGTGTTCCGGACGGGATCTTAATCTTCGCATTCCCCTTTATCGTGGGAACCCCTATATCACCGCCGAGGACAGCTATGGCAAGGCTGACAGATGTCTTGCAGAACAGGTCTCTTTCATGCCTTTCGAAGACTGGATGCTCTTTCAAATGAATCACGACGTACAAATCCCCGGGCGGGCCTTTCCTGAAACCGGCTTCCCCTTCACCGGATAACCGCAGATACTGATCATTATCCACACCTGCCGGGATTTTAACTCTCACTTTTCTATTCTTCCTTTCCCTGCCGGTTCCTTTGCATTGTTTGCATGGGTTTTCTGTAACGCTTCCCTGCCCGCCGCATTTGTCGCACTGGACTATGTTAACAGTCTGAATAAAAGAATTTCTCCTGATCATCCTTATCTCCCCGGTTCCCCCGCATCTGGAGCATCTTTTCTGGGACGTGCCGGGTTTCGCTCCGCTTCCTCCGCATTTGGAACATTGTTCAAATCTCGGGATATCTATCTCCGTCTCCACCCCGCTGAACGCGTCTTCTAGGGTCATTTCCAGATCATATTTAAGGTCGGCTCCCTGTTCAGGACCGGATGATCTTCTCCTCCTGCCGGAGCCGGAAAAAACGTCGAATATGTCACCGAAGCCGAAATTCCTGAAGAGATCATCAAAACTCGGAGAACCTCCGGAACCAGTGTGGAATCCTTCCCCTTCGACCCCGGCGCTCCCGAACTGGTCATAAGCCGACCGTTTTTCTGGATCCTTAAGGACTTCGAATGCCTCGTTTATCTCCTTGAACTTTTCCTCGGCTCCCTTGTCGTCCGGATTTACGTCCGGGTGCCATTTCCTAGCCAGGTGCCTGAAAGCCCTTTTGATCTCTTCTTCAGAGGCGTTCCTGTCCACACCGAGTATATCGTAATAGTCCTTTTCCGTCATGCTTTAACCACTATAGATGTTAATAAAAACGGCATATTTGATACCGAATTCGAACACAATCATTTATCTTCCTTCTTGTCGTCCTTTACTTCGTATTCTGCGTCAACCACGTTTTCGTCTTTCTTTTTGTCGGGCTTTTTTTCTTCTTTCGGTTTTCCTTCAGCCTGCTTCTTCGCGGCATCCTGATATATGGAAGCACCTGCCTCCCCGACGACCTTCTGGAGGTTTTCCGTGTCCTTCTTTATCTTCTCAACGTCCTGTCCGGCAAGGGAATCCTTAAGTTCCTTAAGGGACTTCTCTATCTTCTCTTTATGTTCCTTTGTTATCTTGTCACCCAGCTCCGAAAGGGTCTTTTCGGTAGTGTATGCCAGCGTGTCGGCGTTGTTCCTTGCCTCCGCCTCCTCTTTCCTTTTCTTGTCGTCTTCTTCGTGTTCCTTCGCATCCTTTACCATGCTGTTTATGTCCTCGTCGGAAAGTTTCGTGGAAGCGGTTATCGTTATCTTCTGCTCCTTTCCCGTTCCGAGGTCTTTCGCCGAAACGCTGAGTATCCCCGAAGCGTCTATGTCGAACGTCACTTCTATTTGCGGAATCCCTCTGGGTGCCGGCGGTATGCCCTCAAGGTTGAACTGTCCGAGACTCGTGTTATCCTTTGCCATGCTCCTTTCTCCCTGAAGCACGTGGACCGTGACCGCAGGTTGGTAGTCGGCAGCGGTCGAGAAAACCTTCTTTTTCTTCACCGGTATGGTGGTATTCCTTTCTATGAGCGAGGTCATCACTTCCCCTAAAGTCTCGATACCAAGGGTCAGAGGGGTAACGTCCAGAAGTACCATGTCCTTGATGTCGCCCGCAAGAACTCCGCCCTGTATGGCGGCTCCCATTGCCACGCATTCCATGGGATCGACTCCGCCTTCGACTTTCTTTCCGACGAAATCCTCAACGTACTTGCGAACGACGGGCATCCTTGTCGGTCCTCCTACCATTATGATCTTGTCTATATTGTCTTTAGTGAGCTTGGCGTCCTTCATCGCCTGCTCCATCGGATGCCTGCATTTATCGATTATCGGCATAACCAGCTTCTCCAGCTGGGACCGGGTAATTTTCATGTCAATGTGCTTCGGGCCCTTGTCTGTCGATGTTATGTAGGGAAGATTGATACTGGTATCAAGCGTCGTGGACAGCTCTATCTTCGCCTTTTCGGCCGTTTCCCTCACCCTCTGCATGGCCATGTCATCGTTGTTCAGGTCTACGCCTTCTCTCGATTTGAAATCATCGACAACGTATTTCATCAGCGTCTCGTCCATGTCCCTTCCTCCCAGCTGAGTGTCACCGGAAGTGGAAAGAACGGTAAAGGTTCCGTCACCGTATTCCATTATCGTCACGTCGAGGGTCCCTCCCCCGAAATCGAAAACCATTATTTTATGTTCTTCGCCTTTCTTGTCCATCCCGTACGCCATCGCCGCGGCAGTAGGTTCGTTCACAAGCCTCACAACGTCCAGTCCGGCTATCTTCCCGGCATCCTTTGTTGCGGTCCTCTGGTTGTCGTCGAAATAAGCAGGGACCGTGATCACGGCTTTGCTCACCTTCTCTCCAAGGAACTCCTCCGCGTCACGTTTGATTTTCTGCAATATGAAAGCGGAAACCTGTTGAGGCGTATATTCTTTCCCGCTTATATTGTATTTGAAATCAGTACCCATCTTTCTCTTGGCTCCCATGACGGTGCCTTCAGTATTGGAGACTGCCTGTCTCCTGGCGGGCTCTCCGACCAGCGTCTGGCCGTCCTTGGTGAATGCGACCACGGATGGAAACATCTTCCCGGCAACCGTCGCACCTTCGGCTGACGGAATTATAGTTGGCTTTCCTCCCATTATGGCAGCTGCCTGCGAGTTTGAAGTCCCCAAATCTATACCTATTATTTTTTCCTTTTTAGCGTCTTTATTTTCGCTCATTAACATCATCTCCTTATTTGATTATTTTGTGTTCATACCCGCAATTCCTGCACCTGAACCCGAAACCGGGGTTCACGTTAAGCTTCGTAGAGTTGCATGCGGGACACTTCTTCAGCATATCATCATTTCTCCTTCCCATATATTATCGATCAGGCATCTTCTTCCACACCGGTTTTTTTATTTTTCGATATCCTGACTTTTGAATGCCTGATAACATTCGAATTGAACATGTATCCTTTCTGGAGCTCTTCCAGTATCGTGCCTTCAGGTTTATCGGATTCGGTGCTCATCATGACTTCGTGATAATACGGATCAAATTTCCTTCCGACCGATTCGATAGTACTGAGTCCGGCTTTCGAGAGAATGTCCAGCAGTTTTTTCAGCATCAGCCCGTAACCTTCCCGCGCCTCGCTGTTACCGGATTTCCCGACTGCCGCTTCCAGATCATCCAGCAGTGGCAGGAGATCCTTCACGATGCCCATATTGGCATTCGATTCCAATCCGGCTTTTTCCCTGTCAAGGCTTTTCCTGTAGTTCTCGAAATCCGCCTGGAGGTATCTGATCTGATCGAGTCGCTCGTCCGCGACTTTAGTCTTCTCATCGAGTTCCTTTCTGAGCACACCCATTTCGTCGGTCTTTTTTTCATGCTCCGTTTTATCCAGCTTCTTTTTCATCCCGGATCACCATGTAATATTATAAGTAAAGTAAACACAATAAATATAAGTTTTTCGAACTTAAAATTCTTACCCTTTCAGACTATTTTTTCACCTTCATCTCGCAAACCAGAACCATCGCAACAATGGTCGCGGCCAAAGAAACTGTGAGCCATATTCCGCTGTCGAGGGAATCTCCCATGTAGTTAATGAAATAAAACGCCAAACCCACGAAAACGAGAATGAAGAATAATACTATTATCCATCCTTCCCAAGAGATCGGAACATAACCATAACCCAGATCCCTTGACTTTAATCCCGCTCTTCGGCGGAACCAGTATTTGTTTCCCATAATGATCATTTCTTTTTCAGTATAATATACCTGAATTGATCAGTCACCTTGGTTATCTTCCTGGCGGACTTCTTGATCATCTTCTTGTAGTGATCCAGATTGTCTATATTGATCTTGTCCTGATGATCATCCAGGAAACGAAGGAACTCGTCGACACTCATCGCTTTTGATCCTTCCTTCAGTATCTGCTTTTCTATGTCATGGAAGTTCAGGTGATCGAATATGACCTTCAGTTCCGGAAGCAGGAACATCGAAAGGAAATCGCGATTACGTATTTCGAATAGATCGGTGATCTTTCCGGTCTCTACGCTGAATCCGAGCTTCTTCGCAACCTTCTCCAGCCATCCGAACTTGATCGAGAATTCGGTGTGACCATAAACAGGTATCATTCTCGGAAACCCTGGATCGCAGGCATTCTCCGCAATGAACACCGTCCCTTTTTTATCCAGTATCTTGCCGACCTGCTCGATGAACCGGACAGCGCCATAATTGAAGACGACATCTTTCTCGGGGAGTTTGAAAGCATATTCATCTATCTGGCGTCTGGCATCCATGACCATATCCCATTTGTCAGCCTTCATACCGGTTATATCAGATAATGGGTTGATCACCATCGGAAGGTCGGCGAGGACTTCATTGCATATAACAATATTATATTTTTCTTTCATTTTACCGATTTCAAGAACATCACCGGAAACGAATGAGAACCTGTCACGCGGAAAGCCGCCCTTGAGGTATTTTATGATCCTCTTTGAAACATCGAAAAACGTATACTCCCAATCAGATTCGAGTTCGCCGGTAAACGCTTTCGCAACATCACCAATCCCCGGTCCTATCTCCAGTATATTTGAATTGGGCAAAAGAAGATTCTTTTCTAACAATATTTTTGCGAGCTGTCCGCCATACGGGAGACCGTCCCTCGTGAACGGGTTCTCCCCTCTAAGCAGATGGGACAATGAGACTTCGTCCACCATCTCCGGGTTCTTCTCCTTGCTGTAATACCTTTCTGTCGAACTTATCATCGCTTCCATGAAGTCACTCCGAAAACGCAAAGCGCATTGATCTCCCCAGCCCCCTGGAAAGGGATTCTATCATATACGTGGGATTGTCGCCCATCTTCAGGTAGAGGTTTATCTCCGCGTTGATGCCATCACATAATCCGCTGAGCATATCTATTATCCCGTTCGCGAGAGCGTCTCTTGTCTTCTGGTTCCCGCCGGCCAGTTGTATCTTCAGTGGATTGCCTTCAGGAGACCCTACCAACGCTATGGTCACGGAAGATACGCTGCCTTTGTACACGGAAACCGAATGTCCGAGTCCTCTTCTCTTCTTTTTATTGAATATTTCCCTCAATCCGGTTCCGAGCATGAGTCCGAGCATCCCTATACCCTTCGAATCTGGCTGTTCCACCCATTTGACGGAGACTTCCAGTCCAATTTCAGAATTGAGTGCAAAAAACTTCATGAGGTCATTCAAAACGGAAACCCCGGTGTTTATCCTGATTATTTTTCCGTTTAGATTGATGATCATTTTCATCCCATAGGATTTGTTCTTTCGTTCCAGAATACATCCGTTGCTGTCCGAATCCTTGATCAGAAACTTGCCGGGGAAAGCGATCGCCATGATAATTATTCGGGCGGATTCTTTAAATTAATCTTTCGATTTCGAACTCTTCTTTTCTACCGGGGAGAAAAGCGGGCAGGCCACGGCGGTGAGTGGCATTATCATCTCTTTGAGAACATGCTGATCGGGGTTGACGCATTCCACGCCTTCTTTCTTCATACGTATAACCTTCATTCCCCATGCGCATTTGACGCATCTCTTTTTTTTCAGACTTGTCATGATTACCACGGTTATTTAATAATTGGAACGGACTAATAAAAATTATGATAGTTATCGGAAGGGACAAATTCTCGGAAATGCTCGCCAATGAGCTGAATGCCAAGCATGTTGGGGTCAATTACAAGGAATTCCCGGACGGGGAAAGTTATTTCCAGCTCACTGAGCATAACATACTGAAAGACCAGCCTGTAATAGTGGTGGTACGGGCAAAAACGCCGGGAACGAATCTGGACAAGCTTGTCACCGAATCTGTCATTCTTCTGGATTTCGTGAGATCACTCAAACCATCCAAATTATGCCTTCTCCTCCCGTACCAGCCGTACTCAA
>CAYUSU010000044.1:0-7841 GCA_964447525.1 uncultured archaeon | reverse complement strand
CATCATGATACCTCTTTGAATATATTTGTGTTTTAATTCATTCTAAATTTTAAATAACATGACTTTTCCACAAACATATATATTTTTCAGATATTCTGGTACCGAGAAAGGATTTTTAAATAACACAGAACAAATATAATCATATGAAAAGACTTCCAATCGCTCCGTTTGAGAAGATTCTGAAGGACGCTGGAGCGAAGCGGGTATCCAAGCCGGCCGCGAAGGAATTCGCGCTCGTTATCGAGGATATCGCGGACAAGATCGCCTCCGACGCGACGAAACTGTCCAAACACGCCGGCAGAAAAACGATATTAGCTGACGACATTCGATTAGCTAAGAGATGATCTTCAATTCTGCAAGAAAAAAACATTCTAAAAAGCTATCGCTATCGCTTTTAAAATAAGAAAAACAGGAAGTCCCTTATTTATCTTTTGGTTTTATCTTTGGAAGAGGGATTGGTGGTGGAAGCTGAAGGTCTTCTGCTATGTTTGAAACCTTTAGCAAGCATCTCCTGAAAAGATAGTTGAGAACCTCTAGGGAGGCTTTTTCCGGAAGTTTTTTCTCTTTTTCCCATTTGTCCATAAGCTCCTTCATTTTGTCCGTAAGGTAAAGCAGTTCTCCCCCGATCTTTATTTCCCCGACCTTCGGGTCATAAGAGGTCACGAACTCGAAAGCCATCGAGATGACTTTTTTTTGTAGGGTCGGAACCGTTATCTCTTTCATGGAATTTATCCTGGGCACGGAATTGACTTTTATCTCTGCCCTTACATCTTCTTCCCCTTTCTTCCCTTCTATTATATTGAAACTCAAACCGATTATTGCCATATGTATCTCTCCAATCTTTTGATAATTCATTATCAATTTTGATATTTAAATGGTTATCGCTTGGTTCAGATGTTATTTAAAAAAATAGTTGAATAAAATATAGTATGAATGATCTAAAAAATTCATGATCGGTTCAACAGATACGATTTATATTTGTTTTATTAATGATGTACCTAGACAATATGGGCAATATGCAGAATATCAATGTGTAGATCAAGATAGATATTTCCTGGTTTCAGTTAAAGATGCAGAAGGAAATGTAAAGTGGGATAACGTTCGCCCTGCAAATAATATTACATCTGACCTTTCAGGGGTTGCTTTTTATCTTTTAGATTCTTCCGGTGAAAAATTGAATTTCAAACCGCTTATTAAGACTGTTGTTTCCGAGCAAGAATACAATGAATTGGGAATAGTGTGGGATTATGATTCATTAACTCCAATTTCTCGAGACAACTGAAAAAATTAAAAAAGATGATTCTTCCAAAGAAATTACGAAAAAAACCAATACCTTGGTTTTTAATGCCTGATATGTGAAAAGAAAGCTAGATCAACTTGACTTTCATCCGTTTTCCCTTTGGTATCATGTTCTTCAGGACCCCGTCTTTGAGCAACGCGACACCCAGATCATATTCCCCGTATCTTACGATAACATATCCCTCGTTACTCGCTTCGGACTCTATATCTTCACCGTTCGCGAATCTTAATGTCTCTTCCGCGTTTATCTCTACTATTCCTTTTTTCGCGAGTTTACCATTGAGCTGAATAAAAGCGGTTGTAGGCTTGATGGTACCGCTTCTGCTCAGCCTTACGAAAGGCAAACCAGTGTTCACCATGCGTCTGGAGTTGATGTTGGGTGTCTTGGTCGATATGAAAACCTTTCCTTTAGGTGATATGTTGTAATCGTAATTCGAATAATCCATCTCTATACCGAACCTTTCTTCCATGTAAGAGAATATCCTCTCAATCTCTTCTTTTGATGGTTTTCTTTTCATGTTTTTTTCACCTTCGCTATGAAGAACCCTCCGGTATTGTTGTGCTGCGGCCAGATTCTCACAACCTTTTTCACGTCGAAATCATACGTTTTCTTTCCCCATTCCCCGATACCTTCCGATGTTTTGAACCCTTTCACCGAGATCCTTTCCAGCGTGACTCCATCCTTGTTTTTAATCAGATAATCAACCACTTCCTCGTTTTCCTCTGGTCCGAATGTGCAGGTCGAATAAACCAGATTACCTCCTTCCTTGAGCATATCGAAAGCCTTGAGAATCATCCTTTTCTGTCTGGATGAATTGGAAAGAATGAGATTCTCCGACCAGTGGGAAAGCGTGTCCGGGTTCTTCCGTATCGTCCCCTCGGCCGAGCACGGGGCGTCCAATAGGATGGAATCGAAATTGCCTTCCATGTTCAGAAAGTTCATGTTCATAACAGTCGTGTTCATTACGCCAAGACGTTCGATATTCGAGTTCAGTGCCTTGATCCTGTTGTAATCGATATCATTGGCCACCAAAACCCCTTTGTTTTTCATCAGTGCCGCCAGCTGAGTGGTCTTGGAGCCCGGCGCCGCGCACGCGTCAAGGATGGTCTGTCCCAGATCAATCAGTAACGGGGGAATCATTGAAACGATCTCCTGTATGTATACATGGCCCATGAAGTGTTCGAGTGTCGAACCCACTCTCAGATCATCCGTGACAAAACCGTCCTTGTAGAACGGGAGACTCTTCGCGCATATTCCGTATTTTCCGAATCCCTCCAGAACATACTTTTTTTCAGCTTTCAGCGTGTTTATCCGGAACGCATATGGCATTCGCTTTTCAATAGTTTCGAAAAACGCCTTTTCATCATCAACCATTTTCGATATCCGCTCCCTGAACATGTCAGTGATCGTGGGTTTCATAAAATAATATGGGAATTCATGGTTTAAAGAATATTCCCGTTTTATCCGCTTATAAGATTTACATGAACAGATAATATCGTGGTATCATGAAATTCAAATATTCAGTAAATGACGTTTTTTTTAACGGGTTCAACATGTTTAAACTAATCGGTTATGTCTCATTGCAGAAGGGTAATGCTCGACATTCCGCATACGTGGTAGAAGTTTACGGCAATTCTCAGGAAAGAAAAAAAATACTTCCTGAAATAAAATTTGATAATATGAGACAAATTTAAACTGTTTGGACCAGATTGATTTTAAAAGGTCTTTTGACATATATTTTTATGAATTTTGATAATGTTGTTGGGTTAATTGCATCCTACGTTTTCTCGAAGAATGCGTCGTGTTTTTCTTTTAAAGAAGTCCTGAATTATACGGCTGATAAATTTCTTTATTTAGTTTCGGATGAATTTGAAGAACCTGATCAAATGTGTTATGAATTAGAAAAATAAGTTTAATTTATTCAGACAAGCTCGCCGTAACCGATCAGTCTCCACCTTCCAGAGAAAAGCTTGGATATGACGATCCTTTCGCCCTTTTCCGCGCATATCGGAGTTTTCAGCTGGACCTCGATTTCGTTCTCCCTCGCCGACGTCACGGCACCGGTCGTCTTCATCGTCCCGATCGTGATCATTAAAGGGTCTCCTGTCTTTATTTTACCGGTTTCCATCGAATCTTTAGCTCCCACTACCCTGTCCATTATGTTGATACTGAGCGTGATTTTGGAAAGGACGTCCGGCATCTTTCCGGTCAGTCCTGCTATGCTTCCTGACAACGAATCTGACTTTGTAAGGTACGGGTCCAGCGATGTGGAAAGTCCTATCAAGCCGCCCGGTTCTATCTCCTTCAAATTTTTCCCTGCCTTGTGTAATCCCGTTATTTTGGTTTTGATGGATTTTGTCTGGTCCTTTATCACTATTCCCGGCTTTATTTCGATCTCGTCACCTACCCTGAATTTTCCCTGCACGAGCGAACCTCCTATAACTCCGCCGTCGATCTTCTCCATATCCGTTCCGGGCTTGTTGGTATCGAATGATCTGGCTATCAGGAACTTTGGCGGTTTGGAAGCGTCCCTTTTCGGAGTAGGTATCACCTCTTCTATCGTTTTTATCAGAATATCTATGTTAACATTTTTTTTGGCAGATATGGGAACGATAGGAGCGTTCTCAGCGACGGTCCCTTTCACGAATTCCTTTATCTGGTTGTAATTATGCATTGCCTGTTCTTTGTCTGCGAGATCTATCTTTGTCTGAACAATCACAATATTTTTTATCCCCACGATATCCAGAGTTGTGAGGTGCTCCTTGGTCTGCGGTTGCGGGCATTCCTCATTTGAGGTCACCAGAAGGAGGGCGCCGTCCATGAGAGCCGCTCCTGAAAGAACGGTTGCCATGAGCATCTCGTGACCAGGTGCATCGACGAAACTGACCGTCCTTACCGGCATTCCGTCGGAGAAGCATTTGATGCATTTCTTGGTGGTTGAAAGATCATGCGGGGGTTTGCATTTGGGGCATTTGTATATGGTCATGTCCGCGTAACCCAGGCGGATGGATATCCCCCTTTTTATCTCTTCGGAATGAGTGTCGGTCCATTTACCGGAAAGCATCTCTGTCAATGTGGTTTTGCCGTGATCAACATGCCCGACGAGACCTATGTTCACCTCCGGGATCATCCTCTTGTCCACGTCTTTCTCTTTCTTTTCCGTAATTTATATCACCTAATGAAGCCGAAGCATATTTTTATGATTCCTTCGAAGCTTAATAACCGATTATTAGAATAATGCAATTTAATATATATAAGAAAACGAATCGTTTCGGATTAACTGGGTTATTTTTATAACGGATCCTTGCGCCGAATGAATTTATTTTCAATATATTTCGTTTTTGAATATTTCGTCCAGCTGATGTTCATTTCTTGCATCGAACACATCAACTTCGTCAAGCTTGGTTATCTGTGACATCATTTCTTTGATTGCCATATTAGTTCCTTTTTGCAATATTTCTTTTTCGATCTTTGCGAATTCCGGATCTTCGGTGTAATTCGGTGTAGTTTCTTCGATAACTTCCGGATAATCCAGATGTGCCGGCTTTTTCACCGTTTTCGGGACTGATTCTATTATGTCGAACACTTCCGGGAAATATTTTCTTTCCATTTCCCTGATTTTATCTTCCGATTCTCCGGATTTTAGAAAATTAGTGTAATCAGTCAGTCTTTTTTTGAAATCATCTTTAGATGGTACCCGTGGTTTCACTTTTTTCCGGATTTTTTTTATTTGTGGGGTTCCCGGAACAGTCTTTTCATCCTTTTTTGTCGCACTCACGGTTTTTTCCGGTTTGGTGCCGGTGATTTCTGGGTTCCCGTATTTTTCTATGAGTATTCTCTTTGCGACCGGGTTTTTCATTCCAGCTAGCTGGTCTAACGTGTTTACCTGAAGATAATCCCCGTCTTCCATCATTTCCAGTATTTTGATGTATTGATCATCAAGACCGTATTCAGCGATTTTTACATCCGGTATGGTGATCTGATCGAAAATTTCCTTCATTGACAGGAGTACTTTCTTACCTATTTTTCCCTTTTTTAACACATCTGCTACGAAAAAGGAGAGGGCTCCTGCCTGCGAGTAAGGGTTAACGGTATTCCTTATTATTTCCAGCCTGTCCATGTATCCCATTGAAAGCACCTAAATTTATATTATAATTGTTACTTAAAAGAAGTAATTTAATAATATAAAAAGAAAAGCCCGAAAAGCATCAGGATAATGCAGAATATCTTGACCGAGATGCTCTTCAGTGTCATTTCCTCCCTGATCATGCTCGGCAGCCAGAATGCAAACACAGAAGCGATTATGAAAACGAATACCATCTGGAAGCCACCCATGACTTCTACCATGGAAACGTATCCAAGATTTAGAGCGAGCGTTGTGAAATAAAGACCAAGAATACCGAATATCATGAACACAATTAACATTTTTTTTGACGCGTTTTCCAATATCTCTTCTTTTGCGATATCCCTGAATTTTTTTCTCGACAGGAGGAACATCGTGGTTACCAGTGTCCCGATGCTCATCCATATCAGGCCGTGGACGAAGTTCAGTTCACTGTAAGCGAATTTTAGAACTATTCCCTGCGCAGCGTAAACTAAGCTTGACAGAACCATGAGAAGGAAGGCCTTGTTCGGGCGGAACAGATTCTTTTTCGATCTCATTGTAAGCAAAACGCTTCCGACGAGGATGAGAATGAACGACATGACGAAATTCACGGTTAGATTCTCCCCGAGGAAAAAGAAAGCCATCACAATCGTGAATACCGGTATGAGATTCCACACGGGAACCAGTCTCGAGACCTCCTCCCTCGACAGCGCTTCGGCGTACGGGAGGAATGCGAATATCCTCAGAACCCCGGCGAAGGCCGCGGCCATCGCGAAAGGCCATGCAATGAAATTAAGGCCATAAAAGGGGATGAGGAGGATGAAAATTATCTCGTAAAATCCGAGAAGGATCGCGAACGCCATGGAATTCTTGATGTGACCGACACGGATGATCTTCTCTACTATGTTTCCTATCGCGAAGAAGAAATACCCCAAAAGAGCGAAAACAACCCATTGCAGCATAATAATAATTGGGAGGAACTAGAATAAATGCGAGTTCTCCAGGTGTATGAGAGCCATCATCACGGCTTCCTTTGTCGCGTCCTTCCTCGTGAACCTGCCTTTTGTTAACTGTCCGATTACTCCCTCATGTGATCCGATCCTTTCCTTGTCCGTGAGGCCAAGTTTATGATAAACCTCGTCTATATCGAGCCCTTTTTCCATGACCATTTTGGTCACTTCTTTCGGGTATTCGAAACCGGATGCCAATCCAATGTGTTTCTCCTTCCCGTCGAATATCACACAAACACATACGTTCATCATTCCCGTTTTCGTTTCCGGAACCGGCATGAGACCATCTTCTATCCCAAATGATAGATCACATTCCACGAATGCGTTCTTTGCGCGGGCGATCGCCCCGCGGACCGTCTCCTCGAGCGTTTTCGGCTGTTTATGAACGGAGGAATCCACTTCCTTCCCAACGACTTCGGAATCCTTCAAAAAATCGTAATCAGTGATCGTCTCCCTGACCGCATCAACCTTTACGTTGTTCCCAGAGCCGACGATTATTTTCATTACCATAATTAGAACTTGAATTTATAATAAATTTGCAAGATTTTTGATATCCCTGTTTGCTACATGTGTATAAATCTGGGTCGTTTTAAGGTCTTTATGTCCGAGCAGTCGCTGGATATATCTTATGTCCGCCCCTCCTTCCAACAGGTGCGTGGCGAATGAATGCCTTAGAGTATGCGGGGTCACGTTCTTGCTTATCCCGGCTTTCAGAGCCGCGTTTTTAACTATTTTCTGTATGGTAACGTCGGAATATTTTCTTTTCCTCGATGACATCAATACAAGACCATTCACACTCAAACCAAAAACTTCCAGAACCTGCTTCAATTTCGGGTGTAAAAAAACGACTCTTTGTTTATCTCCCTTTGCCTTTTTAATATGTATCAGTTCCCTTTCAAAATCCATGTCTTCCCATCTGATGTTGATCAATTCATTAAGACGCATTCCTGAATAATACAAAAACATCAAAACGATCATGTGTTTCAAATTTTCCGTAACATCTATCATTTTATTTACCTCTTCCCGGTTAAGCACGACAGGCAGTTTGAAATCATTTTTAGCGAGTGGTATCCTTTCGTCAAACTTCTCCCTGATCACGTTCTCATGAAAAAACCTAAGCGCAAAATAGACGTTCCTTACACTCGACCTGCTCTTATCCGTTTGATCAAGCATGTACTCTCTTGCATCCTTGCCCGAACTAAGGTAATTCTTTACAACGGAAATGTAGGCTTTCCCTGTCCGGAATGAATATTTCCTGAGCCTGATCTCCTCGTTCAGCTTGCCGATCAGTTTGTACCTTTCCTGAGGTGAAAGCAGCCTAACATCCGAATCCATAAAAATATTGGCAAACCTGATTTTATATAAGTTGGCTTTTGCCCATAAATATGAACTTAAAACTAACTTTGAGTATGTGAAATAGTTGTTA
>CAYUSU010000043.1:0-10062 GCA_964447525.1 uncultured archaeon | reverse complement strand
TACGCCTGAACAAACGTTTTTAAACCTTCCCTGTTCTAATTATTATACGAGTGGATAACATGTCAAAGAAAAATAAGATGGTCATGCCGCAGAGTACCGCCGGACTTATCAGGTACTTCGAGCAGTCCGACGAATCCATCAAGCTCAAACCGGAACACATCATCGGAATATGTGTTGTCATAATAATAGTAGAGATGATGCTGAAATTCATTTTTATCTGAGTTTTGTCATTCCCGAGTGGTTCCTTTAAAAAATATTTTTTTATAAGATGCAGTATATGCTTTTAAATCCTTTTGCGGCCAAAACATAATCATGAGCATACCTCCTTTCTCCAAGATAACGGACAATATAGCAATGATCCATCTTTCAGGGCTCGATTCTAACATCTATGTCGTGGGAAAGGACACCATAGTGGATACAGGAACAGGTTTCAATTTCGTGAGGCTGTACGACCTTTTCAAGAGAATGGGCGGTAATTTCGACGACATAAAGACCATAATAAACACACACATGCATTTCGACCACGTCGGAGGGAACAAGTTCTTCGAGAACGCGAAGACAATGGTGCACGAACTAGACGCTCCTCACATGGAAAAGGGGAGCCCTGAGGACACGTGCGCTTCCTTCTTTGGCGGGGAAATGAAGCCGGTAACGGTTGACCAGAAACTCAAGGAAGGGGACGTGATAAACGGACTGAAGGTGATCCACACACCCGGCCACACGAAGGGATCGATCTGCCTGTACGACGAGAAGAACAAGATACTCCTTTCGGGAGACACTGTGTTTGCTGAAGGTGTTGGAAGGACTGATCTTCCCGGCGGGAGCGAGGAACATTTGGAAAGCTCGCTGGAGAAGCTTGCCCAGATGGACATAGCGAAGATCCTCCCGGGCCACGGAGAGCCCATACTGAAAGATGGAAAGAAACAACTGGTAAAAATATTCGAGAACGTGTCCGATATTCATTAAACCTCTTTGAAACCCAGAACTTCCCCATTCTTTTCTTCAACCACGAAGTGGATGGTATTTACCGACTTATCGAAGAATTTCTCTCCCATCCACCTGTCCTGTGGTATCATCCTCACCTCGTCAAGGGAATCCATTTTCACCCATTTGAGCTCGCCTTCTTCGGATTCTATCCAATCCGGACTGTCCGCTTCCGCGTGGGTGAGGAAAACTATCCCGGAAAAATTGATCTTGTCTCCTTCCTTCAGTCTTTCGTGAAAAATTGCCTTTATGTCCCTGAATTTCACGTCAAGCCCCGTTTCCTCCTTTGTCTCCCTGGCAGCCGCTTCCATTATGGTCTCGTCATTCTCCAGCTTTCCGCCCACGAAGGTCCAGTATCCGGTGTACGGTTCTTTGTTCCTCTTGATCAGGAGAACACTGTCTCCGTGAGTGACCATCACCAGAACCACCGGAAGGGGATGCCTGTACATAATAATAGAATACAGCCATGATTAAAAAATGGGCCCGACGGGATAGTCGACGCAAAGCTTCCTTGCGGAAGCAAACCACATGTTCAGAGTAGTTCTGCGTTTTCGAACCCGCGACACCCGGATATCTCCAGCGAAAGAAGCAGGCTCACCTGCTTCCTGCCATTCGGTCATCCCCCGAAGGGTACCAATATCCGTTAAGAGTCCGGTGCTCTAACCAGACTGAGCTACGGGCCCATGTTTCGAGAGACGCAGAACGAGGTTCTACGTCATACGTTGCGAATTATTAATATAGATAGGGGAATTTATTTAAATTTGCATTCGGGTCAAAAATACCGTTTTTTGTCCAAATATGGTCTTAAAAGAGTTGGTTTTATCCTTTTTTCATGGTTCACTCTTTATCTTTCAGGGTTGACGAACCCAGCCTCGTATCTGTGGAAAGAAAAATAAGCAAAGTTCTAAGTTCTTATCACGATAATATCGTCATAACATGCGATGTAACGCGTTCGGCCAATCACGGATTTGATGTTACGTGTTCTTCAGGTGGAAACATCAAGAATTCGTTCTACCTTGCAGTAAAAGACAAATTCAGGATACTTGAGAAATACTGAACTACTTCGTTCTCTTGTCCCTCGTGACGGTTTTCCACTGCCATTTGATCTTCTTCAGTTTTGCCGACTTTCCGAAGCCGCAGGCTGCGCACACGCCGTCCGTGGCGTGATACGAGTGGCGACCACATCTCCTGCAAAGGACATGCGTCTTTCCCTGATGCTTACCAAAGCTAGGTGTTCCTTTAGCCATAAGAATCATCCTTTAAGATTATTTTGCGGGTGAAATCAGAACTATATTGTCTCCCCTGACAAGAACGGTTCCCAGTTTCACGTTGTTTTCCCCGTCCGCTGACTGAACTTCTGCTTCTTCAAGCCATATGTTCAGGTGCGAGTCAAAGGCTTTAAGTATACCTGTGATTTTATCCCTGTTCTTGACCTGTATGATTATTCTCTTGTTCTCCGAATTTCCAAGAACATCCAATGGTCTTTGTTGCATTGTCTAACCTCCCCTAAATCAGTTAACAGTGATACTTTCTTTTTAATTCAAATATTTAAAAGCATATGCTTATAAGTTTATATACATTTAATGTAATTAATACAAATCCAACGGTGAAATAATGACGAAATGGCACAGGAAATCAACCCGCTCTCTTACGGGAGCAAGGGTCAGGAAGAGCAGGAAGAAAAAACTCTATGAAAAGGGTAACGTATTCTTAGATACCAAAATAGGCAAGAGGAACGTAAAGGTTCAGAAGACGATCGGTGGTGGCAGAAAATTAAAGGTTCTTTCAGTCGAGAAGATCAATGTGGCAGACCCGAAGAAGAAGACAGTGAAGAGCGTCGCTGTACAATCGGTCGAGAAGAACTCCGCAAACCCGCATTACGTCCGAAGAAACGTGATCACAAAGGGCGCTATAGTAAAGACGGAACTGGGATCAGCCAGAGTCACATCCAAGCCAGGCCAGCACGGGATCGTTAATGCAGTGCTGGTTGAATAGAAGAAGTAGATTCTTTCTTACAATCTCCATTTTAGCCAAAAAAACAGCCTATTTCAGTTCAATATCGATCTTGACGCCTTCCGGGATGTTTATCCTTACGACCTGCCTCAGGGCGCGCTCGTTTGATCCGATGTCTATGATCCTCTTGTGGATCCTCATCTCCCACCTGTCGTAGGTGGCGTTACCGTGACCCGTTCCGTCCCCGCAGGGAGTCTTCATGGTAGTGATCTTTAGCTTCTTGGTCGGCAGAGGAACCGGTCCCCGGGTGGAGACTCCGTATTTGTCGGCGATCTCCTTGATATCTGCGCATATCTGATCAAGTTCCTTCTGATTCCTTCCAGCTATCTTGACTCTTGCGAATTCCATAATCATCTACCTCTTGCTTCTCTGCTTATACCTTCTCGGACCCTGTGAAGACCTTGGTGGCTTGTGCGGTTCTGTCCTTCTCGGATCGTACGCAATCAGGTTTCTGTCATATTCCATCAGTTTCGATCTAAGGGATGGTCCGAAAATCTCGATCAGTCCGCGTGCGATGGCCTGTCTTATGGCGTCGGCCTGACCCATCACCCCTCCTCCACTGACGGAAATCTGGAAATCGTACTTCTTCCACTCGTTTCCCGCCAGCATGAGGGGCTCCATTATCCTGAGCCTGAAAACCTCGTTCTCATCGTTATCTATAAGCTTGTAATTGATCTTGACTTTGCCGCTCCCGTTCTTGATAACGGCTCTCGCGATAGATCTCTTCCTCTTCCCGGTTGTCTGGAAGGGGATCTTTGGTTTGGAATGCTTCTTTTCGGGAAGCTTGACTATCTTCAGTTCCTTTGGTTTTTCTTTATTTTCTACCGGCTTCACTTCCTTCTTAACCTCGGCTTTCGGTTCAACTGGTTTTTGAGTTTCCTTTTTCACTCCCTTCGGAACTTCTGGCTTTGCTTCTTTATTCTCTTCAGTCTTAACGTCAACCTTCACTTCTTTAGCGTTTTCTTTCCCTGCTTCGGATGATGACTTGGCTTTTAATTCCAGGTCATCTTTCGTTTTGTCAGTCATGAACATCACTCGAGCTTTGCTCCCAGCTTCCGGGCAACCTTTTCGAGGGTTATGAACTTGTGATCAAGCCGGTTCCTGGCCTTTTCGATTACCTCGAAATCCTTACCCTTGAATTCTTCAGGAACGGACATAAATACTTTAACCCTTGCGAATGCTTCCCTGCCCTTCGCTTTCTGTCTGGGTATCATGCCCCTTATCATCCTTCTGAGTATCATTTCCGGCCTTCGCGGGTAGAACGGTCCGTGATAAGGGTCGCCACGCTTGTTTTTCGTTTCAAAGAAGTCAAGCGACGCCTTCGGATTGCCGGATACGACCGCTTTCTCCGCATTGACTATGACGATGGTTTCGCCCTTCATGATCCTTTTCGCGGTGAATGAAGCGATCCTGCCCGCTATGCAGTCTTCAGCATCTATTATGCTACGCTTATTGATCATTTCTTCCTTTTTTACTGGTTTCTTGGCTGCTTTTCTCCCGACCATTTTATCCCAAAATCCTTGCCTTAGGCGCTTTCTCGGCGAATTCCTCCATTGAGAGGCATTTCCCGCCGGATTTCTCTATCATTTCCCTTGCAGATTCAGAGAATCTGAGGGCATAAACATTAACGGCTTTCGTTATTTTACCGCTTCCGAGAACGGAACCCGGTACGACTATATTCTCCTTCGCCTTCGCGTACTTCTCGATCCTGGTAAGATTAACCTCATGTCCATGACTGTTCGGCCTGTTAATACCCTTGGCCACAGCCAGAAGGATTGGCCTTTTCTCTTTGAAAGACTTATCCCTGAGGTTTTCCACCAGCTTCTTCAGTACAGGGTTCTTGTCCCTTGCTTTCATGATAACACCGAATTTCCGGTTGATGACTTTTCCTTTGATTTCAAGTCATCCTTCGAAACGTATAAAGTGTATAGTCTATTAAGTTTATAAATATTTAAATTAATCTCGGGGGGGAAAGCCTTACATTTTCGACTTTTCCGGTGCTTCTTCGCATTCACATCCCTTTTTTTCGGGCATCGAGGGGATGACGGCCCTCAGCAGACGTTCGATCTTTTCAGAATTAGATTTCATGGTCCTGATAACGTCGGCAACTTCGACGGCCTTTTCCTTGTACACGTCATAATCGGTTATCGCGGCTATGGAGGCGTAGCATATCCCCAGTTCCCTCGCCAGTATGGCTTCCGGGATGCACGTCATCCCTATTATGTCCGCGAACTGCCTGAACATCCTTGATTCCGCCCGCGTGGAGAACCTCGGTCCTGCCACCCTTAGATATGTGCCTTTTTCATGGCTTCGCATTCCGAGTTCTTTTGCCTTTTCGATCATTACACCCCTGGTTTCAGGGCAGAACGGGTCGGCGAATGAAATATGCCTTACGTCAGGACCGTCGAAATACGTTATGATGTCCTTCCCCAGATCGATCAACTGGTCCGGAAAGACCAGATCGCCCGGATGGAAGTCGTCTTTTAGCGAGCCTACCGCAGCTATCCCTATTACCCTTTTCGCCCCCAGTCCCTTCAGTGCGTGCATGTTGGCGCGGAAATTGATCATATGAGGAGGTATGGAATGGTCCGGGCCGTGCCTGAACAGGAATCCCACCTTCGCTCCTTTGAAGGTCCCGGTGATGATCTCTCCGGAAGGCCTGCCGAACGGCGTATCCACTCCGACCTTTTCGGTGTTTTCCAGCATACCTTCTGAGTAAATACCGGTACCCCCGATCACTGCAACATCAATTTTCACGTCAATCGCCTGAATATCTTTATTATATTTATAAATTATATATTAGCATACTCTAACGCACGCGTGCGTTAAGCGATTGACAGCTTGTAACAATTGAATCAAGCTGTCCTTCGAAAAAGGGGTTCGTATGGAGAAGGAAAGGCTGATTGTTCTATGTGTAGACAGGGATAATGATATTGGTGAGAAGCTTCATGTGCAGGGTCCTGTCATGGGGAAGGAAAAGATTCTGAAGGTTGCCGGCGACCTGAGCCTTAAAGACCCCGAAGAGAGCGACGCAAACGCATTGTTTGGTTCCGTCAAGCTGTTCGACGAGCTTGTCGAAAAGTATGATGCCGAAGTGGCCGTAATCACCGGCCACAGGAGCAGGGGCATCGAGTCTGACAGGGAAGTGGTCAGGCAGCTTGGCAAGGTTCTGGCCAAAAGACCGAGCGATTTCGTGATTCTGGTATCCGATGGCAAGGATGACGAATACGTCATTCCAATAATCCAGTCCAAGATACCGATACTTTCCGTGAAGAGGATAATAGTCAAACAATCCGAGCAGCTGGAATCGGGATACTACAAAATCAAGGATTTCCTCCACGAGACCATGGAGAACCCGAAGTTTGCGAGGATGGTTTTCGGTCTCCCCGCTGTTGCTTTGCTGCTTTATGCTATATTCGGATATGAAGGATGGAGGCTTATTTTAGGAATAATCGGTGCCTATCTTTTCATAAAGGGTTTCAAACTGGAAGATTACGTGGTGGGAGTGTTCGATGAGCTAAAAAACTCCTTTACCAAACGCAGATTCGCGTTCTTCGTGTACGTCGTATCGTTTACGATACTTGCTTTAGCTCTTTACAGGGGGTATATTTCCGTCATGGAATTCGTGGACATAGGACTGTTCGAAACAATAGCAGCCTTCATGATAGCGTCCATATACTTCTTCTGGATAGCCGGAACGATAGCGTGGCTGGGTAATAACATATCTTTGGGGACGAAATCCTCGTCCAGAATGGCATCGGTCCCGATATTCGGGCTGGCCGTGGCGATCGTTGTTTACAACGTTTCGGACATGATCCTGAATACGGGGATATCCTCGTTCAATTTCATAATATCAATAGCGCTAGGGTTCGTTATAGCCTTCATAGCGCTGTCCCTTGAAACAGTGGATTAAGACCGTTATTCCAGAATTTCCTGCTCCTCTTTCGGGGCTTCCTTCTTTTCCTTGTATTTGGCAGGCTTTTCGGATGATTTCTTCTTCTCCGGAAGCTTGCTTTCGAGTTCTATTATCCTCTTTTCATATTCTTCGGCCATCCTCTTGAATGCGTCCTCCTCGATTTCCTTCTTGAAGTATTTCTGCTCAGCGATCTCCTTCGCATGCTTGAGATCCTCTATCTTCTTGTATATCTCTTCCTTGCTCATTCCTTCCTTGATTTTCTGAAGCTCCAGCGCCTCGACGGCGTTCTCCATGTCCTGCTGCGTTTCTTCCTTTTCCAGTTGCATCTCCACTTCCCTTTCGAGACGTTTTTTCTCGAGTTCTGCCAATTTCTTTTCTCTGGACTCTTCCACATTATCACCCCCTGCCCCGGATGGTTTTGGCATGTCCTTTGGGAAGTTCCATTTCATCCCCAAGGAAATCATCTCAATCCCGAAACCACCAAGTATCCCCTTTACCTTATTCTCTGTCCCTGTCCTTACCCTGTCCATCAGCCCTTTGTCCCCGTGCAGATCGGAAATGCTGACACCTCCGATATACGATGCTATCACGCTTGAAAGCAGTTCCATGTATATGATATCCCACAAATCGTCCACGTAAAGGAACGTCCTGGATTTCATGATGTTCTCCTGGAGCTCGTCAAGATCGTTTATACGGAGTCTGATGTCAAGTTCAATTCCTAATTTCCGGATTTCTCTGGTACGGATGTTGTGTATCTCCTTCTTGATTTCCTTGTCCGATATGTCTACAAAAAGAGCATGAGTGAAGTCAAGATCAAGCGTATTTACCGAGTGTTTCCCTCCGCCGTATAGTATTCTGTATATCTTCCGGTCTTTTTCTATTAGTACCGCTATGCCGTCGGCGACCTGTATCTCCTTTCTGAACCTCCCGGGGAGATCCTTCCTGGAAATCCTTTGAGCAAGAACATCCTCCCCGTGTTTCCATTCCCTGAACATGGATTCACCAATTAGATTTATTATTTTTGATAGACGACTTGCATTTGCTGGATAATGTCGTCATTCGTATAAAAATATGGAAGGAAAACATAAAAATAAAGTATTTAAATTGTAAAAACCCATAATAGAGAATTGCGAGTGATGTTATGAGTATGCTAGGAGAGGTACCGGTAAACAAGTTCGTGGAAAAGATAGCCGCTGAACTGGAGAAGGTTGAGCAGATCAAGGCTCCGGAATGGGCTTCGTTAGTCAAGACCGGGGTTTCCAGAGAAAGGCCGCCTACACAGAAGAACTGGTGGCACATCCGCTCGGCATCCATCCTTCGGAAGATAGCTGCGGGAAAGCCTCTGGGCGTGTCGAGACTCAGGAAGCAGTACGGTTCCAAGAAGAACAGGGGACACCAGCCAAGCCACAAGTACCCGGCTTCAGGATCAATAATCAGGAAAATCCTTCAACAGCTGGAAGCAGCGGAACTCGTGAAAACCAGAAAAACAAAGGGAAGAATCACTACCCAGAAAGGGAAGGCTTTCCTGAACGATATCGCTAAATCAATCATGAATGGTTGATATGGATATGAATAACCCCAACGACATGGCTCAGGCGGCCCAGCTGAAACAGATAGAGGAAATGAAAAAACAGCTTTTGGGGAAAATACTCAGCAAAGACGCATACGAAAGGCTCGGAAGGGTCCGGTTAGCGAACCCGGAGCTTGCTTCACAGGCTGAGCTTTACATACTTCAAATATACCAGTCGGGAAAAATGGAAGGCAACATAACCGACGATCAGATGAAAGAGGTACTTCGCGCTCTCACAGAGGGCGTCAAAAAGGACTTCAAGATAACGAGAGCGTAAATATGGCAAGAAACAAGACAGCCGGGAAGAAGAAGAGGCTCGCCGCAAAGGGAGACCTCAGGCCGGCGCCAAGATGGGCCGATATCAAGAAGTATTCGCTCAAACGGGCGAGATCCAGAAGGATCAGGGTAAGGACAAAGAACTGGAGAAGAGGGAAGAGCCTTAACGTGTGATGATCATGGCAGAAAAGACGAATGAGATTGACCGGGTTTACACGATAAACCTGCGAAGAGCATGGCTTAACCATCCGAGAGCCAAAAGAACCAAGAAATCCATCCGAACAATCAGGGAATTCGTTATGAAGCATTCCAAGACAGCGGAAGTCAAGCTTTCAAAGGGTATTAACGAGCTTATCATGTCCAGAGGCTTCAAGAAGCCTCCCGGTAAAATTTCGATAGAGGTCAAGGGCGACTTCGCTCAGGTCCAGGCAAAGCTTCCGGGAGAGATTATCGTAAAAAAGACGGAAGACAAGAAAGGCGGGATCACAGGTCTCAGGGACAGGCTCGCCGGAAAGGAATCCGTTTCGAAAGAAGAAATCAAAAAAGCAGTCGAAGAGAAGGTCGCAGAGGAAACGACTGAAGAGAAGGTCAAAGAGATCGTCAAAAAGGTCGAAGAGCGAGAAAAGAAAACGGAAGCAAAGAAAGAAGCTCCTAAAAAAGAAGTGAAAAAAGAAACACCGAAAGAAGAATTGAAAAAGGAAGAACCGAAGAAAAAAGAAGAAAAAGCTTCGGAAATTTCGAAAGATGACTCGAAATTAAAGGAAAAGTCATCAAACGAAGAAGCGAAATGATACAATGGCCATTGAAAAGATTAGTTTTCAGAAAAATCCGAACATAGGGTTATACGGATTCTCAACCGAAAAGTTATGTTTTCTCGGGGGCAACGTCAAGGAAAGGATCATAAAGATCATGGAGAAATCGCTTGGCGTACCTGTTATCAAGGCAAGCATGCTCGGAACCCCGCTGATCGGGATATTCTCCGCAGGCAATTCGAAAGGGATTATCACTTCCGATACGGTATTTGAGAAGGAGATCGCCTCCTTGCAGAAGCATACCGATATACTCGTTCTGGAGACTGATTTCACCGCACTCGGCAATCTCATCCTGTGCAATGATCACGGCTGCATAATCTCGGAGGAGATCGAGGATCATCTGGACAACATAAAGAAGTTCCTAGGCGTCCCGACAAAGGTAGGATCAATAGCGGGAATGGGACTTGTAGGATCACTTGCCATCGCCACGAACAAGGGCTGTCTGGCGTACAAGATGATCGACCCGAAGGAAGCAAAAATGATCAGCAAAA
>CAYUSU010000042.1:0-10431 GCA_964447525.1 uncultured archaeon | reverse complement strand
TTCAAAAATGTCTCGAAATCCATACCGTTCGGTTCCGGCGTCCCGACCTCTGGAGCGATTTTCGGATCAAATACATCCATGTCTATCGTTATGTAGACCGGATTGTTGGTTTTCTGAAAACCATCGGTAACCTTGCTCTTCAATTTCTCCTCTTCCCCCGACCATGCCCTCGCGCCAATTTGAACAATATCGAAATCTTTTAGAGCGTGATTTACCCAGGTCACGTGCGAGAAGCGTTCACCGAGAAATTCCGGGAGCAGGTCCCTGTGCGCATCGAAATCAACAACCGTTATCTTTTCATTATGTAATTTCTTTATCGAATTCAATATCCCTAGAGTAACCAGATGATCACCACCTAAAAAGATTGGAAGGACCTTCGGATTGGCCTCGAATAAAGATGTGATGGTGTCCTTTATCCTTTCCTCCGTGGGCTTCCAGTTGCCCGGAACCACTTCAATATCCCCGAGATCGCAGAACTTGAACTTTTCGAAGACGTTCGCTTTCGTCTCAGGATCAAATCCGATCATGTTCTTGATCGCCTCGCGGATGAAGAAAGGACCGTACCTCGTTGGATAACCTGTCTGCGAGAAGTCCCACGGTATCCCTAACAACACGACATTCGCCTCTTCGACCTGATATTCGAAATTGAAGGTCTTTTTGGTATAGAGCATATTGACTTTTAATACAACATGGTTTTATATAATTATGAAAATCGAAGAAATGAAGCAAAAAGCGGTTGATCTCATAAAGAGAATAGACGAAAAAAATAAAGGTGATCACAGCACCGAAACAATTTTTTACCATACAATAGAGGAAATTGGGGAGATATCCAGAGAATTATATAACATGAAATCCGGAAGAGCTAAAATAAACAAAGAAAATCTTGCACTGGAGATTGCTGATGTTTATCTTCTTTTGGCACAATTTGCTGAAAATTTCGATATTGATCTCACAAAGGCGATTGAGGATAAGATAAAAGAGTTGGAAAAAATCGCAGAACAATAAATATAAATTACTACTTTATGATGATATATATTGTGTGATTAAAATGAAAAAAACGATGATATATCCCGGTTCATTCGATCCTTTACATTTTCACCATATAATGGGTCTTTTTTATTTCGGAAACAAATACAAAATGAACGAGGGAGTCATTCTCCCTTCATATTCCCATCCGGAAAAAAATAATAGAGTGGATTTTGAAAAAAGGATAGAAATCATTGATGCTTGGATGAAAGAAGTCCCTCTTGGGTTTCCAGTGAATGTTTCTTTGAGTGAAAAGGAAACCGAAAGCACGGGTAAAAGCGTTGTTGATATTTGTCAAAATAACCATAATAAAAATTACTTGCTCATTGGACTTGATACTCTTTTTGAAAAATTCAGATATTTTGATAGCAATGATCAAATCATGAAAATTATGGGTTTAATTATAAACGATTATGATAATGAGGTAGTTGCCCATGAATTAAGAAACGAAGAAACCTATATTCAAAAAAAAGATGAAAACATTATACTTCCAACCGAAAATGTTATTTTGGATTCCAACCCCTTTAGTGGTCTTCACTCATCTGACATCAGACAATATCCAGAAGCCCACTTGAACGGGTTCCCTATAAACGTCAGAAGGCTCATCGAGAAATACTATATGGAATAATGATAAACGATTATTTGGGATACATATCCTATTTAAAAATTTGTCGCGTTAGGATCAATAAGGTGGTTATATGGCAGAATATTTCAGTGAAAATTTTGGTGGACTTTTCAATTTCGTGAGAGGATATACTGACGTATTGACACGTGATGTAATATTGGATCAGGGCGGAAGCATAGCCGCAACGTTCTCGAAATATTACGATATGAAACCAGAATGGAAAAGCATGATAGAAAAAGATATGGAACAGGCAGAAAAATTATTCCATGATTGTGATCCGGCAGAAATCCAAGATCATCTCGTGGCTGAGAACCATCTCGATTTTGATACTCCAAAAGAAATGATTATTGATTGTGATCCGGCAGATATCCAGAAATATTTGACAAAGAAATAAACACTATACTATTTGCTTGATGTAGAAAAATCAACATCGGTAATGATGTTTTAATCGTTTTACTTAGCCGCTTTAATCATTATCCTTTCCCCTATCTTCCAGTATTCCACTTCTTTCCCGGCTTCGACCTTGCCCTTCAGATCTTCCGGTATGATCGCATCGAACATCGAATAGTCTTCGAGGTCCATTAGCTGAGCCATGTCCCCGGATATGCTGACCACCTGTGCGCCTTTCTTGAGGATGATCGGAATTCCGCATGACGAAGCCGTGGGCTTCAGAAGCGTGCGCTTCTTGTTGTCGAACACACCGACTGCCTCGACCCTCGCCTTCGTGGAGCCGTGTTTTCCGGGCTTTGACTTCGTGATCCTGACTACCTTACAAGGTTCATCGTCTATCGTGACGTAAGAACCGGGTTTCAAATCCTTTACTTCACCAATCTTGTCTGCCATAGAAATCCCTTATCTTACTATTTAATGGTATTAATTAATAAAAGTATTTATGCTGCCACCCCAAATTATGATTGTTGTACTATAGAAATCTTTATATATAACTTATGCAAAATTATATTAACGTTTAGATATTTATAATCACTGAAGGGGGGTAACATGACCCAAAAATCTACGAAAGAAAAACAGGCTTGTCCTGAATGCAAAGGTACAGATATTAGATATGACCCGTCAAGGGGAGAAATGGTTTGTTCAGGTTGCGGATTGGTAATAAACCAGTCTGTGATAGATACTACACAGGAATGGCGAGCATTCGATGATAATCAAAGGAGTCGAAGGGTCAGAACAGGCGCCCCGCTTACCGTTACAAAACACGACCAGGGAATAACCACGGAAATCGGTAAGGGTCGTGGAGAACTTTTCAAGGTCGCCGCTAAAAAGAGGGCTCAGTATTACAGGCTTTCTAAGTGGCACAAGCGTCTTATCAAATCAAAGGACCGAAACTTGTCGTTCGCTTTTTCCGAACTTCAGAGACTTATTTCCTACCTTACCCTGTCGCAGGCAATCCATGAGAGGGTTGCAAAACTCTATGAAAAAGCAGTGGAAAGAGGATTGGTTCGTGGACGATCCACGGAATCAATAATCGCCGCTTTGCTTTATACCACATGCCGCGAGGAAGGCGCTCCGAGGACTTTGGACGAGATTTCCAAGGCATCGGGAATTTCCAAACGGGATATAGGAAAAACTTATCGTTACATAGCAAGGAAGCTTGACATAAGAATCCTCCCTGCCAAGCCACAGGACTACATACCAAGATTCGGTTCGCTTTTAGGACTGGATGAAAAGGTTCAGGTGAAGGCAGTGAAGATACTTGATCAGGCAACGAGCTTCGATGTAACTTCAGGTAAAGGACCGATTGGCGTTGCTGCCGCGGCTCTTTACATAGCAGCAGTACTTTGCGGAAAGAAAAAGACACAGAGAGAAGTGGCTGATGCGATTGGAGTGACTGAGGTTACGATAAGAAACCGATACAAAGAAGTCGTTGAAAAACTCGGCATCAAGGATGAGGTCGAGGAAAAAGTCAAGGAAGAAGAGGACATAAAAGAATGATGACTTGAATCTAAAACATAAATCATCTAACGAAATCGGTTCCTCAACCTTTTTTTCATTTTATTATTTTCTTTATGGTTTTTATTTCGGCGTCAGTCCTGAATCCATTCATGCAAAAGCGGGTTCTGGAGACTTTGTATCCTTTTTTTTTCAGCTTCTCGAAAAGCATTTCCATTTTGGGAGGGCTCTTCCTGAGTTTCTTGCAGATTGAATGCAGATCATAATAGAACGGAACGTCGATCTCTTCTATGGTTGTTTGGAGTTCCTTCGGATTCCTGAACCCGGAATTGAAGAATTCTTTCAGCATTGCATTCACGAATCCGGTGTCCTTGGTCGGGCCGGTCCATATCGGTCCTATGTGTGAATACCGTTTTCCGCATTCGCATTTTTCACGGATACCTATTTCCCTTTTCAGACATTTCTGGCAGTATGAAACCATCCGTATTTTATTCAGGTTGTCATCCGTATTCGTGGCGCCTCTTTCCACCCTTCCGATAACCCTGAAGTAATGATTACCATGAGAATACAATGGTTGAAAGGCCATGTCAATCGCTGACAAATGCTGCATCACGGAAGTGATCAGTACCCTGACACCAATTTCCTTCGGGAAATCGTTTGTTAGCACCTTTACGCCGTACCTGCGGAAGCAGGCTTTTGCGAACTTTCCGGCCAGAGCCCCGGAATCGGTTGCCGTGACTCCAAGCAATGATCCATTTTTCACGCATGAACCGATGTTTCGAATGAATTCTATCGGTGACCCGAACGGGTCGATATCCACGTAATCATACCTTTTTTCAAGCATCATCTTCCTTGCGTCCTCGTTCCTTATTTCATAATACTTCTTCGGGACTTTGTTCAGTTTAAGGTTTCTTTCCATGAGCCTGCACGCGCTGGGATTCGCGTCATTGAACATGATTTTGTCACATCCTACTTCCTTCGCTATCCTCACGCCCCTGACACCGGATGCGGCGAGCGGAAGAAGAACTTCGGATGGCTTCGAAACCTTCAGACAAGCGATGGTTACGTCTCTCTGGTATTCCATTGCGGTGTTGTAGAACACGTTGGACTTCTTTGTCAGGGACTCTTCCGGAACGAAGAACTCTATTTTACCTTCGGTGACCTTTTTCATAATAACAGAATCACTTGCTGGTTTTTAAGATTTTCACCGGAAATATATATTTAATGCTTCCACTGCAATACCTTACATTGGTGTGACTGGTTATGAAGAAAAATTTCGCATTTCATGGAAAACAGGCAATCGTGTTCAGTCACGGGAAGATACCCCAGTCCGGCGCGGAACTACTTGACACGTCACTTTTCAAAGAGGTTCTGAGGAAATACGTGGATCACCTGAGAAACACTGGTTCAGCGCTTTTCGGAGTGTTCCCGCCAGGTCTTTCCGAAAATGATCAGTATGAAAAAATGCTTGATCTGATGCAGAAACTCGCGATAAAAACGAAGGAAGACGTGATGAAGGAAGAGCACTGGGCGAAGCCGTTCTTCCACGACATCTATCTTATCGATCAGTTCATAGAACATCTTTATAATTTCTGGAGAAGTTACGAGAGGTTCTTCGTATGTTATTCAGAGAATAGCGACAGCGTCCCTCTCGATCAGAAACCATTCAGGACATTCAACGACACCGTTGAGAGGCTGGGCCACCTCACCAGGATGGTTTACAGGGACATACGGGAAAACATTACAGGTGATCATCCCAGAATATACCGGCAGGTGGCTGCCGGCTGCCAGCTCGGAATGATAGTGAGTAAAAGGGATTGGTCATGCCCTTCCAAGTACGAGCAGATGAAGAACATTCCACTGATCAGGCAGGTTTACATGTCTCCTCCTCTGATACTGGATCCCCCGATGAACAAAAGAGTCGGATTCATCCAGAAGGTCGATTCCAACCCATTGGAAGGATTGAAGTTCGATGAAAGGGAATGGATTTGCTATCCTGCCAAGGTGTTTGATACGGTCATACTAGTGTTTTTCCACAGGAGTTTCATAGGGATAGGAACATCCCTGGCCAATCTTTTCGATCTTGCCGAAGGGGATGATTTAAAGAAAAAACCGGATGCCATATACGCTTACGGAGCCCCTCCTGAACTTCTGAAAAAATACGGAGATCCTCCGACGGTGTTTTATGATGACGAAAAAACCGGTATTCTGGTAGCAGCCGTTCCAAGAGGAGACGAATTCGGATATTTCGGATACCTGAAGAAGATGATGCTTACGCTCCATAATACCGTTTCCATAAAAAGGGGAAGATTCCCGGTGCATGGTGCGATGGTGAAGATAGAGATGAAGAACGGAAATTCGGCCAACGTTTTGCTCTGGGGAGACACCGGTGCAGGAAAGTCTGAGACGCTGGAAGCGATCCGTGTTCTCGGGGAAGAATACATAAGAAACATGACTGTTATTTTCGACGATATGGGATCCCTCGAAATTGGCAAGGACGGTAAGGTAAGAGCCTACGGGACTGAGACCGGTGCTTTCGTCCGTCTGGACGACCTCCAGCCGGGTTTCGCTTTAGGTAACATGGACAGAACGATCATACATAGTCCGCAAAAGATAAACGCGCGGGCGGTCATCCCCATAACTACGCAGGAGGAAGTTTCGAAAGGTTACGAGATTGACTTCCTTTTGTACGCGAATAATTACGAAGCGATAGATGATGATCATACGATTCTTGAAAAGTTCGATGATATTGAAAAGGCAATCGAGATATTTAGGAAAAGCGAACGGATGGCGAAAGGGACGACCGGTGAAAAGGGGATCACAGATTCCTACTATGCGAATCCATTCGGACCCCTCCAGTACAAGGAGATAGCTGAGAAACTCGCACAGAAATATTTCAAAAAGATATATGAAAACAATGTGTTCGTTGGTCAGGTGAGAACGAGACTGGGAATACCCGGTTTCGAGACTGCCGGACCCAGGGCTTCGGCAAAAGAGCTTTTCGATGCGATAACAAAAATGTAGATTACTCGGTACCAACACTATAATTTTTTCTCAAGAATTACAGTTGAACCTTCATCCTTAATTTGCTTATAACCAAGTTTAAGATAAAGTTTTCTAGCAAGATTGTCTTTGAAAACTTTCAATCGAATTTTTCTTAACTTATTTTTTTTCGTTTCCTTTTCAATTAAATTGATTAAAAAAGTTCCTAATCCTTTCCCTTGCATTGATGTAGAAATCTGAACATTGTTAACATAAGAAAAATTCTCCTTGAATTCAAAATCACAGAACGCAACTCTTTTTGTTTTATATTCAATAATTTTAATATTTTTTTCATTGAAATTATCTCTGAATACTTTTGGATTCCATCCGCCCCAATGTTTTACAAAGAGAGCATACATGTTTCTTTTCAATAAATTGTATACGAATCTATAATCTTCATTTTCACAATTTCTAATTTTGAATTTATGATCCATAATTTTGACAATCATATAATTAACAGAAATTTTAATATATTAAAAGTGTTGGTGCCTCCATCGTAAATTTGATAAATAATAGATAGAATTATTTCTTCAGGAATCTTTCTATCCTGTCCATGCCTTCTTTGATCTTTTCCATCGATGTGGCATAGCTCATTCGGATGTGTCCTTCCGCCCCGAAACCCATACCAGGCACCACTCCCACTCGCTCGGTTTCGAGAAGCTCTTCAGCGAATTTGTTTGAATTATCTGAAGGAATCTTTGGAAAGACGTAGAACGCCCCTTCGGGTTTCGGGCACTCCATCCCTGTTTCTTCCAATCGTTTCAGGATGAAATCTCGCCTGTTTCTGAACTCCTTTATCATCGGAACGAGGAACTCCTGCGGGCCGGATATGGCTTCGATGGCAGCTTTTTGTATGACTGATGTGGGGTTGGAAGTCATGTGGCTCTGGAGATTGGAAACGGCTTTCATTATTTCAACCGGTCCGGCCATGTATCCCAGTCTCCATCCGGTGACACAGTATGTCTTGCTTATGGCATTGACCGTTATAGTGATATTTCGAATTTCATCGCTCATGGAGGCGATAGAAAAATGTTCCGCATCGAATAATATCTTTTCATACACTTCGTCGGAAACCATTAGAATGTTGTTTTCCAGACACAATTTCGCGATACTTTTCAGTTCCTCTTTGTCATACACCGCTCCAGTGGGATTGTTGGGAGAATTGATCAGAATCAGCTTGGAATTGCTGGTTATCTTCTCTTCTACATACTCACTGGTAAGCTTGAAATTATTATCCGTCTCCAGTATAACTGGTTTCCCGCCGGCGAGTTTCACCTGTTCCGGATAGGTCACCCAGTATGGCTTCGGAATGAGAACCTCGTCCCCCGGACCTATGACCGCTTGCATTATATTGTATATCGAGTGCTTTGCTCCGCATGAAACCACAACCTGATCAGGATTATAATCGATCTTGTTGTCTCTTCGAAATTTATCGCATATCACTTTTTTCAGTTCAGGCATCCCGGAAGCGGCGGTGTATTTGTTGAAGCCTTGATTGATCGCATCTATCGCCGCTCTTTTGACGTGTTCCGGTGCGTCGAAGTCTGGCTGCCCGGCTCCAAAATCTACGACGTTCTCCCCTTGTGCCGCTAATGCCTTCGCTTTTGCGGATATCGCTAGGGTCGGAGAAGGACTGCATTTTTTCGCACGTTCTGATAACATATCTAAAAATTTGGATGGAAGAATTAAAAAGTATATGGGACGAGTGGGATTTGAACCCACGACTCCATGGTCTTCAGCCATGTGCTCTCCCGGACTGAGCTACCGTCCCGATAATAGTCACAGGGTATAAGATTATTTTTGCTATTTGTTTTTAATAATTTAAATACATTACCGGGAGCTAATGAGTCACCAATCCGATGTCAGCGACCCTTCCCTTTATTGATTTTCCGAACTGCTTGATCGGTTTCAGTTTGTTCGGGAGGTCTGCAATCGTCTTTTCGTAGTGATCGCTGCAAAGAAACAAAGAAATAAGATCCTTTGACCGTTCTGATAATCTGTCAAATTCGAATAAAGTGAGTTTCTTGCTGGGCTTTTTCTCGCAGTTCCCGTGGTTGCATCTGGATCTCATCCTTCTTACCTCGTATTCCGGCAGGACTTCGAGAATGTTCATGAAAACCGATTGGAAAGAAGACTTAAAAAGCGAAACCGGGGCAGATTTATACGGGACATCCCAATAGAGTAATATGAGGGGAACCAGTTATCTCATTCTTGGCGGAATATTTGCGGGAACTATCGGCATCTGGGTGAAGCTTATAGGGACAAATATTTCACCATTTCTCTTGTCCTTCTTCAGGGTATTTTCGGTTGCCTTGCTGATGCTTCTGGTGATTGTTTTTACCCGTGACCTGGGCAAAATCAAAATAAGCAGAAGAGAACTGATAATGTTCATATTCGCGGGATTTCTTGGCGGGACACTCAGCATAAATTCCTATGTGAGGGCAATGACCCTCGCCCCTGTCTCCAACGTTGTAATGCTGCTGTATTTCTATCCGGTGTTCGCAGCCGTGCTTTCCTGGTTTTTCCTCAAGGAAAGGATATCAAAATGGGAAATAACCGCGATAATCATAGCCATCATCGGGGTATGGATAATATACGGCTTCGAACTCACCGGAGGATACATGCTCGGAAACATTCTCGCGCTCTGTTCCGGGCTTTTCTACGCAACCTTCATGGTAACCACGAGGTACTTCGAGAGGCACGGGGAACAATACTGGAAGGTGGTTTTCTGGGTGTTTTTCATCGGGGGGATAATAGGTATATTTTTCATACCGTTCGAAAACGTCGCCCTCGTCCCGGAACTTCCGACCATGGTGTTCCTTTCCGGGCTGGTAATAGCCTCGTTCCTTATGTATACGTTTTATGCCATGGGCCTGAAGACTATACGCGCGCACAACGCACCCATAATACTCCTGCTCTCCGAACCGGTTACCGCGGTTGTCCTAGCGTGGCTGATCCTTTCCGAGGTCATAACCTTCCATGTTCTCGTAGGAGGAGTGTTCCTCATAATAGCAAATATTCTGGTTGAAAAAGAGGTCAGAAAGAAGAAACTCACAGGTAGAAAACAAGCGGAATCAAAGCGATGATGCCGAGTATTATGCAGAACTTCCAGAACGCATATTTCTTCGCTATCTTGATCAGCACATGAATGGTCAGCATTCCGAACACGAACGAAAACAGGAGACCTGTTATTATTTTATCTATCCCCAATGAAGGAATTCCTCCCATAACCCCCAACCCGATTTCCGCTATTAATATGGCTGGAATGCTCATCAGGAACGATATCTTCAAGGCCGATGAAGAATCGTAGTTCCTAAACAGAAGGGACGATACGGTGATGCCTGATCTGGATATCCCGGGAATGACGGAAAGTCCCTGAGCAATCCCCAAAAGAACGGAATCCTTTAGGTTGAGATTCTTCAATCCATTCTTTCCAGAACCCTTTACTGTCTTTTGGATCAATCCGGTGAATATCAGTGCCATTCCCACTAATCCGATGAACACTTCTCCCACGAACGTCGTTGTTTTAAGATACATGTAAATAGGAAAACCTACCAGTCCCGTTATTATGGTTGCCAGTACAAGGAAACTGATCATTCCGTTGTTTTCCTTGTAGTTTACTCTGTAACCGGGCAGAGAACGGAGAATGGAAAGAATGTCTTTCCTGAAATACACCAGTGCCGCCAGCATGGTTCCTGTATGCAAAAAGATGGAATATGATATGGCTTCGCCGACCGAGTATCCGAACATCGAAACCATCAGAAGAACGAGATTCCCTTGGCTGGATATCGGTAGCCATTCGAATATTCCTTGGATGATCCCGAATAGGA
>CAYUSU010000041.1:0-10499 GCA_964447525.1 uncultured archaeon | reverse complement strand
AACAAAACTCCGAGATTATAGTAAAAGAAAGAATTAACAAAAAGGATTTTAAAGAAAAAATGGAATTTCGAAAAACGGGTGGTTATTGGCTTAACGCATTAGAAAAAATGCCATATAAATCAACAAAAATCGAAGAGGTTAGATTTGAATACTCAGTAGAAAGAGATTTTTGCATTTTAATAATAAATTCATCTCTATTCTACCTCTATTGGTCTACATATGGTAACTTAAGAGATTTCCCATTAAGTTTGCTTGAAAAATTTCCATTTCCTAAGTTAGAAGTCTTGAATAAAAATAAAGGAAAAATTGAGATTTTGAAAGATAAAATTTCAAATGGTCTATTGAATTGTTTTCTCCCAAATACTGGCAGAGTTGGTGAATTCAGAACTGCTAAATCTAAAAACATATTAGATAAAATAGATGATTTTATTGGGGAAATTTATGATCTAAATAAAAAAGAAATTGAATTTGTTAAGCGATATGATAATCACATAAGAAAAGCATAGATAGGTGTCCGAATGCCAAGAAAATCAATAAAAGTTGATGTGAAGCCGGAAGTCTTCAAATGGCTCAGGGAGAGTGCTGGCTGGAGCATTGAAGATGTAAGCAAGAGAATTAAAACCACCTCGGAGAATGTGAGAGCGTTTGAGGCGGGAAGGAAAAAACCAACTTTAAGGCAACTAAAAGAATTATCCCAGAGTTTCAGAAGGCCGATAGCGGCATTTCTGCTTTCGAATCCGAAAAAGGAGAAGCCAAATCCAAAGGATTACAGGTTTATCCCGAATAAAACGAACACATTTTATAAAAAGACTATACTTGTTTTAAGAAAGGCACGAAGTCTGCAAGAAATTGGAAAAGAATTATCTCGAAATATTGAATATGAGACAAAAGCAGGGGTTGAAAAGGCTGATATTTCAGATAGACCTGAAAAATTAGCAAGAAAATATAGGGATATATTCGAATTAAATGAAGAAAAACAGAGAAAATTCAAAACACCTTACGAACTATTCAACTATCTGAGAGACATTCTTGAAAACATGAATATTCTGGTTTTTCAGTTTTCCATGCCAGTGGAAGATGCAAGAGGGTTTGTTTTATCCGACGAACTTCCTGCAATCATCGTTGTCAGCACCAAAGACATTATTGAAGCGAGATTATTTTCTTTGATGCATGAGTTTGCCCATATATTATTAGGAGAATCTGTAATAGATTTTCCAGATATATCATTGCCATGTAGAAGCAGGATTGAAAAATGGTGCAACGAATTTGCATCTTCCATATTTCTTCCAGAAGAAACCGCAAAAACGTTATTTGAGAATAATCGTGAAAGTTTAACAGATAAAAAAACACTCAATTTGTTGTCAAGAAAGTACAAAGTCAGCAAAGCTATGATTTTATTCAATATGTTGAAACTGAAATACATAACACAAACCGATTATGAGAATATTATAAATCGATACAAACCAAGACCAATAGAAACAGAAAGAAAAGGAAAGAAAGGTGGCGGAGGAATCTCCGCAGATAAGAAATGTATCTCAGAAATCGGAACTAAATTTGTTTCTCTTGTGGCAAACAACTACGACCGTGGATACATAAACTACACAGATGCATTGAATTACCTTTCAATAAAATCTAAAAACTTTGATAAAGTATTAGCGAAGGCGGTAAAATGACTTCTAATTGTTATATCATTGATACATCTTCATTAGTGAAATTAAATAGAGATAACCCGTTAGATGTTTTTCCGAGTATTTGGGATAAATTAAAGGGTCTTATTGATGATGATAGGTTAATTGCACCAAAAGAAGTATTCAATGAAATTAACCAGAATGATGATCAATTATCCAAATGGGCTAAAAACCAGAAAAAGATGTTCAAAGAACCTACACCAAGACAGATAGAACTTGTAAAGGAGATATTAGATAAATACCCATCTCTAATAAAAGCTGACAGAAGATATGATGCAGACACGTGGATTATAGCATTAGCAATAGAATTGGCCACAAATCCTCAGAAAACAATAATTTCTATAAAACGAATTGTTGTATCTGAAGAAAAATTAAGAGGAGATAAAGTAAGGATACCTCTCGTTTGCGATAAATATGAGATAGAAAATATGGATTTAATAACAATGTTCAGAACTGAAGGTTGGAAATTCTAAGACGCCCTTTCCCCATTCATTTTTGGAGACGAAAAATCGTTTTGTTAATATCCGAGCGATAGCGAGACTATTTGTACCGAAGGCACTCCCACGACCCATTTTATTTCGCACAAAAAGTTATATACGAACTTTTTCAATTCACTTCCCCTTCCTTCTCGAATGCCTCGAAATTGCGTGCGTTTTGAAGTGGTGTCTCTTGGATGGAAGATGAATATGGCGGAGGTCCTTAATGTCCTCTATTGAATAGAACGCACTGGAGTCGAAATTCTTGACCATACCGATCACCTTCTTCAGGTTCTTCCTCTTTATTATGACGAAGATCATCTCTACGTTCGTCTCGTCCCCCTTCGCGTCTATCGTCGTCGTGCGGAAGTGTGTTGTCTCAAGCTTCTCTATCAGTTCCGTGGGATCCTTTTTCGTGACTATAACGACGCTCAGATATCCCATTGCAAGCCTGCTCTCTATGTATATTCCCATGAATGTCCCGGTCGCAAAGCCGCCGGCATATGCGATGTACGTTATGAAATTTGTGAGATTCTGCATGATCTGCGCTATTGCAATTATCCATATGAGAGTCTCAAAGAAACTTACCAGCGTGGCGACGTATTTCATCTCTTTCGTAATGAAGATGATACGGAGCGTTCCCAGGCTGACGTCGAGTATCCTCGCAAAGAATATCAGCAACGGAAGGATTATCAAAGAGAAGAAAACAGGCTCCATCAAAAACGTTAAATCCATAACCTAGATTTGATTCTTTTCCAATATAAGTGAGAGTTTCTATTTCCGGGGAGGTGCCTTTCCTCCGTTCAGCTTCGCCTTCCTTCCTTTTTCCATCCTCCTGTGGAACATCTTCACCAGCAGCGGGCTCAGGAGGGTGGTCACGACGGACAGGACGACTATCGAGGTTATCAGCACGCTGTCCAGCAGTTTCAGCTCGTGCGCCGCCAGCGCAACGACGAGGGTGGTCGACAGCTGGGGGATCGTTGCCGCTCCTATCACCCTGCTTTCCAGATCTCTGAAACCTATCAGCCGCCCTCCCACGTAACCGCTGATGAACTTGGATGCTATCAGGGAGAAAAGTATAGCCAATGTTATCATCAGATTCTGGCTGGCGGAAAAGACCACGCCCAGATCGGTTCTCATCCCTATGACGATGAAGAATATCGGTATGAAAATCCCGTAACTTATGGTATGGATTTTGTGGAAGACCATCCTGTGCTTTATTATGTCGGAGAGGATGATCCCGACGAAGAATCCGGCTATTATGGCGTGCATGCCTATGATCTCGAATAACAGAGCGGTCGCTATGAGGACTATGAAGGTGAACCTGAGTTCCCTCTCGAAAACGTCCTCCATCTGGGTCTCTCCCTTCTTCCGTATGAAGAACTTCTCTATCCTTGGCAGGAACTCTATCAGAAGCGCCAGAGAAACGATTATTAGTATCACGTACAGCGGGATCGGGATTGAGGAAATCGGATTCACGTATTGCAGGATAACCGCGATCAGCAGCAGGCTCCCGGTATCCTCGAAGACGGTGGCGCTTATTATCGACTTTCCAAGGTCGGTGTCGATCAGGTTGCTCTCCTTGAGCGATGGTATTATTATTCCGATAGACGAGGAGATGAATATTATGCCTATCAGGGAAGAGGTCATGAAATCGTAGCCGAAAAATGATATCACCAAGAATCCCGTGATGAACGGGAAGAAGCCGTTTATCACCGACAGCACGAATATCTTTTCCTTTATCTTTTTCAATGACGAGAGCCTTATGTCCAGCCCGGCCGTGAACATGAGAAATATGGCTCCAAGCGAGGCTAACAGTGTGGCAGCCTCCCCCAAATTTACGAGGTTGAACGCGAACGGCCCTATCAGAATTCCGGCTATTATTATCGAGGTCACGTATGGTATGTGAATTCTCTTGGCGAATTCCGGCAGTATGAAAGCCGCCCCCATCAGTATCAGAAAGAATATGAGGTAGTCCATTTTATCCTTTAATAATTGTTCAAATTTATAGTTATAGTTTTTTGCAATATTTCCCCCGTGTTATCGAGAATATTTAACTGGACTTTCCCAATTATTTAAAATGAACCGGAAGGTCTTCCAGGGATTACTTGTGATCCTGTTTTTCGTTCTTGGCGTTATTTCCGGAGACTCCGTTGCAGGGTTTGTTTTCTGGTTCTTTTCCGGGATTATAGTCTTGGTTAACGGGGCCGACTATCTGGTCAACGGAGCGTCCAACCTTGCTTCCAACCTCCGCGTTCCTCCGCTGATCATAGGGCTGACAATCGTCGCTTTTGGAACGTCACTTTCAGAACTTGCGGTCAGCGCCATCGCTTCCTATTCCGGGAACGTGGGAATATCGATAGGCAACGTCGTGGGGAGCAACATCCTTAACATCGCCCTCGTGCTCGGGATAACTGCGATCATCTATCCGCTTAAAGTGAGGAGCTCCACCATAAAGAAGGAGACCCCGTTCATGATCATATCCGCGGTTGTGATGATAATTTTATGCTTCAACTTCCTGGATTTTTCCCCGAACCCGTTCGTCATAGGAAGGATAGACGGCCTGCTGATGTTCTTAGTTTTCATCGGGTTCATCTATTATCTTCTCAAAACGACCAAGAGAGAGAAGAAGTTCCATATTCCCTTCATCGGAAATAAACACGAACATACATGGAAGCTCATAATAATAATAATTCTCGGTCTGGCCGGCATATTGGTAGGAGCGCAATTGCTGATCCAGAGTTCAGTCGGAATCGCGAGGATATACGGGATCAGCGAGATCATAATAGGATTGACGATCGTAGCGTTAGGAACGTCGCTTCCCGAACTCGCGACCAACGTGTCGGCCGCCCTGAAGAAACATGCCGATATCGCTGTGGGAAACATCGTGGGTTCAAACATCTCGAATACACTGCTCGTTTTGGGTGTGGCTGCCATGATCAGGCCGATACCTGTCGACCTTACCTTCATAACGTTCGACATCGCAGCGATGATGATCATTTCGCTGGTCCTGATGGTGTTCATAATCACGAAGAAGAAGATCAGCAGGATCGAAGGAATCGCGCTTGTCCTGTTCTACGCCGTTTATGCGGGCTATCTGGGGATTTCGATATTGGTTTAATCCCCGTAGTTAAATCCAATAGAATTTTCTATAAATTACTGCCGAGGGTAGACATTATTTTAAGAGTTGTGGGACTCTAATAATTATAAAAAACTTATTCGTACATAGAACCAGTACATTGATATTTTTCAACATCTTCTGTTGATCCTGAGAATCTACCTTGTTTTTCTTCCTCGAGTATATTTACTAAATCATCAATAGGATACCTACAAGTGCTGTCTTTACCTATTATCATCTCTTGTGCTTGTTGATTTTGTTGTGCAAGTTGTTCATCAATTTGTTCTTCTGTCATTCCGCTATCTAACATTTGTTGACGAGTTTCTTCTGAATATCTATAAGAAGTATTGTCTGTACGCTGATAAAGAACACAACTCTCGTTTTCTAAACCATTTATTTCTCTATAAGTTTTAGAATAAACAAACATGCCAAAAAAGTTTATTTCTGTTTCAGTAACAAGTTTAGCAGGGCAACAATCTTTGGCTTTATCTATAAAGCAATCATGGTTTGGCACATTTCCTATTGTCTCTTGTGATAATACACTGGTTTCACAATCAGTCACTTGACCTCCACATTTATCTGTACAATCATTATCAGTATCTGTATCACAACCCTCTGGACAATATAAATCATTATCAACGCATTCGGTAATTTCTGTATTGGAGCATTTAAAATCAGTGCAGATATCTTTTGTGGAAGCATCATTATCATTACAATCAATATTTTCATCACATTCCCACGCTACACAAGTATTATATCTGCATTTATAGCCAGATTTACATTGAGTATCCATAAAACAATCCATACATTTTTCATCTGATTGTTCACATATCTGGGTACCATCTTTACAGCCAGCACATATTTTAGTACAATCTTCACTTACCCTACATTCAGAAGGGTTTACTCCACCCTGAACTTTGATTGTTTTTGATATAGTTTTCAGCGGATTTACATTTGTTAGTTCTTCTTCCACTATCTTAAAACAATCTTTATTTAATGTAGAAGTAACAGTTTCACAGCCATAAACAGATATTGTATAATGATAATTCCCCTCGTTATAGAAGTAATCAGTACCTGCTGAATAACCATGTTCATCTAATCTAAATGCTTTAAAAGCAACTTTCATCACATTCATGTTACTGGATGAAATACTTCCTCTCGTCATAGCATAGTATTTCTCATCAAATCCATCTTTTGAGTATGAATATAATACAATACCATTAAATGGTTTTCCTGAATAATCAATTTTGAATTCCCCAGAAACTGCTTCAGCCATCTGATAAGTGTTTTTAGAACTGGTTATATCTAAATTTAATTTACCCGATTTTTCTAAACTTTTAATTTCAAACACTGGTTTTCCATCAGTTATTCTTACAAGTTTTACATAGAGATCATTAAGCCCATCATTATCAGTATCAATTTCTTTAGATTCTCCGATACTCAGTGTGACTTTTTTGGGCTCTGAATAAATAGCAAGCCTTACTGAATTATCTGTTACTTCTTCAACTTCAATTAAATGATTTTCATCATTAATTTTAAAGGAAACTGAATCTTGTTGGTTTATGGTAATTTCCTCTTCCACATCACTTAATTGAGTTTGTTGTGCATTAAGGCACTTTGAAATTCTTTCAGATGGATTTATACATACATCTAAGGTATTAATATCATCATCACCACATTCTAAATCATTATTACAAATAGGATTTGTTAAGAACCAAAATGATACCACAACAACTACAATAAAAATAATTGCAGACACTCCAATAAATGTAAATTTCTTATTTGGAGAACTTGAAGTTTGTGGTTTTTCAACGTAATCTATTGCTTCTTTTATGTCATTCGGATTGTAGCCTTGCTGAATAAGATAATCGTATAATTGTTGAGAAGAGTATCCCTGAGATTTTTCATTTTTAATATAGTCGACTAATTGCTCGTTCACCATCTTTTTATTATAAATATTTATGGGCATATATATTTTTAAATTACCAAGCCCTCCTACCAACTCTTTCTAGAAAGTGAAAATTCAACTTTGCGGATGCAATCCGACCCTACTTCGCAGAGTCGGGGAAACTAAGAGGAATTTAACGGTTCCGAAACTTTGCATGTCCCTTTCAATTGAACTTATCTAAGAAAGCCATTAAATATTCACAAAATCGATACACTGTGACCACGTAACAATATAAATACTAAAAATATTTTATAACCTTAGAGGCATATTAAGTAAAAAGTGTATTATTTATCCCCGTATTTCTTGGAACTTGAATAAGTCGTCTCGGTTACGTACTGGTTCTTGGATGAATAGACATTATCCTCCGTATCCACGTTGATCTCCGTTTGACTGATCTCCTCGAAGTCCTCCGTTATCATACTCTCGATCTTTCCGGTGAAACTGTAGTTGACCCTCAGAATATGAAGGGCGGGATTGTTGGTGGATGTGACGAACCTCCATCTCTCCTCCCCGGTTTTCCAGTCCAACGCATACAGGTAACAGTCCCATCCTCCGAATATTACGTTCCCCTCAAAGAAGACGGCCGTGGACCATATCGTTCCGCTTGTCTGGAATGACCAGACCTCCTTCCCCGTATCTGCGTTTAAAGCGTAAAAATTCTTGTCTATTGATCCGAAATATACGGTCCCTTCATGTATCAACGGTTTGAAATCTTCCAGAATATCCTTTGCCCGGAACCTCCATATCTCCTTCCCTTCCAGCGTCAGACAATAGAAGTTCTTGTCCCATGACCCGAAATAAATCCGATCGTTGTGGATCAATGGCGTGACTCCGGTTCCCTTACCCATCCTGAACTTCCAGACATCCCTCCCGGTATTTGTGTCCAGCGCGTAAACATATCCATCCCAGTTGGTGAAATACATGATCCCTTCCCTTATCGGTTGTTGATGATAATTGAACATTGATCCGCCTGTCTTGTATCTCCACATCTCCTTCCCGGTTTTGGCTTCCAGCGCGTAAACATATCCATCGAACGATCCGATGTAAACGTTCCTTCCATCGTATGTAGGCGTGCACCCAACCCTGTCGCCTGTTTTGAATCTCCATCTTTCTTTCCCTGTCTTCTTGTCGAGCGCGTAAATGAACTCGTCCCATGATCCGAAAATAACGAGATCTTTGCATATGGTCGGTGTTCCGGTCACCCGTTTGCCGGTCTTGAATTTCCATATCAGTTCTCCATCCTTCTCATCAACCGCATAAAGATAACCATCGAAAAAGCCGGAATAAACGATGCCGTCGTCAATGATCGGATATGAAGTATCGTTAACATCACCCGCGCGGAATCTCCAGATTTCTTTCCCTGTACTCGCATCCACGCAGTAAAGATGGTAGTCCGCACAACCAAAGAACAGTTTCCCGTCATGGATGGTCACTCCGGCGGATATGCTCCCGCCGAATTCGACCGCCCAGTCATCCTTCTTGTTGAATCCGAATTCAGGCTCTTCGATTACGAAATCGGCCATCTCTGTCTCGAAACCCGGCTTTATGATCATACTCTAACCCTTATTGAAAATTAAAAGCAAAATTTAATAATTTTAAATGCCGCTTCCCCATCATTTTTTAAATTAGTCCTACTACTATTTCATATCATATGCGGAGCGAGTCGCGGAGGTAGCATATCAGCACGAAATCTCTGATACGCCTCCAAAACAAAACGGCCATGTGGCCGGCTGCAGCGACGGAGTCGCTGTTTTCGATACTCGCACATAAAGTGCGAGAGGCAAAAACGGTATGGAGAGACAATTTTGTCAATGATCTGATAACATGAAACGGGTTGTACCCGTTTCCTTCGAATCGCAGATACCGGCATAAGTGGGTTCAACTCCCACCCTCCGCTTTTTATCCAAGTTCTGTGATAATATTATTATGCTTGGGGTTGTTCTCGCTCTTTTGGCTGCGGGTTGTTACGGAATCGCTGCAGCGATACAGAAGAGTTCCATGGGTGATTTCGTCACTTTCGATATCAGAAAAATACTCCAGCAAAAATTGTGGTTATTCTCTATATTGATCGGTGCGATCGGGGTGATACTTTATCTGGCATCTCTTACCATGGAAAATCTCACAACCGTTCAGCCATTACTTTCGATATCTCTGGTAATACCGATAATAGCTGGAGTTGTTTTTTTCAAGGAAGATCACGGGAGGTTGGAATGGATCGCGATATTTTTGGTTTTATGCGGCATCGTCCTAGTCTCAATCTAGTGAACGGTTTCGAGGGAATGATAGGGGGAGCGATGGTAGGCTTCGCTTCTTTCCTGATCAAGACAGTCCTCATCGGTTTCACCTTCAGCATCCCGTCCATTCTCGGTCTGGTAATCAATCTTACCACATGGATAGCCGTAGTGATCGGAGGAATGGGATTCCTTTTCTTCCAGAAGGCTTTGCATTCGAGAGACGTGTCCATCGAGACTCCGATAATGGCGGGCTTCGGGATCATCGTTCCAGTCGTTATGGCCATTCTATTCTTAGGAGAATCCATTGATCTTTCGAAAGCAATAGGAATAGTGATAGTGCTGGCGGGAGTGTTTCTGTTGGCTAAGAAATGATCACACGGGATCAGAAATTACTTTGGGCGTTTTTAATCCTTCAAAATCAGCAAGCTCCTGGAAAAATGGACCTGTTCCGAGAAACACTTCTGAAAAATCACTATCTAATTCAAGAAGTCTGTAGGGCATGTTTGCTCCCATTATTGCATGCATTGGTTCTGTATCTTCCATCGCAGAAGAACCTCCGATAAAATTGTATGAAAATTCTGCGTTTCCGTTGAAAAAGTATTTTCCTTCAGGGGCAATGAATGTTATTCTAGTTCTGCTTTTATCACTGCTCACGGCGACAACTACCTCGGTCCCGTCATTCAAACTATTTGAATATAAAGTCTGCCTGCCGTTACCGGACAGACGCGATTCAGTGTACCTTTTGCTGTTGACTCCGTTTTTCCCGATTTCATATCCATTTATTTTTGTAAATGATCCAACAGGGGATAAATTTTCAGATCTTTTTACAGAATATAATATTTCTTTTCTCAGTTCAGCAAAGCCTACTACGTTCGTTCCGGTTTTCATAATATAAAAATATAAATAAAGTTTTTTAACGATGTACTGAACCATGACGAGTGACAACTTACAATAATCGAATCAAGTTGTCTTTCCATTAGTATGCTTTCGCGAAATAAACCATGTGCTTCGATGGATGTTTGCAATGTACGCACT
>CAYUSU010000040.1:0-11037 GCA_964447525.1 uncultured archaeon | reverse complement strand
GGACGCATGTCCCTTCTCATCCTCATTATACCGGGGATGTTGCCGGTAAAGGACATGATTTGATCGTAAAGGCTTTCTATGTCCTCTTCCGATAGCTTGGCTACCTGATCAGCTTCTATCAGAACGCTGGGAATGCCGTAACCCGAATGGTGGCCGGAGATCGAGAGAACTGTGGAACTGATCTTTTCGACGAGATCCGGCGCTCCTAAGAAATCAATCCTTATCGGACGGTCGTATTTGGCGGTCTTCAGGTAGAAGGAATGGATATGATCCCTGTATCCTTCGAAATCCTTCAGTACCGGATGTTCTCCTGGTTTGTCGGAGTACTGGAAAACGTCCGTACGCTCGCCCTCTGACAGGATCCAGTATAACAGATTCGTATCCCTCGTCCTTTCCAGCGTTTGTATCAGTTCCGGGACGGATGAATCATTGATCTTGGAAAGTATGCTCCTTCGTATTATGTTGCAGAACCTTATACCCCTGGAATCCTCCACGACGCCGGCGAGGATGGTATTGTTGTTTTTGCATGTTTCGTATAGTTTTTTGTACATCCCAACTATCTCCATGTAATTGTTGAAAACCTTAGATCCGCTGGAAGGGCGGTCCTGACAATGAGGCATTATCGATCCGTCCATGAGAATTATATCAGGATGATACTTTTCTACGGTTTCCTTCGCCGTCTTTATCTCCGTTCTCACTCTCATGATGGATGAAGAGTAAATGCATTCGATATCCGAAAGCGCTTCCACCATGGACAGTTCCGGTGTGGGTATTTTGTCAGGATAATATTCGGCTTTGGTGATCTTCCCGTTTGAGTAGTCGAACACGACTCCTGCGCCGCGCGCGAGGATGAAGTCAAAACCATGCAAGCTTCGCTTGACGATGCCACCATCGACGGCGGCAATCCTTATACCGTTCGGATCCTTCAGCTGAACAGGTGAAGAAAGCTTCATGTCCGTTTTGAGTGAGAGAAGGAACTCCGCCAGGACTTTCCTCTTGTTTTCTGCAATCGTTATCCTTTCCGCTATTTCTTTGATCTTAGGAACGAGATATTCCATATTTCAGATTATTCAACAAGATATAAAAAACAGAAGCATAAACGACGTGTGATAGCTTTTTGTGTTTTTGTACTCATATTATTTGTATGGATTTCGAAAAAAGGATAATCGTTATATTGATTTCACTGATGGCTTTATTTTGCACGATTACTCCCGTGCTCGCGGCGGATTCCCCGGGCCTTTATTTCCACGTGCTCATGGTCTACAACACCGAGTACACGGATGATGACAACAACAATTCCATAAATGATGGACAGGAGATAGCCGATTATTACATGAGCAAAAGGGGAATACCCGGCGAGAATGTCTGCCCGATCAACGCGAGCACCAGCGAAGTGATAACAAGGGGGCAATATGACCAGGAATACGACACCGGGGACGCCTATCCTGACAACACCCATATCAAGCAGTCAATAGAGGATTGCCTGGTCAGCAAGGGCCTAAAGGAAAGGATAAGGTTCATAGTCCTGGCGAAGGGAATTCCCCTGAAGATAAGCACGTTTCAGGACAGTGGTCTCAATGCGGCTGATTACGGATCTGTGGAAGGGGCGGTCGCTCTTCTTTTCCAGAACGTCAGCATATACTGGAGGCATTACAACCCCTATTACAACAGGGACGCGGACCTTAACCTGGACGAGAGGTTCGACAGCTTCAAATATCAGGGGACTGACACTTACACGCCGAAAGATTTCAATCTATCATACCTCGTAACCAGGCTCGACGGTTATAACGTGACCGAGGTTCTGGGCATGATAGACAGGGCGTCCCTGACCAACAGGTCAATGAAAGGGCAATGGGTGCTTGACGACGACCCGGATTGCGCCGGGAGCACGTGCGATTACATGTCCTCCGCCAACAGCATACTTTGTTCGGAACTGGGACTTTGTGATTATATTAGTTTCGAAGACACGAACGACGCGCTCACCTCACCGGGAGACGTTAACAACAACAGCGTCATGGGATACAGCAGCCACGGCGTCTACGGGAGCGGTCTTGGAGCGAATGCCATAGAAAACGGTATCCTGACCTTCAACGTGAGCAACGGTTCCATTTATACCTCATGGGAAAGCTTCAACGCCTACAGCTATGACGATCCCGGCTCGACCACGCACAACACGGTTGCGGACTGGCTCAGATTCGGGGGAACCGGGGGTATCGGGAGCGTCTACGAACCATGGTGTTCCGGAATATCCCGCGAGAACGTGTTGTTCTCCAGATATGCGGCCGGATACACGTTCGCGGAGGCGGCGTACATGTCCATTGATTACCTGGATTTCATTACCTCGGTGGCAGGGGACCCGATAATGACCATAGTCCCGGATAACGACGAACCGGATATTTCGATCGTTTTCCCGCTGAACGACAGCAGGGTCAAACCGGGAAGGGTTTTGAAATTCATGGTTCATGAGGATTATCCCGAAAAGATGACGGTCAACCACAACGGGACAGTGCTGAATTTCAGTTACCCGTTCACCGTGAACACGTCAGGCTGGAGTTACGGGTTTTATAACATAACGATATTCGCGAATGACAGCTCAGGCAACAACATGACCAAAAAATATTTTTTCGAGATAAACTCGACAACGGGAGAATTCCCCAATTTCTCCAAATTCGACGGGAACACGACGGAATTCCACAAGCTCGAAGACAGGACCAACGTGAGCAATGCTATCCTTGAGGCTACCGGTTACGGAAGGATAAAGTTCCTGGAAAACGTCAACGTGAGCGGGCTTGATATCGATAACTATCTCAACATAACACACAACAACGTAAGCATGGACTCTGTAATCCTGTCCAACCTCAACAAGTCCGCGAACATTACCCTGAACAACCTTAGTTATATTCACCCGGCTGTCTACAGGGACGGATCTCCCTGCCCGGATTCCGTGTGCACGAACGTGGATTATTTCAACGGGACAATCAATTTCACCGTGGCATCATTCACCTCTTATTCCGCCGGCCCCAATTCCAACCTGACGACATGGGACGAAACGGACGCTGGTATGCCCTTCGGCAGCCAAACGAAGATCGTGGAAGAAACGGTAAAATTCTTCGCTAATTATACGAACGTGACGTCAGGAGTTCCCGTGGCAGGAGCCAACTGCTCGATCGAATTCCCCGACATGTCGGACAACATGACATGGAACTCTTCCGGTTTCTATGAATACGGCCGGAATTTCTCCTATTTCGATTTCGGCTTAAAGAACTTCAACATATCATGCAACGCCACCGGATTCGAACCGCTTACCACCGGGGATGATATATTCGTAATCCCGGCATCAACCGAAAATCCTCCTGAAATAACCAGCCCGTCACACGGAGAAAACGGCAGCAACACCAGGACGAACATGACATGGACGTCGGAGGGTCTGGAATTTACACTCCAGATTGATGATGATATATCCTTCGGAAGCCCGGAGATAAACGTGACGGGAATAACCCGCAAATATTATAGTTTTGAGGAAAACCATGTCTCCATGGACGCGGATAAAGCTTTTTATGCAAGGGTAAAATCAAACGACAGTGGATGGGGTTACCTTAAATCCGGTACATGGAACAACACGGCGTCATACACCGACAACCTCTCGGGATCGCATTACAGGCCATCAATCACGGTGGAAGAGGATGGAATGGCACATATTTCATGGTACGGGGGAGCGTCATTTTACAATACATATTATTCCAATAGTTCGAACTGGAGCAAGATAACAGATCTGACGGAGGGGATCGACTACTCCCAGTACTGGCCTTCCATTGCAGTTGACGGCGACGGCATTGTCCATATCGCATGGCAGGGACGAAAGACCCCGTCACCGTCCAACCACCAGACACTCTATGCCAACAGCACCCAGTGGAACAGTTCCTTGATATTAACCGGCCCGATAAACTACGACCAGAGATCCCCGTCGATGGGAATAGACGGCAACGGGATAGTTCACATCTCATGGTACGGCAAAACCAGCGCCAATCCGGATTATTACAACATACGTTACGCAAACAGCACGAATTTCTCCAAGATTATTGAGATAACCAGCCAGAATTCTTACGACCAATATTACCCATCGCTGGACATTGGAAGTAACGGCGTAGTCCACATAGCATGGTACGGGGGAACGCCGGGAAAATCCAATCACGTACGTTACGCGAACAGCGACGACTGGGGCAATATAAACGAGAATGTGGGGGAAAGCGGAATAACTGCCATGCCTTCGATAAAGGTCGGGGGTAACGGGGTAGTCCACATGGCATACATGGTATCAAAACCCATTTACATGAACATCAGATACGTGAACAGTCTCAACTGGAGCGACGCGGTGATCCTGACGAATCAGGATTCCTCTGATCAGTCACGCCCTTCAATAGGTATTGAAAGCGGAGGAGTTGTCCACGTGGTTTGGTACGGCGGTAATGACGATTATCCCGCCAAAGATAACATACGCTACGCGAACAGCAATAACTGGACGGAAATCGTTGAAATTACCAACGAGAGCGAATACGACAGAAAATACCCCAGCATAGCGGTCCAGGGCAATGCGTTGCACATCGCATGGGAAGGGAGAAATTCCCAATACCCGGGCAAGGATAACATCCATTACACGAATAATGTCGGGTATTTCGTTACCTATGATGATGACATAAACCCGCCAGACATAACAGTTGAATCCCCCAAGAGCCAGTCTTACACGACCACGCTCTTATGGGCGAACATCACTATTGACCAGAATGCCTCATGGTGCGGGTATTCCCTAAACGGGGCGGATAACGTCACCATACAAAATGATTCCATCACTCATTACTATTCCGGTTTTACTGCATCCTACGGGGATCATGATATAATTTTTTACTGCAATGATACGGCGGGAAACATGAACTCCACCTCCGTCTCGTTCAGCGTGGTTCGGGAATCTGGTTACGCCCCCGGGGGGAGCGGATCGGTTCCGGCAGTGAACCCGATCAGGGAATTCGAGGTCATTTACCCGCCGGAAATATTATTTTTTCAGGGAGAGACGGGTCATATAGTGGTCACGATAAACAACACAGGAGATCTGGAGATTCACGACATAAAGGTTACTTTGGATGTTCCCGGGGGATGGAACTCCTCCGGGGGGACCATAAAAATTCTGGAAAAGAACGAACACGGGAAGATAATTCTTAACGTGACGTCGCCGGAATCCGCATCAGGAGAATATATAGTGACGCTGAAAGCCGAATCTCCCGGTCTCGGGAAAATCAGGAACATGACCATCAGGATCGTGGAAAAAACCGCAGACGGGGAGGAACTGAACTTAACGGACAGCATACTGACAAATCAGATGATCTCCAAGACCAACGACAAGATACGGGAAGCCCTTGAAATGGGCCTTAAAGTGAATGAAGCGAGGGGCTTCTTCCAGCAGGCGCTATATTATTTCGAAAAGAAGGATTACCAAAAAGCCCTTTTGCTCGCGGAAATGGCCTACAACATGGCGGAAAAAGACATAATGGGTTACGTTCCAGAAGCGCCAAAAACAGCAGATTCTGAATATCACTATTATATAATCATTTTAATTGCGATGGTCATTATCGTCTTGACCATGAGATTTGTAAAAAGGAAAACGGGAGGAAGAGGATATTCATAAGTGATCATGATCCGAGACCGTCATCAATTCCGACGGGCAATAGATCATGGTTCATTTGGGTTTTATAAGATTTTCTTACGTAAATTCAAGCATGATGAAACTGAAATTCCACGCAAAACCGGGAACAAATATAAATGAATTATCTCTTCCTATCTGCGAAGACGCCGGTTGTGAATTAACCGCAATTTCTTTACCAAGATATTCGAAACACTCCTACTTCGAGGCCAATCATCCCACCGGTGGACTGCCTATGGAGGCTCTTTTCAAAAAATACCCGATTGACCGGATAGAGATAGTGTAAGAATAAATGCTTTTTCCGGTAAACCCCTTTTAAAATACAGGGACACCAAAATTATATTATGCTGGAAATCGTTTTCCTCGGGACTGGAAGCGGCCCTCCCACGCCGCACAGGAACCACGCGTCCATTTCCTCCGTTACGAGAGAATGGTCCCAGAAGTGACTATTCACCTGCTTTTATAAAATTATTTGTCAATTATTCTTATGGCAGATGTAGAAGTAATGCAAGTCAGAAGTTTGAAAGAAATCGGGGATTACAGCCTTAGCTCAATTTATTTCGTTAAAAGTGATAAAATACTCTCTCTTCCCGGCTACGAACACCTGAAACTGGGAAGCACCTCATTGGGACAGGCTTCTTTCGCTGTGTTAGGGGATGATGGGCAAAATCCGGGTTCCGATGATTTCAGAAAATATTTTATGTCTCAGACAGGGAAAGGATTATGGACATCAACTTTCAGAGTGCCTAGAAACAGAAAAAGGAGCGAAATTGTTCCCAAAGGATTCCATCCTGTTACGATAGTGGTTAACCCTGAATCAGTGAAATACAAGAATGAAAAATGCATTGTTGACCCTAATTCGGGAGATTCGTTTGATCTATTAGAACCCCCAAGCGGTGTTGTAACTGAATTTAATTTTCCTTCCGGATACCCAACAATGACAAGAAATATGTCAAATCTTGATGATGATAATCTGCCTTTTTTCATACAGGTTCCTTTTTCCGAAAAGGAAGGACCTCGCCAAGTTATGATTCATAATAGACTTGATGGTGAAGGTACCAAATATACGATTGAGATATTAATTCCGGACAGCCGTTACGGGGATGTTGGACTGGTTATAGCCGAAACCGAGCCGGGAAAAGCGAATTCAATCATAGAAAATCTTATGAAATGGAATAATGTTTCTAAACCAAAGTTCCCGCATCTTGCAAATGATTTAAAAACGGGATGGACTCCTCCTGAATCAGATTATGACAGTGATCCCCTTGCCGATTCTCATAAACCATTATTATTTTGTCAGTGAATTATGGGCCGCCATCAAAACTTTGTTGAGAACATCGGGCTGATTTTGACTTATCTTAATAATTTTGTTCAACTTCTATCTAAATATCCTATCGAACAGATTGGTATAAGATTGAATAAACATTGAAACATATTAAATAACCATTCCAATTATTTTTATGCTGGAAATCGTTTTCCTCGGGACTGGAAGCGGCCCTCCCACGCCACACAGGAACCATGCGTCCGTCTTTCTTAGATATGAACAGGATCGCATACTGCTCGATTGCGGTGAAGGGACTCAGCGCCAGATCATAACAGCAGGACTCAATTTCATGAAGATAAAGAACATCTTCATCTCCCACTGGCACGCGGACCACTGGATCGGCCTGATAGGATTGTTTTACACCATGAATCTGGAGAGCAGGAAGGATCCGATCTACATATACGGCCCGGATGCCGACAGATTCGTGCAGAACCTGAAGGACATGAACTACTGGGGAGCCGGGTTCAGGATCATCCCTAAGAATGTGCCCTACGAGGGGAACATGATAACCAGGGTTTACGAGTGTGATGATTACGATATCCTCTCGATTCCGGCCAAGCACACCGTCCCGTCAGTAGCTTATGCGTTTGTCGAAAAGGACAGGAGGAACGTGGACATCTCTCTTGCCGGGAAGAAGTTCGGTCTCCGCCAGGGTCCGATGGTGGGAAAGCTGAAAAGCAAGGGGGAGATCGAGTTCAAGGGGAAGAAGATACGTCTGGAAGACGTAATGGTGATCAGGAAAGGAATAAAGGTGGTTTATTCCGGTGACACGGAACCCTGCGATAACATCGTCAAGATCTCGAAGGGATCGGATGTCCTCATACACGATGCGACCTTCGTGGAAGCGAAGGAGGACCGGATGCATTCAGGGGCAAAAGAAGCTGCCAAAATCGCGAAGAAGTCCGGGGTAAAGAATCTCATTCTAACGCATTTCTCAAGGCGCTACCAGAACGTAAAGGAACTGGAGGACGAATCGAGGAAGGTCTTCAAAAACACGAAGGCTGCGAGGGACTTCATGAAAATCGAGGTTTCGAATGAAGGGATAGAATTCGTGAAATAGTATTTTAACGGTTTCTGAGCGTCTTTCGGGTTTTTCTTATATTGTGTTCCTTCGGAACAGGCATATCAGGATGTTTTTTTCCGTATTCTCTCTTTGTCTTGCGGGTTCTATTAGTTGATTTTTTTCTGCTAACGCCACCCGTTCGTTTTCGTTTAAACACCGCATTGCTGATTACATCGATTTTGTCATAAGTTGAAAAATAATTCCTTTCACCAGTTCCTGCGAGAACCGGACTGAACTCATAGTTCTTTCCCAAACCGAGGGATTCCAGCGCTTTGAATCCATATTCCAACGCATATTCCGAGATTTTCTTCAGATATTTTGAGACATAGTCGCTCATGATAATTACCTATTTTATACTACTACTTAAAAGTTATTTAATATTTAAATATCCACTAAAAATCATTTTTTAAACGCCTTCTCTTTGACAATATAAAGGAATATCCCGATCACTCCTATCGCGAATCCGATGACGAAGAAGTAATTACCTATTCCCACGAAATCCGGAAAAAAGAAAGTGCAAACCACGTTGATAATAATTCCGGCCATGATCAACAACAGCGCAATAAGCCCTATCGCCGAAAGACCGACATTGAATTCCCTGCTCTGACGGTCATTGAACTTCTTCACCCCGGCAATAAGAAGGAGAACAATTCCAACCACCATAAATACGCCAAAAAGCCAGTTGACCGAAATGTACAGATTGGGAAGGAGAATAATCTTCATTCCGATAGCGACGAAAATGATCCCGAACTCGGCATACGTTCTGGCGGAGACGCCGTTTTCCTTTATCGTAAAGGCGGCCCAGTAAACCGCCACAATTATCCATATTCCGATAAGCATCAACCCCAGAACGAGAGTCTGGGGGGAAACGAACGAAATCAAAGAAAATATTATTCCCGCGATCAGGCATACCCAGGCAACATTGTAAACGGTCCTTTTTTTTATCTCCATGCATCAGTCCCCTTCTTTTTTTCGACGGAATTTCTGCATCAGGGACGAGAGGTCCAGCTCATACTTCCCGGGACCCACACGAATCACGATGGGCTTCTGGGTGAAAAGGTTGGTAACGTCTATCATGTACTTGCCGGGTTTGACAACGCGGATCGCTTCAACATCAAGAATCACGGTATCGTCTTCGTCCAGCTTCTGTTCCTTGCTGACGATTTCCCTGATATCCTGCTCTATCTCCTTCATCTCCTTCGTAGAGATGTCCTGCATGTCCTTCTCCGCTTTCGAAAGCAGTTCCTGTCTGATGTAAAAGAAGAACTTCGAGCCACATTTGTCGCAGCCGTCCATCAGGTACGGAGCATCGTCAGGATGTATCTTTCCGCATTTCGTACATTTATTCGGCATGATCACCACAAGATTAACTGTTATTGACTATTAATGGAAGTGAATATTAAATATCTTCCGTGGATTTAATTCTCCCAGTCATCTTTGAATTCTTCATACAATGCTTCCATCAACGGATGCAATGCTTCCTTTGTACAAACAATACCATAACTATGTTCTGTTACAGGTTGAATTTTATAGATTGGTTCAATGAATGGAATTTTTTTTCTTTTTCTTTCTATTTCCATTTCGTTTTTCTGTTTCAATAACAGTTCAACTTTATTCATCGCTTTTCCAATTCTCCCATGAACATTATGGTTTCTTGAGATATTGTCACCCACAACTTGAATTATATGATTATCATCTTCACCAGAAACTCCAATTTCTGCCGTTTTCATTATATGATCCTGTATTGATGGAAATCCATTATCCCTAACTACAAATATTGCGTATCCAGGCTCCCCCTCAACATAAGAATCAAAAAAAACATCCACGTCTTTGTTACCAGCCAACACGGAACTAATAGAAGTCCTCTGAAAATAATTTTTTGGACGTGACCTTAGCACTTTCACTCCATCCAAAGTAGTTATTGCTTTAACTTTACCCTTCTTAATTCCTCCGGATATTATAAGAGTTCCTGGAGCATTAGGATCATCCATAAATCTTATCCAAATATTTTTATTTCCTTTCCTTGCTGCACCTATTGATTTTTCTTGAAGAATTTTACCGCCATATTTACTGAGTATTTCTGCTTCATTGAATGAAAGTTTATCCACAACTCCGGGACTTTTCACGAATCCGGGTGAAACCCTATAGAAACCTTCGATTTTTTTCCACACTTCAACGTCACGCTCCAGAGCAGCTCCCAATGCAATCGCTGTATAATCAGTACCGCCTCTACCGAGTGTTGTTCTCTGATTTTTTCTGTTCTTACCAATATATCCGGTAACAACCGGACAAATTCGAGGATTTTTGGCGTCAAATTCAATAAAAAATTTCCTAATTTCCTCATAACTTTCTGGACGAATGTCTGCATTCCCAAATCGTGAATTTGTTATAAATCCAATGTCCTGAGCATCTAATGGTATTGATTTATATCCCTTTTCGTTCAGCAATTTAGAAAAAATATTTACAGACATAACCTCTCCTAAAGCTACAACTTCATCTTCGTACATTTGCTGAGATCTGTATTCTTTCCTTCTCGCTAAAAGAGATTGAAGAAATTTAAATTCACTATTTAAGAGATCATCATCCAACGTAAGTTCTCTCAGAATCGTTTTATGCCGATTAATGACTTGTTTTAAATGATATGATCGTGTATTTCCAGTTAATCTAACATCAGCAACGCCAAAAAGATGATCTGTTGTTTTAGTTCCATAATGATCATCTGGGTTATCAGAAACGCCAATCGCTGAATCTACGACAACCGGATTTCTGCTCCTGTTTGAAACAACAATATCAGTGGCTTCGTCAATATAGCCTGATGTCCCTAAACCCTTACCACCAAATTTCATTACAACGCCATATTTCATAATTACACAATTATGGAGAAAGACTTAAAAAACCAGTATAATTAATGACTTTTTAGTAACAATATTATTAAATTAACAAACAGATCATCTTGGG
>CAYUSU010000039.1:0-12264 GCA_964447525.1 uncultured archaeon | reverse complement strand
CCCTTGATACCGAAGTCCGTCATGAATCTGTATTTGAACGGGATGTCGGCTTCGTAGACATCAAACCCCTTCGCTTTTAGCCGGTCACGGATTTCCGGCGTTTTTACCGGGTTTTTCAGATATATTTTCCAGACTTCCTTCCTTTCTTTATGGTAGCCTATCGGAAGGAACCTTTTCACCTTCTCAGTCTTATGCACGTTAGGTTCCCCCTCCAGAATTTTATTCATGTCAGTTTCCGAGTCGACATAAAAATAAGGAAGATATCTCTCGGGATTCCCCTCAAAAAAACCGCATACCGGTTTGCCGTCTTCCCCCTTGCCGAAAACACGTATGACGGGAAGTTCATTGACTACGGTGTAATCAACATCCAAAACCTGGAATAGCATGATGAGATTTGTTAATTAAATTTTAAAACGATTTAGATGTTTGGAAACATCCTTTGCAATATAGATTTGTCTCCATATCGGTTCGAATTAAAAATATAAAAGACCTCCTTACAATTTATTTCTAAGGTGATATATCATGAAGATAAATCCTAAACAGCTCGAACGTGCCATGAAACAGATGGGAATGCATATGACGCACATAGATGCAGAGGAAGTCATAATAAAGACGTCCGACGGTGAGATCGTCATAACAGATCCGGAGGTTTCCAAGGTCAATATGATGGGTCAGGAAACATTCCAGATAACCGGTAACATAACCGAAAAGGAGAAAGAAGGATTTTCGGACGATGATGTTGAAATGGTAATGGATCAAACCGGTGCTTCAGAAGAGGATGTCAGGGGGATGTTAAAGAAAACTAACGACCTCGCCGAGACCATACTAAATCTAAAAAAAGATTGAATACCCATTTCCAAAATCGAGTAAAGGATCAAAACAATTTAAATATCGAAATGAAGAAATATACAAGGTGATCTCAAATGGATTTTGGTGTGTATTTCAATAAAGGAATGGAATTTCTGAAGGAACCCTCAAAAGCATTCGATTCGGTCAAAAAAGTGACGATCGGCGAAGCATTCAAATATATGCTAGTAATGTCAATAGTGGTCGCGGTGTTAAGCGGGATAACCACAACGCTTCTATATTTAATGGTCCCGTCGATGTTAGCATCACAGTTGCCAATGCAAATTGGTCCAGTTTTTCTAGTGATCATGATAATAACGGGTTATATCGGAATCATAGTATTTAACCTGTTATGGAGTCTTTGGCTTCATTTATGGGTTTACGTCCTTGGAGCCAGGAAGGGTCTGGAGCAAACAATGAAAACAATTTTTTATGCAGGGACACCCTACTATCTGCTCGGGTGGATACCGTTCATAAACATAGCAGCCGGGATGTATGCGCTGGTACTGAGCGGTCTGGGACTGATGAGGCTCCAGGAAGTTAACGGAGGCAAAGCGGTTCTTGCAATATTGATAGCAATAATCATACCAGGGGTTATAGCACTGAGCATATTTGCCTTTTTGATGGCGGCGTTCCTTCCGATTATGAATTTAGGGATGGTTTCTTAACCACCCTCTTTTTTCATTTCAAAATAAACCAATTTTTTTCTTTATTATTTTATATCTCAGCCTGTCCTCTCTGGCTATTTGTTCCAGCCTGAAATCTATCCATTTTCTGGAAGACCGGAGTTCCGGTATGATAAAATTTTCAAGGGAATTTATCACCCTTCTCCCCTTCTTTATTTCTTCAGAAAGTATTGAAATACCCTTTTCCATCTCACCTACCGAGAGCGAATTTTCGAGAATATTATCAAAATCATTTTTTAATTCGTCAAAAATAACAGGTACGTTAAGAAACTGAAATTCCCCCGCTGCTGGTTCCCATATAAGTTTTGGCATCCCCACACCCATCATATAATGTTCTTCTATCTTCACTTCTCCGGTCGGGACAGACGACGCCCCTAAACTTACATTCACATAACCGGACAATGATTCCAGAAGAATCATTTTTTTGAATGCCTCTGACATCCGGACTTCCAGATCCTTCCTTTTTTCAGTTCTCGATTTGGCGTGTGAAAAGAAAAGAGACATTAGGGAATCCGTCTTATCTTGCAATATATCCTTCCCCCTATTCGCAACATCTATCTCTTCTCTGGTTTTCATGAGTTCCAGTCTGTTAGGACTTTTCTTTATCATTGAAAAAACCGTATTTCTTTCTGGTTTCCGGACTTATTTTTTTCAGCCTTTCTTCCGGTAACATTGACAATAGCTCCCATGCCTTCACAAGCGAATCTTCCATATTCCTTCTTTCGTTCCTTCCCTGTGATATGAATTCTTTCTCGAACCTGTTCGCCCATTCGATGTATTTCCTGTCCAGTTCACTCAACCCTTCCTCACCTATCACGGATATGAGTGCACGCAGCTTTTCGACGTCTGCCATAATTGAGTAACACTGGTTGGAGACGGGTTTGTGGTCTTCCCTCGTCATTCCCTTCCCGACCCCGTGATTCATGAGCCTCGACAGAGATGACAACATGTCTATGGGAGGATTTATGCCTTTCCTGAACATATTTCTTGAAAGAAGAATCTGACCTTCTGTTATGTATCCTGTAAGATCTGGTATTGGATGTGTTATGTCATCTTCCGGCATCGTCAGTACCGGCATCATGGTTATCGATCCCTTCTTCCCCTGAATTCTCCCTGATCTTTCGTATATCCCGGCAAGATCCGTATACAAATATGAAGGATATCCCCTCCTGCTGGGTATCTCTTCCTTTGCCGATGACACCTCCCTCAACGCGTTGCAGTATGAAGTCATATCCGTCATCACGACAAGTACATGATATCCGAGTTCCCATGCAAAATATTCGGCCGTTGTGAGAGCGATTTTCGGGGTCGCCAACCGTTCGATCGTGGGATCGGTCGTTTTGTTCATGAAAAGAATTATTCTTTCTAGAGCACCTGCCTTCTCGAATTCTCTCCTGAAATATCTCACGTCGTCGTATCCCACACCTATCCCGGCGAATACGACCAGGAAATCTTCTTCCCCCGGTATTCTTGCCTGTTTCGCTATCTGTGTCGCAAGTTCCGTATGCGGCAGACCTACACCGGAAAATATCGGAAGTTTTTGCCCCCTCACCAAGGAATTCATTATATCTATACCGGATATCCCGGTCTCTATAAACTCCTTCGGGTATTGTCTTGAAACCGGATTTATCGGCAGCCCGTGTATGTCCATTTCTTTCTCTGTTACCATCCGTCCGTCCAGTGATTTACCCATTCCTGAAAATGATGATCCTACCATATCCTTCGAGACTCCGAGTGTCATTGTTTTTCCGGTGAACCTAACTTTTGTCCTTTCAATATCTATTCCTCTGGTCCCTTCGAATACCTGTATAACCGCCCGGTCCCTGTTCAGTTCCAGTATCTGTCCGTTTCGCCTTTCACCGTTCACCTCGATTTCCACTATCTCCCCGTAACCGACTCCCTTTATCCCGTCGAGGAATATCAGCGGTCCAGTTACCTGTGTAAGAGTCTGATATTCTATCATAATTCATTCCTCATTTTCGCAAACCTGCCCCTCGTTTTCTGATCAAGTACCTCTGCCGTTTTCTTTCCGGATTCTATTTCCTTCATCCCATTCTCATGTAGTTTTACTATCCTTTTTAACATGCTGTGTTGTTTTGCGATACCGGTGTAACAGTCTACCTTGTCAAAGGCATCCTGTTGGAGAAAGTCTTCCCTTATTATCCTTGCTATCTCCAGAAGGAATTTCTCTTTCTCCGGTAAAACTTCGATTCCTACCACCTTCGCTATCCTTTCGAGTTCCGATTCTTTCTGCAGGAAACCGAGTATTTTTTTCCTGCATTCTCCCCACCCGCCTGTCTGTTTTTCATACCATTCCTTCAGTTCGTCAACATAATTGGAGTACGAAACCAGCCAGTCTATCGCCGGAAAATGTCTCCTCCACGAAAGCTTCTGATCAAGTGCCCAGAATACCTTTGAGGAACGCATGGCAGACTGGGTTACCGGTTCTGAAAAATCCGCGCCCGGAGGAGAGACGGACGCTATCAGTGTCAGCGATCCCACGTTCCCGTTGAGATTGTCAACCCTTCCTGCCCTTTCGAAGAATTCTCCCATGTTGCTTTCCATATATACTGGGTATCCTTCATCCCCGGGAAGCTCTTCTAACCTTCCTGATACCTCCCTCAATGCTTCCGCCCACCTGGAAGTAGAATCTATCAGAACGACTACGTTGTATCCCTGTTCCCTGAAATATTCGCCTATTGTGATGCTGGTGTAAACTGATGTCTCTCTCGCCACTACCGGCATGTTGGAAGTGTTCACGATGAGAACCGATTTTTCCATCAGAGGGTTATCCTCCCTGTCGACAGAACCCTTCATTTCGTTTATTATTTCTGTCACTTCGTTACCCCGTTCCCCTGTTCTGCATATGATGTTCACGTCGGAATCACAATTCTTTGTTATGGCGCTTTCGAGAACGGTCTTACCCGAACCGAAACCACCCGGAACACAAGCCGAACCCCCCTTGGTTACGGGAAACAGGGAATCTATGATCCTTTGTCCGGTCACCAGCGGTTCTATAAATCCAAGTTTTCTTTTGTACGGCCTTATTCTTCTGACCTCCCACTCTTGGATCATTGTTAATTCTTTATCACCGATTTTGCAAATAATATGATCGGCAGTAAAATTCCCTTCTTTTATCAGTGTTACCTTACCAGAAATGTCAGGAGGAGCCATTATCCTGTGTTCTATTATCCCTTCTTTCACTGTACCCAATATTTGACCCGGGTGAACATCATCCCCGTTCTTTACGCGCGGTTTGAAATCCCATTTATTTTTCCTGTCAATCGAATTAATACGGATACCCTTTCCCATGAATTCCCCTTCTTTCTTCTCTATTATTTCCAGCGGTCTCTGTAAGCCATCGTATATGCTTCCTATGAGTCCCGGACCGAGTTCAACAGAAAAAGGTTTTTCAGTGGATATTACCGGTTCACCTATTTTCAGGCCGTTTGTATTTTCATATACCTCTATGAATGCCCGGTTGTTTACTAGTTTTATAATTTCTCCTAGAATTGAAGATTCGCCGACCCTTACGACATCCCACATCCTCGAACCCAGCATGTTCTTTGCCACTATGACGGGCCCGGTGATCCTTTCTATCTCCCCTTTTATCATCATTTAATCTTTGTGAATTTGTAATAAAAAGAAATACAGTTTCAGATATCCAGGTTTCTTCCCGCAATCACTCTTATCATTTTTTTGATATCATCCGTACCGATCGCCCCGTTTTTGTCTGGTACCTGTATGAATATTTTTCCAGGATAACTGTCCTCGATAATTTTGTATAACTTTTCATTGATTATTATTACCTTCTTGTCTTTCAGCTCATCCATCAAATTTTTCAGATTATCGCCATTCGCTTCATAACAATCCCTGATTCCCGCCAGTTTGAAACCAGTTACGGTTTCCCTGTCCCCCACAACCGCAATCATTTTAGCACCTTCGGATATAATATCCTTTCCAGTTCGTCCCCCGGAAGATCATCCTTCACGAACTTTAAAATCGTTTTTATTTTGTTTATTTCATCTTCCTTTTTAAGAATAACATAAAACAATAGACCCGGACCGAACGGATCTTCCATGAGGAATCTTTTTGATACAGATATCATTTTTTCCCGGAACACCGATTCCATCATAAAATTATTTTCGAGAACCGAAGGATCCCCGATATCGAAAATACCAATTCTTTTCATTCTTTCGAATAGAACGCTTCTTTGTTTTACACCGAAAAAATCCTTTGGTACGTTTGTAGGAAATATTATGAATTCTTCCAGGTTCTTCTCATTCGATAATCCCCTGATCACGTTTCTAATATTAATTACATCGTTCTTCAGTTTGATTATTTCGTTGAGCATCCCAACGCCTGCTATTTTTTTGCAGTGATCGGAATATTCCTTATCGAGATAGAAATCAAAAACAAAAAGACCGAATTTCTCTTCCAGTCCTATGGACTTTACCAAATCCCCGTAAATGTTTTTGGATGAAAAAAATTCTATTATCCCGTTAATATCGTTTATTTTAGAGAGCGAATCCCAGTCAATCCCTTCCGTTTTTATTATATACTTTTTCATGTCTTCGCCAGTCAAGACAGATTTCAGGATTATTTTTATGTTTCTGGTTTCCCATTCCTTTGTGAATATTTCGAATATGTGTCTTGATTTTTTTGGATAGAATCCGGACATTTTGTACAATAAATTCACATAAAATCTATCCAACTCGTTTTCTATCGTTGATACATCACTTTGAAAAAAATTGAGCAGTGTCTCGCCGTAATCGGTTTTTTCCAGATAACTTATGATCTCGGAAACGGACTTCGAATTTGAGAGTTTTCGCATTTCATTTTCTTCCAGAAGATGTCCCTTCATGGACCTGAGCCTCGCTGCTGCGTATTCATTCCTTAGGAAATCAAACATAATCATCCACTGAAAAATATACCGTTCAGTTCATAATCTATTTTTTCAGTTTTTCTTTCCATTATTGAATCTAAAAGATTATTCGATATTGTCTTTCCGGATTTAATCATGACCCCTCCGGATGTTTTGATTGGACTGATCGAGATGGTAATGCCTGTTTTTTTACTGTAACTTTCCGCAAGACCGAGGTCTTCCTTTCGTATGAAAACTTCCAGATTTTTCTTGCCTATTTCCTGGACTGACCTGTCCATCAACGAAAAAAATAGTTTGTCATATCCCTTCCCGGTGATCCTGGAAATTGCATCCCTTTTAATCTCGTCCACTGTGGAAGATTTTAGTTCCTTTATCCTTGACTTGTTTTTTATTTCAGCTTCCGAAAGTGCACTGCTTTTGATCTGATCGGCCTTTCTTTCATATTCCTTAATCAATCTGCTTCTTTCCTTATTGCTTATCTCTTCGAAATTAGACCTGATCTTTTTTGATTCATGTTTCGCGGTTCTGAGTATTTCTTTCGTCTTTTTTCTACTATCCCTTTCAATAAATTCCAATATTCTTAACACTTCTTCAGGAATCATATTCCATCCTAAATTGCTATTACACCGAATCCGTACAACAACAGTAGTAAAGCTATAACGAAACCGTATATAGCCTGCGTTTCCGTTAGTGTAGCCAGCGCCAGAGATTTCCCGAAAAGACTTCTGTCTTCTGCGGTCGCACCTATGGCAGCCGAAGCGGCCCTACCCTGTCCTATTGCAGAACCCAACGCGGCCAGACCTATTGCTATCCCGGCCCCGACCGCAACAAGACCCTCTATTGCCATATCACATCACCTAATCCATTAATTTTATTCCTCTATCCAATTTAAGGGGCCTGAACATCCTTCCATCCCCGCTGAAAAAACTGGAAAAAAATTCAACGTACTGTAACCTCAATGAATTTACGAAAGCACCCACCGACGAGATGGTGCAATTGAAAATATGCCCGGCAACGAAAAACACTGCCGCAAAAGCGAATGATATCGGCAAAATTATTGATGTTATGTGATTCACCGTTAGTGCTATATACGCTGTAGCCAGGCATATCGCAGCCAGTCTCACATAAGAAAGAACATTTCCCAAGAAAGACATTATTTCTATCGTGTTTGACGGTACGCTTATCTTGATCAAAATACCGAAAATCATGATCGCAATCGAAGGATATAACACAATGCCTGTTACAACGTTGAATAAATTCAGGATAAGCAGCCCACCCCCGATTTCTATCAGGAACCATGATATTTCCTGAACCACGCTTTTGCGGGATTTAATTTTTTGTATCATCGAAAGCACGAAACCAAGATTAATGTGGAATATACCCACACCTAACGCCAGCAGAAGAATATTCACAGGGTTCCCCGTTGGTGATAATAACAATCCGCTGAAACCAAAAAAGTTCCCCAGGAATGACCCGAAAAGGAATCCCCACGTCATTGCAGATATCCCGCACAATACAATTATCCTGGAGAAATCCATCGTTATTTCATTTTTCGTGTAGAGTCTTATACCAAAAGCGATGCAAATCATGATTGCCCCGTAGAACACGTCGGAAAGCATTATGCCGAATAGCACCGGAAAGAAAATCGACATGAAGAATGTCGGATCAATTTCATTGCTTTTGGGCAGACCGAATCCTTTCGTGAGAGTTTCGAATCTTTTCACTAATTTCGGATTTTCCAGTTTCGTTGGGCCATCCTTGGTCTTTTGAAAATCTATAAACAACCTTCCTCCGGTTGCCCTGTCTATGGCATTCATGACGTTAACCTTTCTTTTCGTTGGCGCGAATCCGCTGACGAATGAAACATAATTGGTCTGTTTCAGCAACGAGAGCGATTTCATCCTTTCTTTGTATATCCTAAGGATAGAATTGGTCTTTCTCAATTCAGGCAACCATTGTTCGATGAAATCCACCTTCTTCTTTTCCAGTCTTTCTTTCTCTTCGGCAAGAACCGTTGTTCTCTCTTCCAAACCTTTAGCAATTTCACCGGTTTTTCCATGGAAACCCGACATTTCAAATATTTCAACACCTGATGATAACATGGCTTTTCTAATATCTTCCATTATATCGTTAATTCCCATTACGAATACGATCAAATTTTTGTTTTTGGTAACATAATGCCTGAAAACATGGAACCTGTTCAGAGATTTTTTAAGATATTCTTCCTTTCCCCTCTCGGTTCTCCCGAAAAAATAAAATACGTTTTTCAGTGAATTCAGATCGGAAAAATCAACATCAACCCCTTCCACATATTTCATTGTTTCCAGTTGACTGGAAATTTCTGAAAATTCCTTCTCATTGGATTTTATTCCTTCATTGAAAACATTGATGTTCGTCTCGAAAAAATCAATTGTCTTTTCGGCGTTTTCAAATGTATCTTTCATTCGTTTTTTATCGATGGACATCCCCCCTTCGCTACCAATTCCGAGAATAGAATCCAGAAATGATTTCGGAATATTCACATCCCTTACGATTTTCTCTGATCTTACGTGTAATGAAGAAATATGTCCGGTTTCAACATCAACGTCACGTATAAGTTTTCTATTCTCAGCTTCATTGATTTCCATTACACCTTCTTTTTGAAGGCTTTCCAGAACATTATCCCTGTCTTCGGATAGAAACGCTATTTCAACTCTTTCCATCTCCGCCGGGAATATCATGATTAATTATTGTTCCTTCCTTCCTAAATTAATTAAATTTCGACAGACGACTTGTTTCTTATAATTAAGTCGTCAATTAAATATACTAATCTGACAGAATTTCAATGACGGCGTCCATCGCCTTTGTCTTGTTTTTACCAAAAGAATTCGTTATTTTTCCCATTTCCGCTTCGGTTTTCTGTTCCATCTCTTTCTTTCGAAGCTCTATCATTTTTTCGGTTCTGGAAATGAGCTTCTCGCCCGCCAGAACAGATTCCCTTTTTACTCCTTCTATCATTTTCCTGCCGTTTTCTGTTTCCTTCTCAATTATTTTCTTCCCCTTCGTCTCCGCCCTGACAACTGCCCTTTCGGCTTTTGCCTCCGCCCTTTTCACCCTTTTCACGAAATCGTCCAGATCGTCCATACTAATAATTTATAGCTGAATAATAAAAATCATTCAACAATGAATGATGTGTTCCTATGATATACGCGATTTTGATAAGCATCTTGGTATCATTTTTTACTGTTCTATTCATAACACCCGGCATGAAAAAATTCTTTTCGAAAATAGGAATATCGGCAAAGGACCAGCAAAAACCTTCCAAACCGTTACTTCCGACATCGGCCGGTTTACTTGTGATATGCGGAATACTTCTGGGAGGATTCTTTTTTATGGGAGTCGACTCATTCATAATGCCGATGGGAATAAACCTCGCATACATGCTTGCCGCTTATTGCGCGATACTGATAATAACGATGATAGGGTTTCTGGATGACATAAACATCCGAAAAATTCCCGTCAAAAACAAGGGACTTAAGGATTTTCGAATAGGACTCAAACAATGGCAAAAACCATTGCTCACGCTTCCCGCAGCAATACCGCTCATGGCCATGAAGGCGGGCGTTTCGGAGATGTCTCTTCCTTTGCTGGGAACAATAGACTTTGGTATAATCTACCCACTGCTTTTGATTCCCATGGCTGTTGTTGTGGTCAGTAACGCGACTAACATGCTGGCAGGAATGAACGGACTGGAATCCGGGCTGGGTTTCATATCCATACTATCACTTGGGATATACTCCTTGTTTTTTGGGAGGATAGAAGCATCAATAATAGCTTTCACTGCCGCTTTCTCTTTGCTCGCTTTCATGATATGGAACTGGTGCCCCGCGAAATTCCTTCCCGGGGACTCTCTTACATATCTGGTAGGGGCGACTTTCGTGTCCGTCGTGATAATCGGGAACATTGAGAAATTCGGGATCATAATATTCATCCCGTGGATAATAGAGTGTTTCCTGAAGATGAGATCGAAGTTCTCTGCGAGGAGCCTGGGTGACCTCACGAAAGAAGGAAATCTGAAGGCACCCTATAAGAAAATTTATTCCTTGACCCATCTGGTAATGAAGATCAGGCCAATGAAGGAGCGAAGCGTGACCATGATATTGCTCTCGTTAGAAATTATCATATGTGTATTGGCGTTCGCTTTTGTTTAATTCACAAATAAGCAGCATTGACAAACTCGCCAGTTATGTTCTCAGGGAAGTTGTCATACCTTACTTCATATATCTTCATGCCCTGCTGGTCATATACCTTTCCGAACATGTCTTCCAGTCCGGCGCCGTCAAACAGGTAAAGTCTCACGAACATGCATTCCCTCACGGGACCGGGTATAAAGACGACCGCATTTCCTGCCATGTATGCCATCCCGTCTATGGAATTCGGCTTTTCTACCGGAACGACTTGGTTTCCTATTCCCACATGACTTATGTATGCCTGCCCCATGCCGGACTTTATCATCGCGGTTATGTTTGCCATTCCCGTGTAATTGGCCTCCTGAACAGTGTTGTATGCCAAAAGAATCTTTTCCCCGCCAAGAGAGTATTCAAGAAGGGTCTTGCTGCCTTCCTGGTAATTGTTCGTCAGCGTGAACGTGGGAAGGACGTCCACCTTCGCTCCCCAGTTGGCTATCTTTGACATCGCACCGAACTTCGGTATAAGATCCGGCGACACCATAACATACGTGACATTATAATGTTTAAGGAAGTTCAGTGAACGGTCGGATATAGGCTCCGTGTAGAACTTGGCGACGTCCTGTGTCGGGACCTGGCCATGGAAACCTCCGTCAAGAAGCGTTACCTTCTGTCCTATGTAATGGAACCACCATCCGTAGTCCCACCATTCCAGAACAACTGCGTCCTTTGCGGTATTGTCCTTTAACCAGGTCAGTGAATTGTACCATGAATCATCCAGAGAAGAGCCTATGTTGTTTGCCATGAGCCATCCTGAAGTATAACCGGTTACCAGAACAATACCCACGAAAACACCAACCACCACTTTCATGTAATTGAACTTGTCTCCGCGCAGGTTTTTTGTCCTTCTTATGATGAACTCGCTTCCTCTGTAAAGACAATAACCTGCCGTTAGCGCAACAGGGAAAGCGAAAAGGAAAGATAACCTTATCGCTCCGATCGCGAGCTGCATCATTATGAAGAAAAACACTATTATGAATATGAATTCCAGTTTCCTTTCCCTGAAAAGGAATTCATACATCAATACGATTATCGCAATGAAAGAAAAATATATCAATGAAAAATATACAAAAAAGTTCGGTAATCCAAAGAACCCAACCGCGTTCTGGTTTCCGAAAGATGAGATTGTGCTGGACATGAAACCCCCCGCCGTCTGGGATTCTGCGACAGTCGATGATATAACGCCGTATGATATCGGATTCGATATCCTTGCTATGTTCTCCCCCATCCATATACCCGCATCAATGTTTATGTATGAAAATATCAGCGCCGCGAACACGAAAAATACGAAAACACTCGGCACGACCAGTGGGAGGTACTCCTTCTTGATCACATCATATTTTTCCACTGCATATCTCATTACGAAGAAAAACACGACAGCAAAATTCACTACAATATCAACATGTGTTATGCTCATAGGCTTGACGGTGGCCTGCGTCAAAAGGAAATATGATATGATCGATGATAGATGTGCTATCATTAATCTCTTGGAATATTTGTTCAGAATGAGCGATATCATCGCGAAGCTTCCTATCATCAGCCACACTAACCTTATTTGTGAGGTGGTGTTTGCCATCAGAACTAAGAAGACCCCAGCAAGGAAACCATATAACACTGTCTT
>CAYUSU010000038.1:0-12363 GCA_964447525.1 uncultured archaeon | reverse complement strand
GGATACGGATTGACACAGGAATATCCGACAATATCAAATCCTCCGAAAGAATGTTTTTTCATATGGGTCACCTTCAACTTGCCTGCCTTCTCTGCATCATTGAGTACGTCCATGTTCACCCCGAAATCGTCGTTCCCCATCTGAACGAAAACTTCCGTACCATGATCTTTCAGTTCAGAAAGCTTGGGAACGAGATAGAACTCGATAAACATTCTCTGATTGAATACATCGAAACCGGGGGTTATGTCCCCTCCTATGATCACTGCACTGATCTCCTTCCTTTTGCCCATCTCCACGAGACGATCAATCGCTTCTTTGTCACCGTGGATATCTGTAGCGTAAAGAATCTTAGTCATTGAAAAAAAGATTAGTGAGTAAGTTTTATAAATATTTTTATAAAAGGGGCTACAGATGTAATGGACTCGTCGGGAAATTCAGACGGAAACTTTCGTTTCGTTCGTCATTTGAACCCGAGGCCTCTCGGATGCGAACCGAGCGCTCTACCGGACTGAGCTACGAGCCCATATTTTGAAAGACTGCTTTGTTCAATTGGTTCAAGCAGTCATATTATGGTTTCTATAGACGACTTTATCATATCATTGCGAATCGTCAAACTGTGGATTATTTATGTATAACTAGAAAGAATAAATATAATTTCGATGGGGTTTTGGGTCATGATAGACATTTACACTTTCGTTGAAGCGATTTGGCTGGTTCTTGCAGCTTACGGAGCGAATGGATTATGCACGCTTGCCCGGGGAAAGCGGAGGATAGACGGAGGTAGAAAGTTCCGAGGCCATCCTATTTTAGGGAAGGGGAAAACCTGGGAAGGTCTCATACTCGGCCTTATAGTGGCCACGATCATCGGAACCATACAGATGCTTGCTTTCCCTTATCTGCCATGGGGACTCTCTGACGTTCCATTAAACATCGTTCCAATGGGACCGTTCCTTGGATTCATAATCGGACTGGGAGCGATGATGGGTGACCTCGGAGGATCATTCATCAAAAGAAGACTGGGAATGGAAAGGGGGAAACCGGCCCCGTTGCTGGATCAGGAAGACTTCATGATTGGAATGATCATAATAGCTTCACTGTTCGTGTTCCTCAAGTGGGAATGGATTATCATTCTTTTAGCAATAACCCCAGTCCTGCATCTGACAGCGAACTTCGTAGCTTTTCTGATCAAGGTGAAGAAGGTACCGTATTAGGTGTTTCGATGATTAAGGCAATAATATTCGATTTGTGGAATACACTTGTTTACAATAATGTCAAAGAAAATCCCGTGCGGAGAACGGCAAAATTGTTCGGAATGGAAGCCAACAAGGATTTTAGTTTGAGATTTGAAGACGCAGTCGAAAGAAAAAGGTACGATTCCGTGAAAGAATCGATGGAAGAACTATGTGAAAAATTCGGAATTGAAAAAAATGATGAAATGATCAGGGAACTGGTAAAGATATGGACACCCGATCCCAGTGAAGTTGGAATTTTTTCAGATACGATGGAATCTCTGAAAAGTCTTAGAAAAACAGGGGTTAAACTGGCAATTCTGTCGAATGCTTTTTATTACAAAACCGATCTCGTCATGAAAACCGGATTAGTTGATTTATTTGATGTTTCGTGTTTTTCTCATGACACTAAATTGATTAAACCGGAAATAATGTCATTTATTGACACTCTTCAAAAACTTGACATAAAACCCGAAGAGGCTCTGATGGTTGGCGACAGCATGAATAGTGACATTATTCCGGCTGAAAAGAACGGTATCAAAGGGGTACTGATAGTAAGAAAGGAAAATCCAAATCCTCAATGGAAAGATGCGGTAAAACACGCAAACGTAATACATTCGTTAAAGGAACTGGAAAAATTTTTATAATATAACAGGAAAGATGTGATATGGGAGAAGGAAAGTTCATTGTTTTTGAAGGTCTGGACAAGTCCGGCAAAGAGACTCAGGCAAAGATGGTTGTCGAATTCCTCAAGTCGAAGGACCTTCTCGCGGTCTTCACTGAAGAGCCCAACCCTCATAATATGATCGGGAGACTGATCAGAAAATGGTTAAACAAGGAATTCGAGATCGGATCCGGGAACGCAATAACACTGTTGTATACGGCCGACCGATACGAGCACCTGAACAATTTCGTGATTCCGAATCTCGAGCAAGGCGTTTCAGTCGTTTCCGACAGGTATTATTATTCCACCATAGCGTACCAGAGCATTCTTTATGGTGCGGACAGCGAATGGATAAGGGAAGTGAACAAGTTCGCCAGAAAGCCGGACCTTGTCATATTGCTTGACGTCCCAGCAGAAGAATCACTCAACAGGACACGCAACAACGACAGGCACGAAAACATGGACTTCCAGCAGAAAGTAAGGAAGGCATACGACGAATTAAAAGTAAAGGAAGGGTTCTTCGTGGTGGATGGTAACAGAACGAAAGAAGAAGTGTTCTCGGACGTAAAGAAAAAGATAGAAGAATTATTCGGTTTATGATAACATGATAAAAAAAATATTCGTCAACTGCAAGGAACCGTACGGTCATGAACTGAAGAATCAGGTAAAAAATATAATAAAAGACATCGGTATAAAGTACAGCGAACGCAATACGAAGGACGTCGGTCTCGCGGTCCTTATCGGTGGCGACGGGACATTCTTCAAATACCAGTGGAAATTCAAATGCCCGATAATGGGAGTGAATCCCGGATCGTCTGTCGGGTTCTACATGACTTCCGGTCCGAAAGACTTTAGGAAGAATCTTATTCTTTTGATAAACGGAAAGGAAGGGAAAGACTATTTCATCCATGGGATGACGAGGCTTGAAGCAAAGGTCAATGGCAAACCGATGAAACATCTCGCCATCAACGATGTTCTCGTTTCCGCCATATACACCAGAAGGATACTGGACAGTGAGATACGAGTAAATGGTGAAAAATCCAGGGAACGCGGATCAGGTATCCTTGTATATACCCCCACCGGATCGAATGCGTTTGCCCATTCCGCCGGAGCGAAACGGATGGGATGGAACTCTCCGGGATTCGGAGTGATGGAAACCGCACCGTTCATCGGGAGGCTTAAAGAAGGGGAGATCATCACCGAAAAGGAAGTGACGATAAAATGCCTGAACACCGAGGGGGAAATATGCATAGACGGTCAGGAAGATCAGGTAAAGAAACTGAGAAACGGAGACATCGTAACAGTCAGGAACGGCGACAACCCCGCCAGGATAGTAGGGTTCAGCAGGGATTTCGGAAAACATTTCAAAAACTTTTTATAACTTTAAGCTATTGTAAAAATAAGATCATCAGAGGTGAGAATATAATTCAGGACAAGATAAGAAGCGGTTTGGCGCTTACGTTTGACGATGTTCTGCTTGTTCCTAGAAAATCGAACGTACTTCCATCTGAAGTGGATCTTTCTACCAGACTCACAAAGAATATTTCTCTTAGAATACCAATTCTTTCCGCTCCAATGGACACGGTTACTGGAGCACCTCTGGCCATCGCTCTCGCCAGAGAAGGAGGAATGGGAATAATTCACAAGAACCTTACGACAGACGTACAGTGTCAAGAAATTGAAAAGGTCAAGAGGTCAGAATCTTGGATGATAAAAGACCCGATCACCCTTTCGCCGGATGATCCGATAAGCAAGGCAAAACAGATCACTGATGAAATGAACATAGCAAGTTTCCCTATAATAGAAAGTGGGAAGTTGGTGGGCATACTGACCGCGAGGGACATAAGATTCAGAAAGGATTTCGATGAGAAAGTCAAGGTTGCGATGTCAAGTAATCCGGTCACCATCCCGGAGAACTCCAGCATACAAAAAGCAATGGAAGTAATGGCTAGCAACAAGGTCGAGAAACTCCCTATGGTTGACTCAGAGGGGAGGCTGAAAAGCCTGATAACAGTAAGGGATGTGGAAAGGAGCGAGAAATTCCCGGATTCTTCAATGGACAAAGAAGGAAGACTCCGTGTAGGGGCGGCAGTAGGTCCTTTCGGCACGGAAAGAGCGAAAAAACTGGTCGAAGCCGGAGCGGACATTCTTACGGTAGACACCGCACACGGACATTCAGAAAACGTAATAAACATGATCAGGAATATCAAGAAAAATCTGGACATACCTGTAATAGCAGGTAACATCGCAACCCCTGAAGCGGCCGAAGAATTGATAGCTGCAGGAGCTGATCTCATCAAGGTCGGAATGGGACCCGGTTCCATATGTACGACCAGGATAGTCGCAGGTTCCGGCGTTCCTCAGATAACGGCAGTACAGGACTGTAGCATCGTCGCTGACAGACACGGAATACCGGTAATCGCAGATGGGGGAATGAAGTACTCCGGAGATATCGCGAAAGCGATTGCGGCAGGCGCTTCACTCGTAATGACGGGTTCGTTGTTCGCAGGTACTGACGAATCACCAGGTGAAATCACATTCTTCCAAGGAAGAAAATACAAAAAGTACAGGGGAATGGGTTCTTTAGGCGCAATGAAGGCAGGTTCCAAGGACAGGTACGGCCAGAAGGGAATGAAAAGCGAAAAACTCGTTCCGGAAGGCGTTGAGGGGATGGTACCTTACAGGGGAACTGTTTCCGAGGTCGTTTACCAGATGATGGGAGGACTGAGATCGGCAATGGGTTATACCGGATGCAGCAACATAAACGAACTCAGGAAAAATGCGAAATTCGTTAGAATCACCAAGTCAGGCCAGCAGGAATCCCACCCGCACAACATCAGGATAACCGAAGGCACGCCCAATTACTGGTCAAACGAGGAATGAATTCTTGGTAAATGGAAATATTATAAAGATTGTTTTCTATTATGAATTGTAATAAGATGCGAAACACAGTTTTGGTTCTTGGGACACAATGGGGAGACGAGGGGAAAGGGAAAATAATAGATTTTCTGGCTGAAAAATCCGATATTGTCGTAAGGTACAACGGAGGTAACAATGCGGGCCATACAGTCAAGGTCGGCGAAGACATTTTCAAGCTTCATATCATGCCGTCCGGATGCGTCCAGGGAAAGAAATGCATAATAGGTAATGGGCTGGTAATCGACCCGGATATCCTTATAGGTGAAATAGATTCGCTAAAAAAGACAGGCAGGAATCCCGATCTTATGATAAGCGGGAAGGCCCACGTGATATTAGAACATCACAAAATATTCGACGCAGGAAGGGAAAGAGAAGCGGGTAAAGGGAAGATAGGAACAACCGGAAGGGGTATAGGACCGGCATATTCTGACAAGGCAAAAAGAACGGAAGCTCTCAGGGTACATGATCTCGTTGGTGAAAATTTCAGGGAAAAGATAAACAACATACTGGAACTAAAGAAACATGATCTGGTAAGATTCGGCGTCATAAACAGCGAAAGTGAACTTGATGATTACAAGGAAAAGATAGCGGAAAAATACAGCAGATATGCGGATGTTTTGAGACCATACGCAGGCAACGTTCCGAAGGCCGTGAACACCGCGATCGAAAGCGGTAAGAACGTCCTTTTCGAGGGCGCGCAGGGAACACTGCTGGATGTTGATCACGGCACTTATCCTTATGTCACTTCGTCCAATTCGACCGCTGGCGGGGTGTGCACGGGAACCGGTGTGGGCCCGGACAAGATCGGAAACATCATAGGCGTGGTAAAGGCGTACACCACCAGGGTGGGTGAAGGCCCGTTCCCTACGGAGTTGACGGGGGAGACCGGAAGCATGTTAAGGGAAGCGGGAGCGGAGTTCGGCACGACCACAGGAAGACCCAGGAGATGCGGATGGCTGGACATTGTCATTGTCAATTACGCGAAGATGATAAACGGTTTAAAGGAAATCGCTCTCACGAAACTGGACGTTCTCAGCGGGTTAAAGAAGCTGAAGATATGCACGGGGTACGAAATCGACGGGAAAGAAACGGTGGATTTCCCGGTATATTTGGATGTCCTGACGAGAGCGAAACCGGTTTACGAAGAAATGGAAGGATGGGAGAACCTGACGAAAGAACAGATAATAGAAATATGCAGGAACGGATTCACTTCCCTTCCGGAGCAGGCAAGGAGATACGTCAAAAGGATAGAAGAACTCACAGGCCTGCCGGCAACCATCGTATCTTTAGGACCGGAGAGATCAGCAACCATAATAAGATAATACCGGTTTTTTCTGTACGAAACGGTTAAATAATTTATTCACCCAATATCAAGCAATATGAAGGTCAACTGCTATACCGGGTATTATTTTTACTGATATAGTCAGCACTGGCCATGTTCTCGCTTCTTTTCTGATTTCATTTCGAAAAGCGAGACGTAAGAACAGGTGATGAATATGCCGATAGTAATGCAAACAGGGGAAACAGAAGAAAGTGAATTAGATGTAAAAAGTTTATTAAAAAAAAGCGGATATAAAACGCAGGTTTTCTATCATAAACACCAAAACGGTTTAACGAAAATAATGGGTATATACCTAACGGAAGACCAATCTTCAGATGGTATTCTAGATGAGATTAAAAAAATCCCCAGTGTCAGAGCCGTAATACAGGAAAGGGTCGAGACAAGCGGTCACTTGAATGATTTTTCCCTTTCAGAAATAGATGCAATAAATTTCGTTTACGGATTGGAGAATACAGGGAGACTCCCTACCGAAAACGGAATTATTATGATATAAATTATTCAGCACCTGTTACTAAACTCTTCGCCGACCAGTTGAACCACTCTCTTCGCGTCGGCCCTGCCGCGCACTTTCTGCATTACCAGGCCGAGGATGACCTTCTCCCCCCTTACTTCACCAAAGAGATTCTCATTCTCCTCGAAGATATTCCTTATTATTTCCAAAAGTTCTTTATCCGTCAATGATTTTATCCCGCTCTTTTCTATGGCCTTCCCGACGTCGCTCTTCGGTTCCTCCGCAAAATTCTTCAGCACTTCAGGTATCGCTTCCTTGGTTATCTTCCCGTTCTCCAGTGCTTCCAGTACCTGTTCGAAATGCACAAGATCAAGCTTGCTTATGTCCACACCTTCCTTCCTTTCCAGGAATCTTAACGTAGACGTGAGTATGGTCGAAGCCAGCGAAGCATCGAAACCCATCCTGACCAGTTCGTCGAATATTCCCTTCTTTCCGGAATTCACTATTTGCGTGATTACCTCGTTGCTTATGTTGTGTTTTTTCATTTCCTTCGTTTCCTTCTTTTTGGTCACTTCGATCAGTTCCGGCAGGTTGTCACCAATACCCTTGAGATACACCTTTCCGATGGATATCGGGGGGATGTCGGTTTCCGGGTAAAGCCTTGAAGCTCCGGGAAGCGGACGCATGTATTCAGTGTCACCGTTGTCCAACGCCCTTCGTGTCTCCTCCGGAACTCCGTCCATGAGCATGTTAATTCGCTCGGCAATCATCTCGAATGATTCTTTAACGTGATCCTTGTCCCCGACCGCTATTATAACACTGTCATTATCCAGTGACTCCATCTGGACTTCTAGATTCTGGAACTCGTCGATAAGCCTGTATTTGCTGAGATCTTCATCGTTGTGGATGAAGCCCTTCATTCCCGTTTTCACTCTCACATAATTTGCAATCTCTTTGCCGAGTGTCCGTGTTGTCGTGAGGTTCCTTTTAAGGAAGCCTTTGAAACCCGGCACAAGGACAGCATATGTGGATTTTCCCTTCGTAATGTTGCATCCAGATTCCCTGAATATATGAGAAACGTGAACCATCTGCGGCTCGAATTTTTCGAAACCATTCTTCTTGAGATCATTCATAATTTTGATAAGATTATCTTGTCTGCAAACCTCGTTCTCCACAAGTTTCGGGATCATCTTCAGATCCTGGGAACCCTTTACTTCGATTCTCGCTCCTCCCCTGATGGATATGTTTATGTCCTGGCGAATCGTGCCGAGTCCCCTCTTGACCTTTCCGGTCGAACGTACGATCATTCCCAGCTTCTCGGCTACTTCTCTTGCCTGTGCAGGACTGCGTATGTCGGGGGCGGTTCCTATCTCTACCAGAGGGATCCCAAGCCTGTCCAGACCGTAAAATACTTTTTTCTCTTCCTTGCCAATAATCTGTGAAGCTTCCTCTTCAAGGCAGACGTTCGTTATTCCCACGTCGCCTGATTTCGTCTTTATCTTTCCATCCAGCCCAACCAGCGCGGTTCGCTGGAAACCGGATGTATTGGAACCATCGATCACTGTTTTTCTCATTACATGAATCTCGTTAGGTATTATGCATTTGGAAAGCATACATATTGTAAGCGAAACGTCCAACGCTTCTTTATTAAGTTCGTGCGGAGGCTCGCTGTCGGTCTCCACCAAACACGATTCCATGGGATAAGCGTTGTAGACGAATTCCATATTCCTCATCTTTTCGTGCATCGCCGCGGGATCAACATTCCCCATCTCACCGGTAACAGGCCTGAGCTTTCGCCCGATGGTAGCGAAGAATTCCTGTCCGGAAAGGGCATTCCTGCAGTTACAAAATAGCTTGTGTTCTGTATCCAGTTGTTGGTGTATCTCTATCCCGCACTTCAACCCAAGCTTCTTGAAGTCAATCATTCAAAACACCTTAACGTTTCAGTTAAATCAAATCTTTGGATCATATCCGAAAATGCAGGTTCGATCTCTTTCATGGTTATCAGTTCATCAAAATCTACCCATTTCATTCTGGATTCTTTTTCATTGTCATCATAAGATTTTATTTCTTCCTTTGCTTTACACAGGAAATATATAATCAGACGATGAGTCTTGTAATCATAAGTCTGTATATGAGCGAAATCCTCGCCGAAACCAATCGTTTTAACTATTTCTATATCGGAATTTATTTCTTCCTTCATCTCCCTTCTGAGTGTCTCTTCGATAGTTTCGCCCCAGTTCACCCTTCCCCCGGGAGGTCTCCAGAAATTGAATTTTTTATCTCTTACAAAAAGGAATTTTCCATCCTTTCTAAAAAGCGCTGAAACAACAATAGTAGGTTTCTCCCTTACCCTTTCCTTCTCTTCCTGATCATTCATCGAAACCACCTAAAGAAAATCCTTAACATTAACATCTTTGTTTTCCTGATAAATAAAGATTTATATAATAAAATCAATTATTAATATGATTGTGTGTAATATTTTAAACTTAGTTCCTCAATACATCAAAGACAGAAAAGGCCGATCAAAGAAAGTAATTGTCATCACAAAATCAGAGGGTCTGTTCGGTGAATTACCCATAGAAGAAAAAATTCATGCAATTTTAAGTAAAAGCGAAAACTATCTTACAGTAAATGATATTCATAAAAAAATAGGAATTAAGAAAAGAACTGCGAGAAAATGTCTATTTAGATTAGAAAAGAAAGGTTTAGTGAAAAGAGAAAAGGGGAACTCAATAAACGATAATTTTAGATTCGGAGATAAATGGATTCCCAAAGAGAAATTTCAGATGGATCTAAAAAATAAAGTATACATTAAATATAAAAGCAAACACAAGAACAATGAAAAAATACATTTTTTGTTATTACCGAAATTCATTAAAATTGACGAAAAATTCATAAGATGTTTGGGTTTACTTGAAGCGGAAAAAACAAAATTCAGAACCAAAATGAGTAGTTTGGAATTTGTTAATTCGGAACCCATGATGATAAAAGAAGTGATCAATTTTTTCGAAAATTTCAACATAATTAAAGAATATTGGAAATGGAGAATAATTATAAATGGTAATATAAAACACATAGTCGAAGAAAGAAAAGAAGAAATAAACGATTTTTGGATCAAAGAAACCGGATTGTCTGAATTTAGAAAAAGTAAATCATCTCCATATTTCACGAAATCCAAAGGTTCGTACAAAATAATAACAGAAATGGGATCACTCAATCTAAATTATAACAATCTTTTTTTCCATAATTTTATTGAAAATTTGCTGAAAAATCTAAAACCAATAATATCTAAAAATAAGAATTTTATATGGGCATATCTTTCCGGTTATTTATGCGGGGAAGCTTATGTTGGCGATAGGGAATGCAGAGAAATACAAATAGGAATCAAAGAAAAAAATCAATTGGAATTTATCAAAAAACTTCTAAGAAAAATCGGAATTGAAACGTCATTCTCAAAGGCTTCTTCAACATCACCTCCAAGATTATTAATCTGCAAGAAAGACTATTTCTTTGAAATATACAAAAATGGGGTATTTAACATGAACCCGAAAAAAAAGGCTTCAATAATAAGAAGGTTAGTTAGTTACAATAAAATTGATCCTAAAACGAGGGTAATTCTTACCAGAGATTTGAAAAGAATTAACAATTTATTAAAAGAAAGAGAATTAGTACAAAAAGCTATCAATTAGACTCCTATTAGTAATTTCTTCTGAATAATTAGTTGATAACATTTTTTTAATTTCTTCCATGTTTTTTGTATGACCCAGTATCCAACCCAATTTAACAAAAGCGCATTCTGTTAACATATTTTGACCCGATATTGCACCAGCATCATGATAAAGAATTCTAAGATTTGAATAAACATTCGTATTAATTCTTCCATACATTGTCTGCAGAGTTGTAACAAAAGGTATTCCGTCCTTTGAATATTTTTTTATTTTGCTTATCCATTGTTTTTTTCCATTTGTAGGAACATGTCCCAAACCAGAAGCTTCGATGATAAACCCTCTATATTTCTTTTGCATGAAATAATCTATTATCTCAGGATCGGCTCCCGGATAAACTTTTAATATCGCAACCTTCGGTTCGAATTTATCATCCACCTTGGCATCCTCATTGGTTCGTTTCCTGATATTGGAATTCTTAACCTCTATCCTTCCATCGGGCCACACCTTTGCCAGAGGCGGTTCGTTTATCGGGCGGAAGGCGTCCCTTCTCTGAGAATCCATTTTTCTAACATGAGTCCCTCGGTTGAAAAGGCAGTAATCGTCACTCAGGCTACCGTGCATGCATATCCCCACTTCGGCCATATCGCTCTTCGCCACGTGGGAAGCACATATCAGATTCATTCCCGCGTCACTCGATCCACGATCACTTGATCTTTGCGAACCGACCAGAACAACCGGTTTGGAAAGGTTGCGAAGGAAGAAGGACAGCGCCATCGCCGTATAATGAAGGAAGTCCGTTCCATGTGTGACTATAACACCCTGCTTGCCGGAGTTAAGCTCCTTCGCAGCAAGCCTGGCAATCTTTGACCAGTCTTCATGATCCATGTCCTCGCTCATCTTGTTAAAAGGAGTTATCATGTTCATGTTTACTATACCAGAAAGTTCTGGAACATTGTGGAGAATCTCTTCAGGACTTTCCAGCGCATACACACCACCTGTCCTGTAATCCACTCTGGATGAGATGGTCCCACCAACAGACATCAGCGTAACCGCAGGATTGCTCTTGTCCCACTTGACCTTCAGCAGTTTCTTGTTTATTTTTCCCATCTCGAATTCTTCTTCCTCGAGAATGGCTTTGGGTTCCTTGTGCTTTGACTTATGGATTTTCGTGTTCTTGTCCAGTTCTATCCCGATATTATAACCGTTATCCAGCTTGATCGCGAGGGAGCCGGGATCACTGAAATCGGTCTTCGGCATCAACAGCCCTTCGAACTTTTTTCCGTCCTTTTCCACAAGAATCCTTTTACCAACGCTTACCTTGGCAGATTGAAGTTTCTTTTTGACCGAATTAGAATACATATTAAGTAATTATTATCGGGATTATAAAAAAATGAGTAACAAACAAAATAACTGAACACGCAGATGGATAAACACTATTTTAAATAATTTACCACCAATCGGATGTTATATGTATCTTGACCAAGATAGTGTCGGAAGATATGCCAACTTTTCAATTAATGAAAATTTCAGTGATTTTGGAATAGATTATGTTTTTCCCAGAAACAATGATGTCAGGGTATTTTCAGCCACTATTCGTTTTGAACCGGGGCTCGGATATTATGCGGATGTCGAATGTGAGGTTCCTGCCATTACTGGCCACGGCGAGAAAACACGATATGCCGGCCAAAGGCAGGTTTTTGAAAGAATGTATTTTGATGGTCCTCTTGTATCACGAACAACTGGCTCAAAAACTCATAGAAGAAACATAAAAATAACCGGGATGAGGGGAGTTGGCGTAAGCAAAAATAGAAGGAAGATAGAGAGACACTTGAATATGTTATATCCTGTCGGAAAACCCCCACAAAACCGGAAAAGAAAAGGGAAAGAAAGGTCTTCCAGTGGAAGGTCGTGGGGTGGTTGGTGAATTTAGAATTCATCAATCTTCAGCTGGCCTTTGATTTTCTTATCATATTCCTCTTCCGTCGGGACGTCGTCTGTCGGATTATGCTCCTGTTTCATATCATAAAGGGTCTGCTTCATGATCTTCTCTTTTCGCATGGCTGTCCAGTGATAAGCTTCGTCTCTGG
>CAYUSU010000037.1:4154-12850 GCA_964447525.1 uncultured archaeon | reverse complement strand
GAAAAGAAATGCCACATATGCGGAAAGAACTTTAAATCAACTGCAAACAGACCCTGCTGTTATGACTGCAGGACGAAGGGATCGATAATTAATTAAAAAGCATATTTTACCACGTAAATAACCTTTATAAACCCTTAATTTATTTATTACTTATAAGTAGATAAAATACTATAACATTGGTGGTGATGCTATGAGTGGATCCTATGGCGGACTCCATGAATTGACACAAATGCATGCATGCGAAGATGCGGGAGGGACGGAAAAAATCAATCACGAAGGCCTCGGGAAGCTTTTTGTAGCTTACAGTTTTGCCAACGATGACCCCGTAACAAAGGATGAGATTGTCAGAATTGGCGGGAATCCGGTTCCATGCATGATGCGGGTTCCTGACAAGGTCCATACCGGAGAGATAACCGTCACTGATGCGCCAGCAGGCCGGAAGTATTTATTCGACCCGAAAATGGCCAGTCAGGTTGCGGGAAATGGCACTGGATGGAGAAAAAATATTCTTATGATGAAGTACGGAGATAAGAAATCGTTCTATGTTCCCGATGGAACCGTAACAAACACCGCCTATTTCGGGGATTACATGGAACCCTCTCATTCCGATCACCGCAACGCGATATTCTTTCACAAGAACATCAGGGGATTCACCAGATTCGTCGGCAGCCTTTCGCTGGCTCTGGATGATCCAGAAATAAGTGGAAGAATAAGCGACATCGAGAGGGCTAACCTTGCCATGCAGTTCTATACCGCTTCGAAGTATTTCAGTCAAAACGGCGCACCAATCAGGGCGAAACTGTCTGAAAACTTCGCCAACAGGTTGCTCGGAAAGAAAAACGAGCGCCCGTCCCGGGGTCGCTGGGAAGATATTTTTCAGAAGCATCAGAAACCTGATTTATAACAAACCCTCCCCAAATTATCAAAATGATTAAAAACAGGCTCATTGCAGTCATCCTTTTGATTGTTCTCATTTCTGGAACGCTGTTGTATGTGATCAATCAGTCCCCTTTTGGTCCTGTTCTGACGATTGCCGGGATAATGGGTTTTTTCGTTTTCAATAGGAAGGAGTAGAACAAAAACCCCATGAGGAATCCCGTTCTCTCATCGCCTTTCTCCAGGCTTCTAATTTTTCTGTTTGACGTTCCGGGACAGGTTCTTCATAATTTACGTGGGCTATGCATATTTTATCATAAATACAGTCTGTCCCGGCGCACGGGTTGTAATATTCGTCGGCGTTTATTTTTCTCTCCATTTCCTCGACAACGCTTTTTTCGCTGTATTTGCAGAACGAAGGAAGTTTTAGTTTTCCCATGTGTATTGAATATCAAAAAATCTTTTAAATGGTTGTTGGGACAAAAATCCTAATGTTCCCAGTTTTTATTGAAGGAAAAATAGCATTCTTCGTTTTGTTCATTTCTGTTGTTCTGGGCAGGAAACAAAACGTTCGTAATTCGTATTCCCGTGTTTACCGGTATAGAATCACTTATTAGATGATTTTTTTTGGAAAAATGTTCGATAAAGTAATACTCCCTTCCAAGCTTTTAATTCATCCCGATTTTCCGATTCAACAAAACCATTAAATTGTAAATGTGAAATACAATCTTTAAATTCGCAATTAGGGGGTTTACATGGATAATATTTTGGATTAATGTTGATTTTATTTTCGACTTTAATTTGTTCTGAATCACTATATTTGCAAAACGAAGGAAGCCATAACATAAATGTAAACTGGCAAATTTTCCAGGATGGCCGGTTATTCTCGCGAGGAACTTCTCGAGAAAAGGATTTTCGATCTGGTGGCCTTCGATCTGACGCAGGCGAAACAGGTGGTATCGGAGATAATGCTCAGCTCGAAGGGTTACAGGCGAGTAGTTGTCAGGACAAAAGACGGCGAAAAGATGAAATTATTAGCGAAGTACAAGGCCGTCCGGCACGGGAAGACGTATTACCAGTTCGGAAAGATAGTGAAAGTGGATGATAAGAAATAAATCCGGACGGAATGCTTTAATTTCTTATTTCTCAATATTCAGATTGCGGGGAATGATTGTTTTCCCGTAAAATCGCCTGCAATAGTTTTAAATATACCTTAATTAATATACAGTAATTGCAAAGTCTTTAGACCGTTGATTTAACCGGACAACAAAGTTGTATCCGGGAAAGGAGGGATGAAAATGGCAAAATCGGCTTTCGTAAAATTCGAGGTTTCAAAGGACCTCGCGGACAAGGTATATGAATCCGTTGAGATAGCGAAATCCAGCGGGAAACTCAGGAAGGGTATAAACGAGACGACAAAATGCATAGAAAGAGGTCTCGCAAAGCTTGTTATCATGGCTGAAGATGTGACACCGGAAGAAATAATGATGCACATCCCGGTTCTCTGCAAGGAGAAGAGCGTTCCTTTTGCGTACGTTCCTTCGAAGGCGGAACTCGGAAAGGCCTCGGGAATCGAAATTCCTACGGCAAGTATCGCTATTGAGGAGACAGGCGAATCCAAGAAAATCGTTTCGGAGATAGCTTCCAAGGTAGAATCCCTTTCGAAGGGCAGGGCTGAAAAGCCGGCCGAAGTGAAAGAGAAACCTGCAGAGGAAAAGAAGGAATCTCCCGAGGAAGAACCCAAAGAAGCTCCAAAAGAAAAACCAAAGGAAGAAAAGAAAAATCCTAAGGCAGAAAAAAAGAAAGAGAAGAAGAAATAAGGAACTAAAAGGTGTTAATCATGGCTGTAGCAGCTGAAGTTGTACAGGTACTGGAAAGACTCGGAGTAAAGGGAGTGACAAGGGTCAGATGCAAGGTTCTCGAAGGAAGAGAGGAAGGAAAGGTTCTCATGAGGAACGTTATGGGTCCTGTCAGGAAGACGGACATAATAATGCTCAAGGAGACCGAGATGGAAGCAGCGGGAAGGATATCGACTAGATAAGTGATCAAAAATGAAATGCTCCATATGCAAAACTAATCTGGCTAAAGGCGGAGGGAAGATGTTCGTCAGGAACGACGGTAAGATCTTCTACTTTTGCGGCTCCAAATGTCAGGGGAATTTCAATCTTGGCAGGACCGAGAAGAAGCTCAGATGGGTAAAGAAGGAAAAGAAAGTCACTTCTTCCTGAATATTCTCCTGAGCATCCCAAGAAGTTTCGCCCCGTATCTCAGGATATATGTTACTATTATCAGTATTAGCACTATTGCCATCCATGAGTTCCCTGTTCCTCCCAGGAATAACGCTATGGAGAGGACCGCTCCGAAGGCGAATGAAAACCACGTCTGGAAGAAGTATACTTCTACCCCGCCGTTCCTCATCAGAGAGTTTATGAGTATGAAGAGGGAAACCAGAAAGAAAGCAAGGTAAACGACTATCGCTGTTTCCGAAACGGCGGCCACTCCCAATATGAAGGATATGAGAGCGAGGCTACCTGACAGGAAGCCCTTCCAAACTCCGACAAAATCGAGAAGACCGCCCGGCGGGTTGTATTTATGCTTCATAATAATTAATTATTCCGGATACTTTTTATGTTTTATTTGGCTGAAATACCTCGGAAGAAACATTTTGAGACCGCCCTGCGTTTCAGGCTCCGGCAGGTTCTGGAAATCATAGAAATCGAGTTTCTGGTCGGTTTTCATAGGTTTTCCGTCCTTTATGAAACAGAGCATAGTGGATATGGTGTCGGCCGAAACATCAGGATTCGAACAGATCACGTAAGCCCCATGGTCGATTCTGAATATTGGATCACCCAGTATGTTCCTGATACCGATATCCCCATTAACGGAAATTTTGATCGTGTCAGGCCTTTGAGTGTCTTGAGCAACCCGACGAATTCTCCGTGATGGACATAGTTCCTTAAGTCCTTTTGTTCCATCGTGACCGGATAAACAGTGGACCCGTCAGATAACGGGTTTCTCCATGAGACTTCCATCAGAACTTCCTTCGCGTTTCTGGCCATTCTATCCGCACTCATCCATCAGGGCTACCTTTAAGAAATTCTTCATGTTTTCGTCTACTTCCTCGAAAAGATACGTAAGTTCGTCCCAGATCATATTCAGTATAGAGAACTAACTTTTTTAAGCGCGTTGAAGGGAAGATGACTATTCCTGATTTAACAACGTCATCCTTCGAAAAAATAAAGAAAAATGAGGATGGGGCAGAAGCCCCGGGTTTATAGTTTCTGTTCTACCCCATGTAATCAGTTTCCTCTTCGACCTTCTTTTTCTCCATGCCCCTGGTCTTGAACTGCTCCAGCAGCTTGTGGTAGAACTTCAGCAGTTCCGGATTGACCGAAGGCTTGACCTTCTCCATCGCCTTGTCGAAATGCTTTTTGTTCACCTCTTTTGCGTTGATGTTCTCCCTGAGCGCGAAGAGACCAGCTTCCCTGCAAAGAGATTCAATGTCCGCCCCGGTGTAGCCGTCGGTCTTCTCAGCGATCTTGATCAGGTCCACTCCCTTGAGAGGCATCTTCTTCGTGTGTATCTTGAGTATATCCACCCTTGCCTTCTCTTCGGGCGCCGGAACCAGAACGGCCTTGTCGAACCTTCCCGGCCTCAGCAGGGCGGGATCCAGAAGGTCCGGTCGGTTGGTCGCCCCTATCACGACGACGTTATGGAGGTCTTCCAGACCCGACATCTCCGTCAGTATCTGGGAAACAATCTTCTCCGATACGCCTGATCCGCCGGTATCGCTTCCCCTTTTCGGGACGATGGAGTCCATCTCGTCGAAAAACACTATGGATGGAGCGACCTGCTTGGCCCTCTTGAATATCTCCCTCATCTTCCGCTCGCTCTCCCCGACCCACTTGTTGAATACCTCAGGTCCTTTGATGGAGATGAAATTAGCCCCTGATTCATGGGCAACTGCCTTCGCGAGAAGCGTCTTCCCGGTTCCCGGCGGACCGTAAAGAAGGATACCCTTGGGCGGTTTGATCCCGATGGTTTCGAAGGACTTCGGGTTCTTCAGAGGCCATTCCACTATCTCCTTCAGGCTGTCCTTGAGTTCTTCCAGCCCTCCGATGTCATCCCATTTGACGTTTGGAATCTCTACCATCACTTCCCTCATGGCTGACGGCTCTACCATCTTGAGAGCGTTCTCGAAATCCTTCTTGCTCACTTTCAGGTTCTCCAGGACCTCCTGTGGCAGCTCTTCGGACTTCTTCCATGATATTTGCGGAAGGTTGTTTCTGAGCGACGACATTGCAGCCTCCTTAGCGAGCGCTTCAAGGTCCGCTCCCACGAAACCGTACGTCACGCCCGATATCCAGTCCAGGCTGACGTCGTCCGTGAGCGGCATGTTCCTTGTGTGAATCTGCATGATCTCCTTCCTGCCCCTCTGGTCGGGGATTCCTATTTCTATCTCCCTGTCGAACCTCCCCGGTCTCCTGATAGCCTGGTCGAGCGCATTCTGCCTGTTCGTCGCCGCTATAACGATTATCTTTCCCCTTGCCTTCAGACCGTCCATCAGGGCAAGAAGCTGTGATACAGAGCGTTTCTCCACTTCACCCGACACCTCTTCCCTCTTGGGGGCGATCGAATCGATCTCGTCGATGAAGATTATTGACGGGGCGGATTTCTCTGCATCCTCGAATATCTTGCGAAGATTTTCCTCTGTCTGTCCGTACCATTTGCTGAATATCTCCGGTCCGGAAATGGAATAGAAACTGGCGCCGGACTCATTAGCAACGGCTTTTGCGAGAAGCGTTTTTCCCGTCCCCGGCGGGCCATATAGAAGGACACCTTTTGGCGGGTCTATACCCAGCCTTCCGAAAAGTTCGGGGTGCCTCAGCGGTAGCTCTACCATCTCCCTTATTTTATGAATAGAATCATGCAGCCCGCCTATGTCTTCATATGTAATTGACGGTATCCTCGTCTCCATCTCGACTGCTTCGGGCTTTATTTCCAGATGGGTCATGTCGTTTATCTTTACTATCCCTTCCGGGACAGTACTCACGACCGCCAGTCTGGTTTCGCCGGGCATCGGAGTGAACGAGAAATCGCCCATGCCTTCCACATCGAAGCCAAGCGTTCGGAAAAGCTCGCCGAATGTCCCGTTGAACGGATCCCTTTCGTTTTGGCGCTTTACGATCGGATACGGCGATATCATGTCACCCTTCATGACAGGTCTCATGAAAAGGTTTTTTCTGAGCAGATCCGGGTTCATCATTAATCTTACTCCCTTTTCCGTCGGAGCTATCACGACCTTCTTGGCTTCCTTCACATTGGCCTTGCATATCTTCACCGTCTCTCCAACGCCAACGCCTATGTTCTTTCGCGTGATACCGTCCATCCTTGCAACACTGAGCCCCACATCGGAAGGGTAGGCTCGCACGGCGATGGCCCCCGTTTTTCCCTGACCGGAAAGCTCGACCACGTCCCCTTCCCGAACGCCCAGTTCCCTCATTAATTTGCTGTCCAGCCGAACCAGACCCCTGCCTGATTCAGACCTGTTGGTCAGCTCCCCCACTTTCAAAGTAACCTGATTGTCTTTTTTCTCGATCACAAAAACCACCTCTCAATATTTAGATTTACCGGATCAATCATAAATTCTTCACCCGCCATAAGGCCGGGTTCCGGCTGCAGGGGCCTCCTTGGGTCCCTGTCATTCCTTTCCCTTAATAAATTTCCGTGCATGAACATCATCTCCTTACACGAATGATCACAGAGTGCCTAGTTCGGATTATTTCTATGTCCGGCTCTTTCCGAACGATCTCGATCATCCTTACGTACTTCTTTACGGTCACGTTGTGTATGCCGGTCCTCTCCGCTATGGAATTAAGGCTAAGCGGTTCGTGCGTCTTCTCCAGCAGCGCGATTATCTCGGCCATTATCTCAAGAGGATCTCTTCGCATAGACTTCGTTACCTTCAAGAGACGCACACTTCGTGCACGTCAACTATTTTATTTTCGGTTTATTGTGTATATTAATACATTATGAATGGAATTTTTATACACTACAATGTATAGATATTGACATTGGATATATTTAAAGGTTTCGGTTTCTAGGGAGGTTTATAAACACCCAAAAATCCCCTTTTTTAGGTTAAAAAACGATATACTGCGACCAATAATAAGCTTTATAAGTATGTAAATTAATTACTATTTAATAGGTAATAATTTGGGGTACTTTCCATGACTGTCGCTACAAGCTATTTGGAGAAGGAAGTTGAACCGGTTGGTTATAAGAGGATCGGTGCAAATATTGGTGCCAACCAGAAGGTTTACGTTTCATCAGATGATAATCCCGGCTATGTTCTCAAGATTGCAATAGATAATGGTGCATTCGATTTGACAACAGAAAAAAGAGCAGAAAACCAGGTTAATGCTCACGAGAAATGCCCTGATCTTTTCCCAGATGCTAAGAAAGCAGGTAAGGGAAAAGTGCACCAGAGATACATCTCCGGTGGGGTGACACTCAGGGAAGCCATGAAAAAGGGGAAGTATGATACCACTATCCGTATTTTCAAAAACCTGAAAAGTCTCCATGATCGTGGATACAAGCACGGTGACGTTAACAGCACAAACCTGGGTGAATTCGGATCAGAAGGGTACCTTTCAGTGGACACGGAAACCTTTGGAAATGGTGAATGGAGAGAAGACCTTAGAAGGGCAATCGATACAGGAGAAAGACACAATCCGGGTTTCATTCCAAAGGTAATAGAAAAGGTCTACGGAAGCAGGGTTCTGGAAGAGCTTAAAAACTAAATAATTATTTATCTCTCCTTTACCTATTCTATTTATTATGCCTAAAAAATTCGAGGTATTGTATTATTCGAAGACCGGCAACACGAAGAAGGTCGCCGGCGTGATCGCTAACAAGCTCGGGGTGATCCCAGAGAGCATAAAGGATCAGTTGATCATCACGAAAGGGACAATGGTATTCCTTGGTTGTGCGATGTATGCGGCCAAGGTGCCGAAACAGATCACAGAATTCATCGAGAAGAACAACTTTAAGGGACGGGAAGTAGCCTTGTTCGGGACCTCCGGATCCGGCAAAGGTTTGCAGCTGGACGAAATCGAAAAGCTTCTGAAGGAAAAAGGAGCGATCGTGAAGGGTAAATACGATTGTCAGGGAAGTTCATTCTTCATCTTCAATTACAGCCACCCGAACGATGATGAGCTTCTGGAAGCCGAGAGGTTCGCGGAAAGGATGAAGGCGTGATCATTCCAGATCGAGCAGTTTCAACTGGGTCTCAAAGTCTATCCCTCTTTTCAGATCACCATCGATCACGGTAACGAATATCTCGCACGTTACCGATACGACGCCCTTCATCAGGTGGCCTGCGTAGGCGTTCATGTTCTTGTCCCCGATCATTACGTGGGTGTGTATGACCGGTTCTTTCTCATGTTCCGAGATGTTGCCCGTCATGTTTGCCAGTTCGAGCTCTTCGTCAAACGTTCTGGTCAGATAGTTTTTCCCTTCTTTCGAAAACATCCCTATTTCCGCATATCTCAGCGCCCCGATTCCGGTGAAGAATGCCGACTTGACACCGGTCCGTTCGCAGAATTTGATCATCTTTTCCAGTATCTCTTCCCCCGGTTCTATCTTCACCACGAAGACGTTCCCCTTTTCGGAATATTTCATGCCAGTCTCCACCTGGTCCCCTTTTCCTTGTCTTCCAGAACGATCCCTAATTCATTCAGTTCTGTACGGATCATATCCGAAAGCGCGTATTCCTTCTTCTTTCGAAGCATCTCGCGTACGTCTGCAATCATGGTGAC
>CAYUSU010000037.1:0-4054 GCA_964447525.1 uncultured archaeon | reverse complement strand
CTTCTTTGAGAAGATCGATGAAATTATGTATTCGTTCCAGCGCCAGTCCGGCGTCCCTTATGGCTTTGTCGGTTATGTTGAGCTTGGAACGGTAATGAGTGGAAACCAGTGAGTATCGAATAGCCATCGGATCGTGTCCTCTCTCGATGAGATCCTTTAGTGTGAAGAAGTTGCCGAGCGATTTGCTCATCTTCTTCCCCTCAACGAGTATGTGTTCGTTATGTATCCAGTATTTCACGAACTGCTTCCCTGTCGCGGCTTCCGACTGAGCGATCTCGTTTTCGTGGTGAGGGAATATCAGATCCACCCCTCCGCCGTGGATATCGATGGTATTCCCGAGGTATTTCATTCCCATAGCAGAGCATTCTATGTGCCATCCGGGCCTTCCCTTACCGAATTCCGTCTCCCAGTAAACATCCCCGTCTTCCGGTGTCCATGCCTTCCACAGAGCGAAATCCTGCACCTGCTCCTTCGTATATTCGTCCTGCGCGACCCTCGCTCCGGCCTTCAGCTGGGAAAGATCGATCTTGGAAAGCTTCCCGTATTCCTTGAACTTTTTTACGTTGAAATATACCGACTGGTCATCTCCCATATAGGCGTATCCCCTGTCCATGAGCTTCTTCACCAACGTGACCATCTCTTTTATGTGATCAGTCGCTTTCGGGTAGAACTCAAACGTCTCGACGTTCAGCGTTTTCAGATCATCGAAGAACAGCTTCGTATACTTTTCAGTGAACTCGCGGAGCGTGATTCCTTCCTTCTTCGAGTCGCGGATGGTCTTGTCGTCGACGTCGGTGATGTTCATAACGTGTTTGACGGAGAAACCGCTGTATTTCAGGTATCTTCTGAGTATGTCATAGAACAGGAATGCGCGGAGGTTGCCTATGTGGGCGTGAGCGTAAACGGTCGGTCCGCACGTATAGATGGTAGCCATCCCTTTCTTTACCGGAACAAATTCATCTTTCTTTCGTGTCAGGGTGTTGTAAAAACTTAGACTCATAATACCACTTAACCTGGTTTAATTTAAATATTTCCGGCCAGACGGAACGTCTTCCTCCGCATGTCGGTGAAATCGAAGCCTTCCATTACGATTCCCCTTTCCTTGAGCGAATGTAAAGCGAATCTGATCGTCCTTTCGGGCAGATTTGTTCTGAATCTTATGTCTTTCATGCTGCCGTTCGAACCCTTTAGCGATTCGATCACCGTGATAGCACTTTTTGGTATGTTACTATTCGCAAGAACAAGATCGATAGAAGAACCCCTAGGCAAATCATTTCCCAGGACAGAGATTCTTCGCCGTTTGCATCGTAATCAATTAACTTTTCAATGTAAGCTATATATAATTTTCTATTGCGGCAATTTTTCCAAACAAATTAATATTCCGAGATCATAGAATAACCATGCAGCTGTGGGTGGAAAAATACAAGCCGAAGAGCACGAAGGAGATTCTTAGTCAGCACAAGGCCGTCGATACGATTACCGGATTCCTCCAGAACTGGAAACCAGGAAAGGCTCTGCTTTTTTACGGTCCTCCCGGAACGGGTAAGACGTTGCTGGCGGAGACCACAGCGAAGGAAAGGGGATGGATGCTTACCACACTGAATGCCTCGGATAAGAGGAATACTGATTCCATCGAAACACAGGTTCTGGAATCATCCAAGAACCACAGCCTTTTTTCGAAGGGAAAACTGATCCTTATAGACGAGATAGACGGTTTGTCAGGAACCAGTGATCGTGGGGGAACGCAGGCCGTCATCAGGGTGATAAAGGAATCGAAGTTCCCGGTCATACTGACGGCGAATGACGCTTATTCACAGAAACTCAGAACGTTAAGGAATCACTGCGTTCTTGTGAAATTCTCAAAGGTGAACTCGCTTTCCATTGCTAAGCGTTTGGGAGAGATATGCTCTTCAGAAGGGATAAAGGTGGAAGGGGACGTTCTCAAGAATCTGGCAAGATGGTGTTCCGGAGACATGAGATCTGCCGTGACTGATCTCCAGACCATATGCCAGGGTACCAGTGAACTGAAAGATGATGACCTGCTTTCGCTCGGTTTCAGGGAAAAGGGAACCAGCGTTTTCGACATACTTCCGGCCATCTTCAAGTCGAAAAACCCGAAGGCTGCGAAGAAAGCCATGTGGGAATGCGACAAGGGTCCGGACGAAATATTCTGGTGGGTAGAAAGCAATATCCATTCGCAATTCAGGGAACCAGATGCGTTGGCGAAGGCCTTCGATCTTCTTTCGAAAGCCGATATGTACAGGCAGAGGGTCATGAAGCAGCAGAACTGGGCGTTCAAAGGCTATATGGTTGACATGATGTCAGGAATATCGCTTTCCGGCGAAACATCTCATGGTTTCGTTCCTTTCAAGCCTCCCGACAAGCTCATCATGATGGGCCGCTCCAAGGTAAACAGGGCCGCAATTAACAAGGTCGCCGATACCATAGGATTGTATACGCATTCGTCCAGGAAGGTGGTCAGGAAGGAGTTCCTTCCTTTGGTCAGGCTCATTCTCAAGAATAAAATACATTCTGACCAGGGAGTGGAACTCAAAGAAGACGATGCGAAGGCGATCGTTTCTGGGTAAACAATGATTTAAAAATCTCCCTTCATATTCTAACATTATGGATTATATTTCATCAATGACCGCTCTCAAGTATGTTGCGGATTTCCGGAATTACGTGGAAAGCAAAAAGAAGATGGAATATGAAATGAGATGCGGGGCGAAGAAGAATGTCCTCATACTGGAAACCCCCGGTGAAATGCCTGACAATATACCAAGGCTTGTAAAACCGAGGAAAGGTTTCCAGAGAATGATCGGATGGAAAAAGGATTATCTTCAGAACAATGAAAACTGGTGTGATTTTTTGATCAGGACAGGTAATGGCATTACCGTTGACGACGGTGAAAGGATTAAGCTGATCAATGGCATAATCACGATGGATTTTTTTATCAAAAAGAGGGGTGTTGAAAACCCTATCGGGAAAGAACGCATTCTTTATCACGAAGGACTGACTGATTCTCACGGGAACCCGGAAAAAGGATATCCCAGGCTCGAGGCCGATGGAATTGAAGTCACTGAGATTCAGACAATGGCGGAATATGTTCATACGCATGACAACAGACGCTTCAGGTTCCCGGAGGGGGAAATATACACCTCTTTTGACAGACCCGAAATGAGGTTTGTTCTGAAAGAATCTGTTTGATGAAAAGGTCCCGGAAATAAAGGAACATGAAAAAATAATAGCTGTTTCTGGGTAAGCAATGATTTAAAAAACTTTATCTGACTACTAATTCTATGAATCCTGCATCAGACATGCGGAGAATAATTGAATATCATTTGAATAAAGAAGCTATGATCGAATTTCTGGAGAGAGGCATCATCAGAAAAGATGATTGGATGGTCAAGGGCATTGATGATCAAAACAGTTCAATGAAACTTAAAAAAAGAAGGAATCCTTTCCAGTGGCTTTTCGGAATCAAAAAAGAATACCAGAGAAAGAACGAGGATTTCGGGAAATATATAAAGAGAATTTCCAGTAAACGTAAAATATTTCACAATCCCGGACTGGGGATGATGTACATAAGAAACGGGGAACTTGAACATGCCTTTTTCGTTTCTGAATACAGCGAGACGCCTGCCGGGGGAAGGAGAATTGGATTTGACGATGGCATTAACTGGTCCATAGAGAGCATGACAGCCTTTCCCGAATTAAACGCGAAAATACCGGTGATGGACAGAAAAGTCAGACTGAAATATTTTGATACGTATAAGCATGGTGGAAAAGTTTACGGGAATCCTGTCGAAAAACCAATAAAAAACGAGTGGCATCTTTCCCGCTATCTCAAGTAAATGTTACCGAAATCAGGCGTGTAGACGTAATCGTCTTCCGTCGATGCCCGTTTCATGTGGTTGATCATATACACCAGTTTGGCGTCTATATCGTCGGCGTAATATACCGCCAACGCTTCAGGCATTGCCGGGGTCTTTGGTGACCCGTACTCCATCTTCCCGTGATGCGATGCGATTATGTGCTTGATTTTCAATTGCAG
>CAYUSU010000036.1:0-13496 GCA_964447525.1 uncultured archaeon | reverse complement strand
TTTTATTCTTCTTTTCGCTAATTGAATTTTGAGTGATAATGGATAATTGATCCTATTTCTTAACAATTTACCCCTAAAACGCATTAGATCTTTCTGTTTATCAGTTTTTTTTGGATTATTCCAATCTAATATTTTTTCATTAAAACTAAATTCTGATGTCATGCCTCACCAATTAGATATTAGTTAGTCCGAATAAAAAACTTTTTTTATGTTTAAACATGATCTTGTGCATAAAGTCAGAAAAACCAATTATTTATACTATCCATCTTTCCATCATCCGCAATCTTTTTAAATACCTGTTGTATATAAATAAAATCAAACGAACTATAATGATAACGAAATACACGGCTTCTTGAGACTTAACGGAGGCTGAGATTAATTATGAGCGAAAGAAAAATAGAGAACCTGAAGACGGGGACGACCACGCTTGGGATAATGTACAACGGAGGCGTGATCTTGTCCGCGGAGAGAAAGGCGACGATGGGTTACCTCGTTGCGAGCAAGAACACCAGGAAGATAGTGAAACTTACTGACAGGCTCGGAATGACCATAGCCGGTTCGGTGGGTGACGCCCAGGCACTTGAAAGGTACCTGAGAGCGGAGATCAAGCTGTACGAGATGCAGGAGGACAGGAAGATGCCGATCAAGTCCGTCGCTACACTGGTGTCCAACATACTTTACAGCAGGGCTTACTTCCCTTACTACGTTCAGTTGCTGATCGGCGGCATGGACAACGATGCCAAGTTGTTTTCCTTTGATCCCAGCGGTTCTGTCATAGAAGAAAAGGAATACTTTTCAACGGGTTCCGGTTCGGTGATGGCTCTTGGCGTTCTTGAAAACGGATTCGAGAAGGGAATGGACATCGAATCCGCGAAAAAGCTCGCCGTGAGGGCGGTTAAAGCGGCCACGGAAAGGGACATAGCGTCCGGCGGATCAGGCATAGATCTCGTTGTCATAAACAGCAACGGATTCCACAAGATTTCCGACGAAGAGGTAAAAAAGCTTTTAGAATAGGATCATATTAACTTTGTTTTCACAACCGGGAAGATTAGAATGAGCAACATACTAAAAGAACTAGAAAGAACCCTGCCCAGGGACGTAGACATTACCGAGATCAAATTCGAAGGGCCCGAAATAATCATTTACACCAAGAACAAGGAGTTTTTCCAGAACAACGAGAGGGTCATAAAGGAGATCGTTTCTGCCCTGAAGAAAAGGATAGAGGTACGTCCGGATCTGTCCATAACGATGGACATGGAAAAGACGAAAAAAATAATCAAGAAAATCGTTCCCGAAGAAGCCGGCATCAGGGAGATATACTTCGAACCGGAACTTGGGAAAGTCGTCATAGAGTCCCAGAAACCCGGAATGGTTATCGGAAAGGGCGGTGAGACCTACCGAAGGATAAAGAGCGAGACTTTTTGGCTTCCTAAAATCGAAAGGGCTCCTGCCATAGAAAGTCCGATCGTTCGCGCCGTCAGGAACCTTTTGCACCAGGAGATGGATTACCGGAAGAAATTCCTAAACAACATAGGACAGAGCATTAACGCGATAAGACCGCCGGCGGACGATAAGATAGACAAGTGGGTCAGGCTTTCATGCCTCGGTTCCTGCAGGGAGGTCGGCAGGTCGTGTTTCCTTCTCCAGACAAACGAATCGAGGGTTTTGCTGGACTGCGGAGTTAACGTCGCTTCCGACACGTTCCCGTATCTGGACGCCCCTGAATTCGATATCGACAAACTGGACGCAGTCGTTTTGTCGCATCCTCATCTTGACCACTGCGGTTACATACCGTGGCTTTATGAGAACGGTTACAAGGGTCCGTTGTACTGCACGCCGCCTGCGAGAGACTTAATGGTTCTTTTGTGCCTGGACTACATAGACATAGCTCACAGAGAGGGGAAAGAGGTTCCTTACATGAAGAGGAACATAGAGAACGTCGTAAAGCATACCATCGCTCTGGAATATGGCGAAGTATCGGATCTTACGTCTGATATGAGACTGACGCTCCAGCCGGCAGGCCATCTGCTCGGTTCCGCACTCACTCACATTCACGTGGGAGAGGGTCTGCACAACATACTTTATACGGGCGACCTCCATTACGGACCTTCCAGACTTTTCGATCCCGCTTACACCAACTTCAAGCGAATCGAGACACTCATTAGCGAGTCTACATATGGAAGGATAGAGGATGTTAAGCCGAACAGGGAAGATTCGGAGAATAAGCTCATGGCGGCCATAGACAAGACGATGAAGGCGGGCGGGAAGGTTCTCATTCCTTCGTTCGCCGTCGGGAGGGCGCAGGAAGTGATGGCAATCCTTTCGGCACATGATTTCCAGTATCCGGTTTACATGGAGGGAATGGTCTGGGACGCGACCGCAATCCATACTGCCTATCCGGAATACCTTTCAAGATATCTCCAGAAGCAGATATTCCACTTCGGGAAGAACCCGTTCCTTATGGACATGTTCAAGAGGGTCGCTCCTAAAGAGAGGAACGATGTGATAGACAAGACAGAGCCGGCGGTCGTGATAGCGACATCAGGCATGCTTGTGGGGGGACCGGCGATCGAATATCTCAAGGCATTCGCTCCTGACAAGAAGAACACGCTTCTGTTCGTTGGTTACCAGGCGGAGGGTTCGCTCGGAAGGAGAATACAAAAAGGCTGGACAGAAATACCCCTTAGAACGGAAGGCGGAAAAACGCAGACCATTAAACTGGGGTTGAACGTTGAGACAGTCGAAGGTTTATCAGGCCATTCGGACAGGAACCAGCTTACGAATTTCATGCACAAGCTTTCATGCCGGCCGGAGAGAATAATAATGAACCACGGTGAGGCAAAGAAATGCATTGAGCTGGCTAAGGACGCCCACAAGTACTTCAAGGCAGATACAATCGCGCCGAAGAACCTGGACGCAATAAGACTGAGATGAATTTTTTTTCTAAAAAGCAAGAAAAGCCCCGATCAGGGCGAAAATGAACCATATCATGAGATTATTTGGCACGTTCTGCGAATAAATTGATTTAAAAGATTTACTTTCAAATCTGAATATCGAAGTGATTTTAATGACCAAAGGAAAGACGCGAAAAGTTATGTGTTCGGTGTGCACCGGATATATTGAAAGCAGCCCGGAGCCTCCTCTCACGAAAAGAGAAGCTCATTATAGATGGGCTCTTGATTTCGATGAACGTACTGCTGATTTCCTTGGACAGGGATGTCCTCACTACGGTGATGGATGCACTGATGTTGAGCAATTCGAAAACATGGGGGGAAATCTCGTTGCTCCTATCAAAATCCCAGCCGGTTACAAGAAACAACCCATAGAGGAACTTCTGGGAACTCTTGAACTTGAATAAACTAATCAAAATAAAAGAGAAAAGAAAAAGCTTTATCTTGCCACCTTTGCGAACTCCGGGGCAAGAATAAGCCAGTCCTGCTCTACACCGACTATGTCTCCGTTCTGAGCCATAACGGTCTTTTTGATCTTCTCGACCGATCTCTTGAGCTCTCCAAGATCCTTTTCCTTCATTCCCTTGATCTTAAGGAAAACAAGCGACCCGTCCCTTACGGCTCTAAGAACTCTCTCGGTGTCGGAAAATTCGACAAGCTTGTCTATCACTATACCTATCTTTCCGGTTGGTCCTGAAACGCCGATGCTTCCGCCGGATTCAGAAAAACCCACTTCAATGAATTCCTCTTTCGGCATGTCTGCGTCTTCTATCTCCCCGATAATGCTCCTTTTCAGCTTTTTAAAAACCATCTGTATCCCTCCTGATCATTGTACATTAAAACTGACTGGTAATATTCGAATGACAACTTGGCTCGATTGAATGAGTTATCTCCCGAATTATTGATTAAATTAATAGCAATAAGACTTAAAAACTATTAGGTCACCATTACTTGTTCAGCTCTTCGAGCCTGGAAACGACGTCCCACATCTTCGTCCTTGCGTATACCGAAATGTTGGGATCGTTGGATGCTTCGTCAAGTATAGAAATAACGGTCGAAAGCTTTACGTTCTCCGATTCATTCGGATCGTTGAGCGTTCCCATGCTTTCTTCTATAGACGACTTTATGTTCCTCGGAACCCCCCTGTCGTTAAGAATACTATCGAGCAGTTCTGTGGCTTCCTTTACCTTGTCGGTCATTTTATTCCCCCTTTTCCGGTCCAGAAGCCATTAATTTGGTCCGGAGATATTCCAGTTTTTCCTTGATCATCCCTTCCTGCTTCTCGATGGATTTTACTTTAAGATCAATTAATTCCAGTCGATCTTTAAGATCCTTATTTACGTCCGCAACATCTGCCTTTACAAGAATCGGACCCGCAATCTTGTAGACGCTTTCACCCTTGTTTTTCTTAATCTCTTCCGTCGCTTTTTTCAGTTCGTTCTTCTCCATGGTCAAAGCCGCCTTCTGGGTAATAACGTTCTGCATCTGCTGCTGGTAAATCTGAGCCTGATTCGCCAGTTGTTCAAATTCTTTTGTCGTCATATAATCACCTTTATACAGCGGAATGGGTCAGTCAGCCATTACGTTCTTTATTATGTTAGGCCTTTTTTTCTCAAGAATTCTGTACCCGCAGAACGGGCATATTATCTTTTTTGCCTTCTCGAGTTCAACCTTGACTTCCTTCCCGCAGTTTATGCATTTGTACATACACCAACACCTAAGCAACGTCATATGCCCTTCCGGCCAGCTTCATGCCGCACTTCTTGCACACCCATATGCCTGTTGCTTCCCTTTTCATGGTCAGCTTCATGCAACTGGGGCAAGTGTGTTTAGCCTTCTGGGACTTTTCTATCTCGATTACTCTCTTCTTCGTACCCTTACCGTACCTTACACCATATCTACCTACAGGGCCGACTTTCTTTGTTCTTCCCATACAATCACATATAATACGAAAGACGACTTGGATCAATCATTGTAAGTCGTCATACGCTTATTACGAAAGACGGATCGGTTTGGATCATTTTGCCGTCAATCGTTATTTTTGGATGTTTTGTTATTTAAACTTTATATCAGTTTACGCAGTTCCTTCCCCTTCTTCACCGAAAGCTCAAGCGCTTTCTCTATGTTTGCCGTTGTCATTGCGTCGCCACCCTTCTGCATTGCGCACACGTTTCCGTTCTCTTTGGTCGCTATGGTGATCCTTCCGTTCATGGCGCTCTCTTCCTCCAGGTTCGGGTCAACGATCAGCTGGTCCTTGATCTGAGCCAACGTGACAGGGATCGGGACTTCGTTGATGGGCAAAGCGGTCTTTTTCTCTGTGTATATGACCTTTCCGTCCTCGAACTTAGGCATTTTTGTATTCATCAACGCAGATGCTGCAGCTAAACCGGCAGCGTCTATCAGGTTTCCCTGATGATTCAGCGGATAGATGTCAATAAACACCATCCATACCTGTTCCCCTTCGGTTATGCATAGCTTATCCACGTTTATAGCCTTGGATTCTCTTATACCACGGTCAATTACCCTCGAAAGCTCTATTGCCTTCTCTCCGGGAGGACCAAGCTCGAATTGCGGGGACGCCAATGGCGAGAGCTCGGCGTTGCACATGAGTATTCCCTGGTTTGGCGTGTCCGGAAACGGCGTGCCTACTCCCATTTTTATCCCTACGAGAATCTTCGTGTCTCCCATCTCTACCATTGTAGATCCTTCTGCCTGTGGTACGGCGTTTTTCGTTACAGTGATCTTCCTGAAATCCTCAAAGCCTCTTCCGTCCATTCGCTGGGCCTTCTGGATCAGGTTGATTATGTACTGGTCTTGTATGTTCATTCTAATCCCCCCTTTGCCCATTTCTTCAATAAGGCCTTTCTCTGTTCTTCGTAAAGTATTTTGCATCCCTTCTTTGCCAGTGCTATCGTTCCCTTAACGTCTTTGACCGGCATGTCTCCGTCCAGCTGCAGAAGGGTTATCTTGTCCATCCTTGGCATGTATGCTATCGGAAGGTCGCAATCAGTCGCTTCCTCTTCTTTTCCGGCCAGGTCCATAGTGTACGTCCCGTTGATCTTCCCGGCAGCCATGGATGTTACCAAATCCCGCATCTGTATGCCGGCGTCTGCGAGGGCAAGACTTGCCGCATTTATTCCGGCCGTCCTGGTACCTGCGTTTGCCTGCATTATCAGGATGAAAACGTCAATTGTTGTCTTCGGGAATTTTTCCAGGAACAAAGCAGGTTCCAACGCTTCCCTCGTTACCTTGGAAATTTCAGAACTCCTCCTGCTGGGGCCCGGTCTCACCCTGTCAGTCGTCGAAAACGGGGCCATGCTGTATATGCATTTTAAACGAGCTTTTTCGCTCTGCTGCAGATGCTTCGGATGGAGCTCTCTGGGTCCGTAAACAGCCGCAATCGCTACTGTCTTTCCGAGGCTAACCATCGCAGAACCATCAGCGTTCTTGAGGACCCCTGCTTCCATCTTAATGGGTCTTATGTCTTCGGGTCCCCGTCCGTCCTCTCTTTTTACACTCACATTAATCACCTCTTAATCATTCCTTTTTCTCGAGCAACTTCTCAATGTAGTTGGTAAGTCCCTCGGAATGGGATTTTTCCTCTATGGTCTTTATGACTTTGACCGCGAGATTTTCGTTTTCACCCTGCAGCCAAACTAGTCCGTTCTGACCAACGGAAATTCTGCATCCCGTTTTGTCCTTTATAAGATTTATCATGCTTCCCATCTTTCCTATGAGTCTGGGAACCTTTACGGAATTTATTTTCACTACTCTTCCGCCATCGAATTTCCTCGCTTTCTGGTCCTGCATCGTGATGTGGATCGAGTTGGCAGGCGAGACCAGTGAAATTTTCCCGTAGATTATGTCGCCCTTAGCGTATATCCTGGACATATCCATCTTCCCTGGATCTACGAATTCCCTCACTCCGGAAAGCGGAAGAAAAGCCTCATAAGGGGAGCATACGTCAACGATCCAGCCAGAATGCTGTACCTCTTTGACCTCTCCTATGACCATGTCTCCCACATTCGGAGTGTAAACTCCGGCAAGCGGTATGACCTCGATCACTCTTCCCTTGAAATAAACAAGTCCTATCCTCTTTGAAACAATTGCATTTCCATCCCTGAACGTATTCTTCCCGGGCAGGTAATCCATGCTTTCTATTATACTGTCTCCCGGCAGAACGACTTCCTTCTCGTTCTTCAAAGCCTTTGGCGCGTCCTTTGCGGTCACTGCCTCTGGTCTTTCTTCGGCTGCCGGTGCAGCCGCTTTAACGGTACTTTTTGTCTCATTTTCCTGTACCTCTTTCACTTCTTTTGCATCTGTCATATTATCACCAAATTTAGTTAAACATTAATGAACGTATCATCACTCTAACATCATTAAATCTTATATTCTTTTATTATCTTCACTTCCACGTTTCCGCCGGTAAGTGAATTGAGCTTGTCATATATGTCGCTCTGCATTCCGGCCGGGATCTCTATAGTGGCAATCCACGCTTCCGCTCCCCATTCCTCTTTCTTGACTTCTGTTATCTCTCTTACAGCTGCGCTTGCTTTGCCTGCGAACTCCATCGGAACCTTTATCGCTATTTCGATCCTTTCCAACGATATGGGAAGGATTTCCTGTATCTTTTCAATCACCACTTTAACCTGATCTTTGGCTGGCTTGAACGGGTCTATGTGGATATGAACTTCTTTCATCGCGTTCATTATCCTGTTGGATGGATGGGGAAGTTTCGTCTTGGGATCGATTCCCTGTCTACAAATGATATCTGCTATCTCCTTCTTTTTCTCTTCCATGAACTGGTTCCTCTTTTCCGTGGTTATCTGTATCTCGCCGTGTTTTATGATTTCCTCCGCTATCTTGAAAATATCCGTCGTTTTGAAAGCCTTTTCCAGATCGCTAGAAGTATGACGCTCGCCTTTTTTACTGTCCTTGAATACGTCGTTTACCGCAAGAACGTTCTCCAAGTCGTATGCTGCGCCTTTTTTCATCTCTAAAGCTTTGTCTGAATCTACCATTATCTCAAAATGAACACCATTCTTCGTTATCCTTGCTATGACAGCTTTCTCAACAGAAACCATACGGACACCTCTTATTCCGGAATTATAAGTTCTTTATCGCTTCCTTTTCCGAGAACATCCTAATCTCCTCGCTTGTGATTACAGCAAGCTCGATATTCTCCTTTCCGATGTCCTTTTCACCAGATTTGAGAGCCTTCAAAACAAGGTTCGCACCGTCCTTGGCAAGCATTCCTTCCTTGAAACCGGATTTAAGCGTTTTCTTTGCTTTGTCCGCTCCCTTTCCTATTGCCTGGGCCTTCCATTCTATCATGGTTCCTGACGGATCGGTCTCGTAAAGCTTTGGACCACCATCGTCAACCCCGCCCACGAGCAGTCCGACCCCGTAAGGTCTTACACCCGCGTACTGGGTTACCATATGCTTCTGGTTTGCCAGGTATTTTGTTATCGAAGGGACGGAAATAGGTTCTCCGTACGTGATTCTGTTTATCTGGCCTTTTATCCTTGCCATCTCCACCAGATCTCTCGCATCCGCAAGCAATCCTGAACTAACAAGTCCGATATGGTTGTCTATACCGAATATCTTCTTGTACGTAGTGTCAACACCCAGAGGTGTGGAAGCCTTCGTAGCTCCAAGAACTACCGCGTCCTTCACAACAACGCCTATTGCGGTGTTTCCTCTTTTCACTGCCTGTCTTGCGTATTCGACCTGAAGGAGTCTTCCATCTGGTGAAAATACAACAATGGTCCTGTCGTAAGCCATATAGTTAGGCGGAATAGGTTGCATATAATACCACCTTATTTAATGTGTGCTACGTAAGCACGAAAAACGTCCTTACCCTTTTCACATCTTTATAACTAATAATGAATCCGTTATATATAAAATTAACTATTACGAATAAATCTGATTTTCCCCCCGGAAAAACTCAACTTCCAGTTCAACTCTCATCTCTTTATAAATCCTTTTTCTAAAGATTATTGAAGCATAATTCAAACATATTTTTGTATAAAAAGAAGGGGTGTGTTATGAAAAGAGTATTAATTCCACTGGCAAACGGTTTCGAGGAAACCGAAGCGATTGCTACGGCAGACGTTCTAAGAAGGGCTAACATGGAGGTAGTTCTGGCCGGGATTCCGGGTCAGATAGTAGAAGGTGCCCACGGAATAAAGATCATTTCTGACAAGAAGATAGAGGACGCTAAAAAAGAGGAATTCGATGCGATTGTTCTCCCCGGAGGAAGCCCCGGATGCAAGAATCTTTCCCAGTGCACCAATGTTATCGAAATACTTAAGGATTTCAACGAGAAAAAGAAGACCATAGCGGCGATCTGCGCATCACCATCCATACTCTCCAAGCTAGGTATACTCGACGGCAAGAGAGCGACCATATTCCCCGGGATGGAGAGGGATGTTCCCATGCCGAGAGACTCGAAGGTCATAGTGGACGGTCACGTCATAACTTCGCAGGGTCCGGGAACGGCGGTCGATTTCGCACTAGCGATAGTCACCCAGCTGGACAGCAAGTTCAGGGCGGATGACGTCAGGGAACAGTTCGTTTTCAAATGAATATATAAGTTTTTCGAATACTATAACTAATATGAGCGACGGGACCGATAAAAAATATGTTCAGTTTATTTTTCATTATTATAATGTCCAATCCGAACCTTTTGAAATGTATCCCACGATAGTGACAGAGTTCTTTGATCCTGATCTTATTGGTAGTAGATGTTTCAATGATACGAGAATAGGTCCGCTATGCTTTAATCCTTTCGATAATGATCAAAGATCAGAAATTGGCTATTTGACAAAAAGTGAAACAGGAGAAGTCCGATTCGTTCCATATGAAAATCGGATAGAATCCATGAGCGAAAGAAGATTAGTCGAAGGTGAATCCCTTAAAAGAAGATTAAGTAAATCCAGAGAAGTGACATTGACAATGAATCAAAGAATAGTAGTTGATGCTAAATGTGGTAAAACATGTGAAATCAGACTCTGTAAACAAAAAAAGAGAGATTTCGTTGAGAGAAACATGGGAGATAAAACCCTAACTGAAATATATGCGAAGAAACCTGAATATGCACAAGAGGAAGCTTTATAAACCCTTGAATGCATTAAGGGTACAATAAGGCATTGAAAAAGACTGTTTCTTCGTAAGAGTGAGCATTTCTTTTTAAGACTAATAATCATTATTTAGTTTATTATAGTGCCTATTTTCGGAAGACAAGAATATTACAGATGTAAATTGTCTCTGAATAACAAATAACAAAATATAGGTGATAAAATATGAAAATTGATAAAAAAACAATAGTACCGGATACTTCCGTTCTGATAAACAGGAAGCTGTCCGAATTGATAAAAAACAAGGAGATCAAGGGTTCCAGGATAATAATACCCAGGTTCGTAATAGACGAACTCCAGGCCCAGGCATCCAGGGGAAAAGACGTTGGATTCAGGGGACTGGAGGAAATAAAGAGCCTGAGGGAAAGTGCAAAGAAAAAGGATATTAGCGTCTCCCTTGATGGCAGACGTCCTTCCCTGGAGGAGATAAACCTCGCAAAAAAAGGGAGGATAGACGCCCTCATAAGGGATTTCGCAGTCAAAGAGAACGCTACATTACTCACTTCTGATTATGTTCAGGCTCTCGTAGGCGAGGCTGAGGGGATATCTGTTTGTTACATACAGCAGGATGTTTCCGACGAGCCTGTTAGGATCGAGAACTTCTTCGACAAGGATACGCAGTCCGTCCACCTGAAGGTGGGTGTGAAACCGTATGCGAAAAAAGGAAAGCCTGGTCAGGTGAAACTGGTTCATCTTTCCGACAAAAAAATAGAAGAAAAGGAGCTTAATGCGATCGTTTACGAAATTATGTCAAAGACACATAAAGACCAGAATTCGTTCATTGAGATCGGAAGGAAGTCGGCAATGGTTGTTCAGATGGGTTCTTACAGGATCGCGATAACACGTCCGCCATTTTCGAGCGCCCAGGAAGTGACGGCCGTTAGGCCGATAGTGAAGCTTGATCTCAAGGATTACAAGCTTCACGAAGAACTGGAAGAAATGATATTGGGCGGGACGAAAGGGGTACTTATAGCAGGACCCCCGGGTTCAGGAAAATCGACTTTCGCGGCAAGCGTGGCGGAATTCCTGTCCAAACAAGGCAAGATAGTCAAGACGTTCGAACAGCCGAGGGATCTGCAGGTAGGACCGGAGATCACCCAGTACGCTCCGCTCGACAATGACTGGGAGAAAACATCGGAGCTTCTGCTTCTGGTGAGGCCGGATTATACCGTATTCGACGAGATTCGTAAAAACAAGGATTTCAAGGTCTTTGCAGACATGAGACTCGCCGGCGTGGGGATGATAGGAGTCGTTCATTCGACTGAACCGGTTTCGGCCATACAGAGGTTCATAGGAAGGCTGGAACTGGGTATAATACCTCACGTCCTGAACAACGTGATATTCATCAAGAACGGTAACATAGAGAAGACATATTCGGTGTCGATGCTGGTCAGAGTACCCAGCGGGATGAAGGATGATGATCTCGCAAGGCCGGTGGTGGAGGTCCGTGATTTTGAGACCAAAAAACTCGAATACGAGATATACACCTTCGGTGAGGAGAATATCGTGATCCCGGTGACGGAGGAGGCACAGAGCCCCCTGAAAAAGATAGTCACCGAGGCGATCAAAAGCAAGCTTTCTCACTGGGATTCATCCATGGAGGTGGACGTGCTTTCCGACAACAGAGTTGCGATAAAGGTGAGGAAGGACGTTGTCCCCAGGATAATAGGTAGACAGGGAAAGACCATAGACGAGATCGAGAAAAGGCTCGGAATAAAGATATCCGTCGAACCCAAAGAAAGGACGCTCAAGAACGAGGTCAAGTACTTCTGCAACGAATCCGGATCTTCGTTCAGCATAAAGGTTGACAAGAAGCTTTCCGGGACCATGGTTGATCTTTATGACAGGGCCGATTTCCTCTTCACTGCGAATATCGGAAGATCAGGCATAATAAAGATCAAAAAACGTTCGGAACATGGCCGCATGGTATTGAATGCGATGGCAAGAAAAACACTTAGGGTCCTTCAATAGGGCCCTTCTCATTTTTTCATTTTGACTTTTCTGAAATATCATTGATCATCTTTTTGATGTCTTCCAGATCGTTCTGGATGTCTTCTATCTCCAGCTCCGCTTTTTTGTTCACTCTGAAATCTATTTCGGCCTTGAATCTGTCCCTTAGCTCCTGCCTGTGCTGGCTCATCAGTATTATCGGGGCCTGTACGGCGGCCAGGCACGAAAGCGTGAGATTAAGCATGATGAACGGCCAGGGATCCCACTGGAATACGAACCCGGCAACGTTTGCGAGGATCCATATCGCTATGTATATTGCCAGAGCAATTATGAATGTCCAGCTGCCAACCCACTTGGTCATCCAGTCGGCGGCCTTGTCTCCGGGTGTCTTCGGCTTTCTCATTATCTGTGCTATGACCTTCGCTTCTTCTTCCTGTTTTTCTTTCATCCTCTCGATTTTTTCCTTCGTAATTTTATCGTTGTTCATGTTATTCAACCAGCTTCATGCTTATCGTTATTATCCTGTCAGCCGTTTCCTCGGCTCTGTCAGCTACTGACATTATCCTGTAGACAAGTTCCCAGAGCATGAATGAATCCGTTTCCTCTTTTCTGAAGATTTCCTTTCCCATTTTCGTGGTCATTTCCCTTACGATTTCCCTTTGAGATTCCACGGCCTGAGTGGCGTTGATTATGTCCTTTGACTTGGGTCCGAGATTGTCTAATATTTCCTTGAGTTTCTCCACGGTGTCAAGGCTCTTCTCGGAGAGCTCTACCAGCATGACTCCTATATTCTTGGGCACCTTTATCTTCTTGAACGATATCCAGAACGACGCTTTCTCCGCCTGGTCCGCTATGTTATCCAGCGACTCTGCGAGATTGAAGTAATCCTCCCTTGAGAACGGAAGGAATCCCTCTGCATACAAAAGCCTTTGGAGCATCCTGCGGTTATCATCAGCTTTCTGTTCGAACTTTGAACAGGTGTCCACTTCCTTGTCAACACTTTGCCATTCCTCCTTGACGAAGGCATTCACGGCACGATCCAGGGAAACCACTGATTTATGAACATTGTCCGTTATGCTCAGCAGACCATCCAATATTTCTTTTTCTTTGCCTGTCGTGAAAGGCGGCATCCAGAATCTCATAACCCAACTCCCTTAATTAAATATTATGCTGACCAATTAAAAAGTATGCTGGAGATAGCATTGCTTTTGTCCCTTGTTCTGGCCTTTATAGTAGGATCAAACGATGTCATAGGATCACTCGGTATTTCTTACGGTTCCAGGATACTCTCGATGAGGAAGACCATATTCCTCATGTCCTTGTTCAGTTTCATCGGTATTTTCCTGTTCGGACACATGATAATCAATACAATTGGGAATGGGATAGCTGAAATAATGAACCCCCTTCCAATAGTGATCTCGGCGATAATCATCGCTTTCATTGCCCTTTATTTCAG
>CAYUSU010000035.1:0-13954 GCA_964447525.1 uncultured archaeon | reverse complement strand
CCTTGCCCTTATAGAATATCGCGTTCTGCAGGGAGTACTTCAGAATGATGTCTTTGTTTTTCATACAAACCGTTTGTTTTCATATCTTAAAAATTATTATTAATAACAGATCCAAATGGGTAAGATGAAGATCACTTTTCTCGGGACGGCCGGCGGGAGGATAGCCATGATGATCCAAGCCAGGGGAACCGGCGGTTTTGTGATAGAGATGGACGGGGAAACGATACATGTGGACCCGGGACCGGGATCGCTCGTGAGGGCGAAGGAACACCACGTGAACCTCAGGAAGCTGACCGGTATCGTGATTTCCCACGGACATCCGGACCATTCGACAGACGCTGAGGTGGTGATCGAGAGCATGACGAACGGAACCCGGGAAAAGAAAGGGACGGTAATCGGTAACAAACATCTTATGGAAGGGAATGAAAAACACCGGCGCATTCTATCACCATTCCATGCAGATCTTCCCGAACGGATAGAAACGTTGAAAGCAGGCGAATCGGCCAATATAGGGAAAGTCAAGGTTACGGCCGTCCCCACAAACCACGGCGATGACGACTGCTACGGATTCGTGTTCGAGGGATCGAAAAAGATAGGATACGCGGGAGACGGGGAGTATTACGAGGGTCAGGAGAAGCACTTTCAAGGATGTGATGTTCTGATTCTCAATGTCCTCCGCCCGCGCGGAAACAAATGGCCTCACCATATGAATTCACCGGGAGCTAAAAAACTCATCAGTCTCACGAAACCAAAACTTGCCATACTAACGGCATTCGGGATGTACATGATCAGGAATAATCCTTTTACCGAAGCAAAATGGATTGAAGAAGAGACCGGCATCCAAACGATAGCGGCGAGGGACGGCCAGATAATAGAATTGGGAAAAAATGATTCGGACGGACTGAAAAAATGGGTTAAATAACGGTTATAAGATTAATTCTGAAAATAAAAGAATGACATTGATCGCATTATACGTGGCGAAAAACGGGATAGTTTTCGTTTCAGATACCGCAAAGTTTGACCTGTATACAAATGAATTTATAAAAAACGGGAGGAAAATTTACATATACGAAGGGTTTTCATTCTCTGGTAAACTTAATAAAAAGAAGAAATCCTCGTTCGTTTTTGCGGGAGCGGGAACGTCACCAGATCAACAGAAGACAAAAAGTTATCTTAAAAAGGCGATGGGAGAAACCGGAAGTTTGACATCTGATCCGGATTTGTTCGACATAAGGTTCTCCATATTCAAAAATCTTTACCCGTTCTGTTATTTTTTTGCTGACGGCCCCTCCGGGGAAATGGCGGTAAAGATCAATGGTATTGGGAAGAAGGAAGGGGGCAATTCTCATTACAATTCCGCTGAAATAACGAATAAGATCGGGCATATAGAAATCACGGGAAGTGGGGAAAAATTCGTGGACCCTTGTGAAATTGCATCTATATCGCCCAGCATGGATATCGATTACGGGGTCAAAGAATGCATTAAACTGATATCTAACGCGGAAAAAAGGAATCCTAAACTGATCCGCGGTGTCCAAGTGGTAACCTTCACAGAAAATGGACCAGAAGAAGTGTTATATCAAGAAGATTAAACGTTCCCCTTGCTGTCCGTCCTTGATAAATATATCCTTTCTTTCGGGACTATTTGCATTTCGGTCTTGATTTTAACCATGCTATCCGAAGGGATGAATCCATTCACCACCGAACTCATGATCCATGCGTGCTTTCCTATCAGAGTTCCCGGGGAAACCGTGCAGTTCGCGCCGAGTCTGGAGTAATCCCCTATGATACAGCCGAACTTTTCGAGTTCAGTCGTCACTCTTTTCTCCCCGATCTTAACGGTGACCATTCCCTGATCGAATCGCCTGTTTCCAAGGATGGTTCCTGAACCTAGCCTCGCCCCTCTCCCGAGAACGGAATCTCCTACGAATACGTTGGATGCTATTTTGACCTCGTTAAAAATGATTGAATTTTTTACTTCTGAATTGTGGCCAACAACGACCTTGTCTCCGATCACCGTCCTTGGCCGGATAAGCGCACCTGAACGGATCTCGCACCCTTCTCCTATCACCACGGGACCCTGGATCACACTGTACGGAGAAATAACGGTGTTCTTCCCTATCTTTATGTTGCCGGACATTATAACGGACGGGTGGATATTCCCGCGGAGATCCCTTTCGTACTTCAATATTCTTTCCTTTCTCTCTAGCGATTCCCACGGGTAGCGTACGTTGTCGAAGGCCGACCTGCACGGACATGCGGACATGTCTTCGAAATAATAGCTCGAAGTGAATTCCTTGGTTTCCATGATAACACGGATTATTCTTGGTGATGAAATTTTAAATAAGGTAACTTCAATATAGTTTATTTTCTACTGAAAAGTAGTTCTTAAATATCTTCATTCGATAATATTCCATAAGGCGGTTCCGATGAACAGAAGAAAATTCCTGAAAACTGCATCATATCTCGCATTCTTTTCCCCGTTCATTCGTTGCACGAAGACCACTACTGGACCGGTTCCGGTAAAGAATCTTGTGATCGAGTGGGACAGAAGTATACTGGATTATCCCATAATGATACTTGACGCAGAAACAAATGTTGAGAATTATTTAGGGAAATCCGAACTGAGAAGACTTCTGAAAAATGATATCGGAAGCGCCGAATTCTACCTGTTCATGACTGATTTCATTGCGGGTCCGGAGGATGTGTCCCCGTTCACCCCCCTGACAGACACCAAAATGATCTACTTCGTCAGCTCGGACAAGGGGACGGGTAAAGTAACGAAGGTCACGCTGTACAACGAGGACCTTAAGGAAACGGTCCGCGAACACGAATCCAGGTCAGAAGGGTCAATCGACCCCGTCACTTACGTTTATCCCGGGAAAGAACGCGGGATTCGGATATACCGGCAAAGATGCGGGAGGGTCTATGACATTGATGAAAAGAACGAGAAGGTGATCATAGGAATACCCACGTGTTACGGGAAAACAAGGGAATTCGACGTTCCGTGCGACCCCCCATTGGTTGACAGGAATTACGACAGCATAGGAAAGATATCCGATTTCACCCTGGTTTCCACTGAAATGGGAAGTGCCTACGTGATCACCAGTCCTTCCGTGATCCGGAAAGAAAATTCCCTATCTTCACTATGTCTTCCCGGCATCCAAAATCGATGAATCCGCGTCCCTTCAAAACCTTGACCTTGTCCTCTTTTGCCATCACCATAACGGCATCCGTCAGCTCTATCTCTCCTCTCGAAGACTTCGGGATGTTCTCCAGTATGAAAAATATATCAGGCGTCAATTTGTAAAGACCGGAATTGATCAAGTCGCCTGGAGGGTTGTCAGGTTTCTCGAGTATTTCATGGAGCATACCGTTTTCCTCGATCACCACTCCGTATTTTTCCGGCGTATCTGACGGGTCTGCGGTAAGGTAGCAATATTCATCGTCCTTGCGTATATTTTCAAGATCGGCCGAAGGGAAGAGGCTGTCCCCGTTGATCACGACGAAATTCCCGTTTTTTACGAACTCCTTCGCAGCGAGTACGGCGTGACCCGTTCCAAGGGGCTCCTTCTGGTCGATCACAGTTCCCCTGAACCCCTCCTTTTCGAGGAACTCCCTGATCATTTCACCTTTGTAACATACAATGATCCCGATATTCTTCTCGCTGTAACCGGCCTTTTTCAAACGGTTCAGAAAATGCAAAAGAAAAGGCTTACCAGCAACCTCGATCAGATGTTTAGGCTTGTCTTTAGTCAACGGTAACATGCGGGTACCCTTGCCGGCGGCGAGAACTATGCATTTCATGATAATTCTTTCACGGGGCGGTTAAAAAACGTATTTACTCCTGATTTAACTGGGCGACAGTAATAAAAGACAAAAAGGGTATTTTTTTCTATGCGAGTGGAAATGAAAAGTGGGAGCAAACACGAAATCTCTTTGGGTTACGTTGAAGTACCGGGAATGATGGTAAAATATGTGGATATGTTTCTAAACAGGAAAATATTCAGTGTTTATGATCATGGGGAAGCTATATCGGACGGTGATATTGGACATCTCCGCAACGAAAAAATGAAAAAAATGAATTCGGCATTCCAAAGTAGATTTGGAAAGGGTGTAAAAATCAAGAACGTTTTAATAGGATTATTTGATCAGCGAATGGAAGAAAGAGGATATGTTTTCTGCGGAAAGACGTTAAGATATGTATTAGAGGAAAATCTTGATACTGAAATGGAATTCACCGTACGGGAAGCACAATTAATGGATTAATTTTTTAAAAAAGCAAATTCACTACCAGCATCACTCCGTAGCCAACCAGGCATCCTGCCGTCAGGAATGGCATTGCGGGATAGAACTTGTCTTTCTCCGCTTTGTAAAGGAGTATGAACAATGCTATGGTCACGACCACGGGAATGATCATTGCCATAACGAAAGCGAATGGCTTGGAGAAACCCATTGATTTTATCAGCGAATCCATGACAACGCCGGCGAACACCAGCGGGAACGCGATATCCCCTCCGCCGAGGACGGCATTCTTTGTTTCTACCATTTCCTTCGACTTCTTCGTCTTGGCCTTAGAAACCTTGCCTTTGATCTTTTCAGTGTATCCTATCACGACCCCCGCGAATGCCTTGGAATCCGTCTGGAACTGTGCCATGGTTACCATGTGCTTGGATTTCCACACGGCTATTATGTCGTAAACCGAGATGGCAAGCAGGAGTATGGTCGCGTAAACGACATCCAGGAGCGGGACGAATATTATCGCTATCCCGGCGTATATGAACAACTCTGTTACGTTATGCGTCCACGGATTGGATTTGTAGAGCTTGAGGACCGCAAGAATGAAACACAACACCAATGCTATGGTCGGACCGATAAATACCCCGATCGTTATCGTGCAGGTCATCCAGACCGCGAAGAAATACATGGCCTTCCATATCTTTACTTTACGAAGACGCACGAGCAAAAGTATCAGCCCGGTTCCTATCAGTATTGCTATGAATATGTAAACCAGTGTCGACGGCCCTTCCAGCTGCGGACGCTCTCCTATGGCGGTATCCATGTGATGGACTATCACTTCGCCGGTATCCGGTTCCTCGTAAACGACGGTATTGTAGTTCAGAGCAACCATTCCCACCATCTGGGAAAGGAAAAATATGAGAATGATCAGCAGCGTGACCTTGAGCGTGTGTTTCATAATATTATTTTTGCCCGACCAAGTATAAAAGAAAAGGAGCGAACTTATATCATCTGCCGCAAAAATATTTTAATCATCATGTGAAAAAGGAAAGATTATGGAACCCAAAAACGAAGGAAATAAAAAAAAGAAAGGTGGCCACGAGTCCAAGATACAGGAAAAGAGATGGGACAAAGAAATAGAGATTCCTATCGCACAAAAATGGAAGGACAAGAAACTTTACGCTTTTAACAAGAAATCCAAAAAACCCGTTTTTTCCATAGACACCCCACCACCATATGTTAACACGCCAGTCCACATCGGACAGGCAGCCACATATGTTTTGATGGACATGTTTGCAAGGTTCAGAAGGATGACAGGACACAACGTCGTCTTCCCCATGGGTCTTGATCGGAATGGACTGCCGATAGAGATGGCAGCTGAGAAGAAGTTCGGCATCAAGCTGGGAGAAGTATCGAGGGAGAAGTTCATAGGAATGTGCAAGAGCGTTCTGGAAGAATCCAGCTCAGCTACGGAGGAATCGTTCTTCCGGCTCGGGATATCATTCAATTCATGGAAACGGGGGAATGACGTAGGGGACATATACCATACGGATTCGCCCGAATATCGTTCCCTTACACAGGACAGTTTCATCGATCTATGGAACAAGGGACTCATTTACGAAGACAACAGGATCAATAATTTCTGCCCGGGATGCGGGACTACCATAGCCGATGCGGAGGTTATTTACAAGGATATTCCTTCGAAATTCAACGACATCATTTTCACGGTAAAGGAGACAGGTGAGAAAATAATAATAGGCACGACCCGGCCGGAACTGGTATGCACGTGCGCGATGGTGATATTCAACCCAAAGGATGACAGGTACAAAAGTCTTGAGGGTAAGACTGCTGTCACCCCGATATTCGGGAGGGAAGTCCCGTTAAAAGCGCATCCGTTCGCCGAGATGGACAAAGGGACCGGATTAATGATGATGTGTTCGGCCGGAGATCTGACGGACATCCGCTTCTTCCGGGAAATGAAACTGGAACCAGTAATAGCGATCGGTTCTAACGGGCTGATGAACGAGCATTCCGGTCCGCTCAAGGGATTGACGGTCCGGCAGGCAAGGGGAAAAATGATCGAGCTTCTTGTGGAGAAGAAACTGCTCGTTAAACAAAAGGACACGATCCACAGGACACCCGTTTGCGAGCGTTCGAAGGACCCGATAGAGTTCATATCGATGAAGGAATTCTATCTGAAGCAGATGGAATCCAAGGGGAAAATGCTGGAACTGGCAAAGAAGCTGAACTTCTATTCTCCCAAGAGCAGACAGATCATGATTGACTGGATAAACAGCGTGTCGATAGACTGGCCGATATCCAGAAGAAGGTATTATGCGACAGAGATACCGTTGTGGTACTGTGAAAAATGTAAGGAACCCGTTCTCCCGCCGAAGGGGAAATATTACCAGCCGTGGAAGGACGCTTGTCCGGTGGACAAATGTCCGAAGTGCGGACACAACGAAATGTACGGTGAAGACAGGGTATTCGATACGTGGTTCGATTCGTCCATATCGCCTTTGTATATACTGAAATACTCAAGAGACGATGAATTCTTCAAGAGGAGTTCACCATGTTCCGTCAGGCCTCAGGGAAAGGAAATCATAAGGACATGGCTTTATTACACTGTCCTGAAGGACTACCTGCTTACCGGAGAACTGATCTTCAGGGACGCGTGGATAAATTATCACATAGTCGACGATAACGGGAAGAAGATGAGTAAATCCCTTGGGAATATCATCGATCCACAGGAAATCATAAAAAGATACGGCGCTGAACCTTTCAGAATGTGGTGTGCTATAGAAGGCAATCTCGAAAAGACGGACTTCCGTTGCTCGTTCGAAAGGATCGAGGGTACCCAGAAGACGCTCACGAAGTTATGGAACGTCGCCAGATTCGTTTCAATGTTCCCGAAAACGGCAAAGAAGCCGAAACTTGAACCAGCCGACCAGTGGATACTCGGCGAGGTGGACAAACTGGTCAGAAAAGCAAGGAAATGTTATGAAAAATACGACTTCCACACACCGGCCACAGAAATCAAGCATTTCATATGGGAAACATTCGCTTCGCATTATATCGAGATCGTCAAGACCAGGGCGTACAATGAGAATTCCGGTTTTTCAAAACAGGAACAGGAATCCGCATGTTATGCGCTCAATCATTCTTTAGAAATCATACTGCAGATTCTGGCTCCGGTGAACCCGTTCCTTACTTACAGGCTCTACGAGGAACTGACCGGAAAAGACATCCATTTCACTGAGTTCCCGAAACCCGACAAGGAGATAGAAAATGCGAAGATTCCGTTCTCCACCGAGGATATAATCGAGATAAACAGCAACATATGGAAGGAAAAGAAAGACAAGGGGGAATCGCTGAAGTCTGAAATTGAAAAGATGGAATTACCCAAGAAATTCAGCGTGATCGGGGATGATCTCAAAAGGATGCATAACATTCGAAAACTCACTTTCAAATAGTTCTGTTGCCTTCTTTTATTATTGATCCGAACGAATAATTAATTATGGACGCCGGTATTTTCGTTCTTGCTCTTTTTTTTGGAACAATGGTGATTTTTTCAGGCATCGTGATTGCGCAGGAACCGGGATGCTCCGAGGGAACGACAAGGATATGCGGACCGGATTTAGGAGTATGTGAAGCCGGCATATCAAGTTGTGTCGGTGGGAAATGGAGTAATTGTGTAGGTGCGAAGGGACCTGAATCGGAATATGAAATATGCGGAAACATGAAAGACGACAACTGTGACGGAACGATAGAAGAAGGATGCATCGGATATCAAAAAAGATGCTCCGATGGTGACAAGAACTGGAATGAACTGGGAGTGGACTGCGGAGGGTCCTGTCCGAAAGAATGCCCTGAAATTCCATGGACATGGCTCATGATAATAGGATTTGGCTTTTTAGTATTTGCGATTGCTCTGCATTACAAGAACAAATCGGGGGGAATGATAGAGAGCGAGTCCATCGGTACGGACTAAAAACACGGAACTTGCAAGCATGTCAAACGTGCCACAAAACCTTTATAAATCAATCCTATTTATATATTTATACTTTAATATCAAGATAAATCAACTTGAATGATATTTTAAATATGAGAAGGAGGAAGATAAGATGGCAGATAAACCCCACATTAATCTGATAACATCAGGTCACGTAGACCACGGAAAATCTACTTTGATAGGCAGACTGCTCTTCGATTCAGGTTCGATACCGGAACAGGAAATGAGGAAGCTGAAAGAGAAGGCAAAAGAGCTTAAAAAAGAGACTTTTGAGTTTGCATTCGTCATGGACGGTCTTAAAGAGGAAAGGGAAAGAGGACTTACCATAGATCTTATGCACAGGGAATTCCAGAGCGACAAGTACTATTTCACGATAATAGACTGTCCAGGTCACAGGGACTTCGTTAAGAACATGATCACGGGCGCTTCCCAGGCAGACGCAGCTATACTTGTCGTTTCGTGTAAGGACAGCGTACAGGAACAAACCAGGGAGCATCTTTACCTTGCGAAGGTTCTTGGTATCGGACAGATAATTGTCGCGATAAACAAGATGGACGCTGTAAACTACGAAGAGGCACAGTTCAACAAAGTTAAGGAAGACGTTTCCAAACTGCTCATGAGCATCGGATATGATGCAGGCAAGATACCATTCGTCCCTGTGTCTGCATACGTCGGAGACAACGTAGTCAAGAAATCCGACAACATGACATGGTACAGCGGTCCAACACTCATGGCATCTCTTGACACGACAATAACACCACCAGAAAAGCCAGTAAACAAGCCGCTGAGACTTCCTGTACAGGACGTTTTCACCATCACTGGTGTAGGAACCGTTCCCGTGGGAAGGGTTGAAACAGGAATACTCAAACCAGGGGACAAAATCGTATTCATGCCTTCCGGGACAGAAGGTGAAGTGAAATCGATAGAAATGCACCACAAGCCTCTTGACAAAGCAGAACCCGGAGACAACGTTGGTTTCAACATGAGAGGAGTCGGAAAGGGCGACATCAGGAGAGGTGACGTCGTTGGACATCCAAACAGTCCGCCAACAGTGGTAAAGGAATTCACTGCACAGATAATCGTACTGCAGCATCCTACAGTGATAACGAAGGGTTACACGCCTGTATTCCACGCACACACATCACACATAGCAGGTTCCATATTGGAACTTGTCAAAAAACTTGATCCGAAAACGGGCGCGGTACTTCAGGAAAACCCGGACATGCTGAAGCCAGGAGACGCAGCGATAATCAAGGTGAAACCTGCCCAGCCGTTTGTTATTGAAAAACAATCGGACTTCCCGGAACTTGCGAAATTCGCTATCAGGGATATGGGTAAAACAATAGCAGCAGGGATATGCATTGATGTCGTAAAGGCCTAAATCCCGCTCCTTTTTTTTCTTTTATTTATTTTTATTCCGCTTAGTCGAACCTATATAAATATTTATATTATATAGTACAGATAATAAGGTATTACGAACGCAAGGACCTGACATGACAGAAAAAATCGAAGTGATGGTTGAAGGTGGCAAAGCAACAGCAGCCCCGCCTCTGGGACCTGCACTGGGACCGCTCAAAGTGAACATACAGGCTATTGTAGACGAGATCAACGCGAAAACCAAGGCACTGGCAGGCATGAAGGTCCCTGTAAAGGTACTGGTAAACGAAAAAACCAAGGCGTTCGAGATACAGGTAGGAACTCCACCAATTTCCGCGATAATAAAAAAAGAGCTGAACATCCAGAAAGGATCGAGCGAATCAGGCAAGATTCGAGCAGGCGACCTTTCAATGGAACAGGTCAAAAACATCGCAATGTCCAAGTTCTGTTCGGATGACGAAAGGTATGTCAATCAGGTGATAGGAACCGCAAGGAGCATGGGGATCACCGTGGGAGAAGGCGAACTTTCAGAAGACGAGCAAAATGCTGCAGAGAAAGCACACAAAGACGCCAAGGAATCCGCAGCATCACCACCAGAAGGCGAGAAAGCCGAAGGGGAAACCACCGAGGGGTCCGAAGAAGGTGGCGAAGCAGAAGAACCGAAAGAAGAAGAAAAGAAAGAATAATTTTCGAATGAATTCTTGTTCCAAGCAATCTAGCGTTACTTTCTAATACAATTCATGAACGCATACCATTTGATCGGGTAATATCCTTATTTTATCGTCCTCTTTCAGTTTGATTCTTTTGGGTTCCCCTTCAACGGGATTGCCGTTGATTTTTATTCCCACGTAAGCACCGTCACTAACAGTCACCCTTTTTGCCTCTCTGCCGGGAGTAACTTCAAAGACGGTATGATCCTGTTTTTCCGCGATTAACCAGAGATTTTTGTTCCCGTTGTATTTTATTTTAACGTAACTCATCCCGAAATCATTGAAAAGGATGGTTAGTTTACCTTCATCCAAATACTCAATATCATCATAACTATTGCCATTGCCGAAAAACATGCAAGCGTATCCATTTTCCATAGGATTCATAGTTTTCAAAGTTTTTTATTCTTTAACGTTCATTTTTTCCGCAAGACCTTTCTCTACGAGGAGTTTGGCGTTAGCTTCCGGGAGGGTCGTCATATCACCCTTCTTGAATGGGCCATAATTCTTCATATTCATTCCCACGAACTTCTCAACGTCCCCGAGTATCGAAACCAATACCTTTCCCTCACCGTCATCTTCGAACCTTTTGAGGCGTTCTTTCTGAAAGTTACGTATCCTTTCAACAATATCATCAAAAAATGCCTTTTCTTCAGGGATCATGTTCCCTATTTCATGGCCGGAATGAACGTAATTCAAGGATGCTTCCATTATCTTCCTCTCTCTCTTCTCAAATATCGTTCTAAGGCGTATTCTTACCGAATCGACCTCCCATTTCTCCGTCTCACTTCGTACGAGCTTCATCTTCTTCTCAAGGTATTCCTTCGCTTCGCTGAAAAAATCGTCAGGGAGCCTGGATAATTCCTTGGAAGAGCGTTCTTCCTCGAATATCTTACGGATGGTCTCGAAGGTCAGCATAGAACCACATGATTAAGTTGTAGAAAGGAAATAAAAAGAATTTGCTGGCTTCATTGAGGACTCTCAACCGGAAGCTTCTTGAAAAAGGTATATGTGAATTCCGTCGGTCTATGGGCTTCTTTTCCAGCGAATGACCAAACGCTACATATGTATGCATTCGCTCCTTTCGGTATCTGTCTAATGGTTGGTACCGGGTCATGGTGCAGATCAAGCTTCTTAAGCACTAATTCATCACCAATCTGTTCGGCAGGCATCGTTTCCTGGGTTTTGAAACTGATATATACAAGTTTATCTGTATTAGGACCTTCTTTGTACGTTACACCATGTTCATGCAGATGATCCATATTACTAAATCTTTTATTTCCCATATAATTAGAAAAGATGTAAATCTTTTAAGCGTTAATCCGGCCAGAATCGATATTAATTAAATTAAACCGGCATTCTATTTATTATATCCAACAAAATATTGTATTAAATTGAACGTAATACATGAAGTAGACGAAATCTACTTCTTTCGGAGAGAGGGGGATTAGTATGCGCATACGCCAGCCCATAATAAGCGTACTAGGGCATGTGGACTCAGGGAAGACGACATTGTTAGACAAAATAAGGGGATCAACGGTCGCTTCCGGCGAATCCGGCGGGATAACACAGCATATCGGAGCGTCGGAGATCCCGATCAAGAACGTCAGGGACCTGTGCGGGAACCTTCTGGAACGAATGAAGGTGGATCTCAAGATACCGGGACTTCTGTTCATCGACACGCCCGGTCATGAAGCTTTCACCACCCTCCGGAAGCGCGGAGGATCAATATCCGATCTTGCGATACTCATTGTTGACATAAACGATGGGTTCCAGCCCCAGACAGATGAATCATTATTGTTTCTGAAGGAGTTCAAGACCCCGTTCGTGGTCGCCCTCACCAAGATTGACAGAATCCTTGGCTACCGTTCAAACGAAGGGACATGTTTTCTGGACAATTACAAGCACCAGGAGGAGCGCGTGCAGAACGAGTTCGAGGAAAAGCTTTACAGGGTCATCGGGCAACTAGGGGAAAAGGGCTTCCCTTCGGAAAGGTATGATCGTGTGGACGACTATTCGAAACAGATATCCGTCGTTCCGGTCTCCGGTATTACAGGAGAAGGGGTGCAGGACCTTCTTGTCCTTATCGCCGGCCTCTCGCAGAAGTTCCTGGAGAAAAGGCTGGAAATAACCAGCGATGTTGGAAGGGGGACTGTCCTCGAAGTAAGGGATTTCAAGGGTATGGGGACAACGCTGGACGTGATACTTTATGATGGCGTTATGAGGAAGGGGGACTTCCTCGTGATTGGGGGGAAGGAGACCGTTCTCACCAGGGTGAAAGCGCTCATGAAGCCCGAACCTCTCAAGGAGATACGCGTGGAAAGGAGATTCCTTCCCGTGAACGAAGTCTCGGCTGCTGCGGGCGTCAAGATTTCCGCAATGAACATCGAGAGCGTGATCGCCGGATCTCCATTACGCTCCGTGAGGAATGAAGAGGACATAAAGAACGTGGAGCATGAAATAGCGAAGGAGATCGAGGAAGTGGAGATAGAAACCGAGAACGAGGGTATAATAGTCAAAGCCGACACGTTAGGAAGCCTGGAGGCTCTCATTAAGGTACTGAAGGACATTAAAATGCCGATAAGGAAAGCAAAGGTGGGCCCTGTCCTGAAAAGCGACGTGATGGAAAGCTCCGGGATGAAGAAGAAGATCATATTCGCCTTCAGGGTGGACATCTTCCCCGACGCGAAGGAAATAGCAAAGAAGGAAAAGGTCAAGGTGATCTCTTCAGATGTAATATACAGACTCATGGATGATTTTCAGGAATGGGAAGACGAGACCAAGAAGAGCAAGGAGAAAGCCCTCATGGATTCCGTCACGAGGCCCGGAAGAATGCGTATCCTGCCCGGTTATGTCTTCCGCCAGTCGAAGCCCGCCGTATTTGGTGTAGAAGTGACCGAAGGGTTAGTGAAGACCGGTTACAGGATCAAAAAAGGCGACAAGGTAATCGGGGAGATCAAGGAGCTCCAGGCCGAAGGGGAGAACGTGCAGGAAGGGAAGGCCGGGGACAAGCTCGCTGTTTCGATGGACGGGGTCACCATCGGTCGCCAGATAAACGAGGGCGACATCCTTGAGAACGCTCTCACAGGGAATGACACGGAAATCCTTTCCAGGCTCAAGCCGAAGCTCTCTCCCAGCGAGAGAAGCCTTCTCGAAGAGATCATGGAAAAGCAATGAACCGGATTTATTTTTATACCGAACACTCCAATAATTAGTATGAATTACGAGTCCATGCTTGACGAGGCGTTCAAGAAGCTCCCGAAGAAAGGGGAAGGGAGCGAAAGGTTCGAGATGCCGAAAGCGAAAGTGCTTCCCGACGGCGCGAAAACCATAATCATGAACTTCACCGAGATCGCCGGAACGTTCCGGAGGGAGAATGATCATCTTCTAAAGTTCCTTCTGAAGGAGCTCGCAACCAAAGGGGATCTCCAGGGAGCAAAGCTCACCGTCCAGGGCCGCTTCCGATCGGAAATGGTAGACAGGAAGCTGGATAATTACGCAAAGGAATACGTATTCTGTCAGGAATGCGGGAAACCAGACACGAAAATAATAAAAGAGGACCGCTACTACTTCTTAAAATGCGAAGCGTGCGGCGCCAAGCACGTGATAAAGAGGGTTT
>CAYUSU010000034.1:10969-16053 GCA_964447525.1 uncultured archaeon | reverse complement strand
GTTGCAGCAAAAAGCTGCTTTCTCCCGTTTACTTGGAGAGTGTTATCTGGATTGTCGATACGTTCAGATCTCCGTCCCTTTCTCCGTGCATTTTCTCCGTGCCTATGCCTATTTTCTTGGTTAAGTCGCTAACGAACCTGTTACCCACGACTTCTGCGACATCGACGGCTCTTGAAATGGAATTGCCCCTTGCTTTGAGATGGACCTCTTTGGCTCCACCTGAGAACTGGGTTATCACGGCAAGAACGTATGCCATCGTAGGCTTCTTTCCGACGAAAACGACGTTATCGTTTGCTCCTACCTTTTTCCTTTCCGGTTGCTTTTCTTTGGAAACTTTCTGCGTTTCTGCTTTTTCTGTCATAACTTACACCTCCGATAAACTGGTTTGCTGAATCGCTGGTTTTAATAATATATTAGCAAAATTCAGATTTTTAAAGGTTTTTTAGGTCTAAAAGTGGTGAATTCATTCAATGCTGACGTAATAAACGAGACGCATTGGGACGAATTTCACACCGTTATCATAGACCGGAATCTGTTCGTTTCCGGTAACCGTCACCTTTATCTTAGCGGAGCATGTGTCTTCGGATTCTGTTTTCTCAGTCACTTCGGCTACCGTAGCAAAACCGGAAACTTCTTCCTCTAACACTTTCTTGTCTTTTTCCAGATCCTTGCAATCCTTCCCGGAGATCTTCCCGAAGACTTTCCTACCGGCTTCGTATAAATTGATGTATTCCGTCTGGAAAGTTGCGGTCATGTCCGCGTTTGCCTTTAGCTCTATCTTCGATATGCCCAGTTCCTCTTCCTCGGTTTCGACGTATCTTATTCTTTTGCTGCTCTGAACATATACCTTTACAATTCCTTCATTGTTTGCTATTACCATTTCGTTACTATTGAAATTTGGAATGTCTATGTTTCTTCCCAGGAAAATGAATTTACCTGATGTGTATTGTAAAAGGTTCTTTTCTATAGATATCTCCAGATTATCAATGATATCTTCCATTGAAGGGGTTTCGGTGGTCCATGCTTCATCGACGCCTTCGGAATAACCACCGTTTTTTGCATTGTCGTAGAATGCCTGGATGACGGAATAATTGAATGACTGCTCGGTGTAAAGTTTGGCAGCCTTCATGCCGTTGTTCAGAAGGTATATGTCAAGTTGCTTGCTTGCGGAGCCTTTGCTGAGCTGATAGACGTTTATTCCGAAAAGCGCCGCTATCGCCATCACCATTATTATAATCAAAGCTACCGAAAGGATCGCTATGCTCGGTGAATCATACCCTTTTCTTACCATATAGACAACTCCGCACTCCCTTTTCTCCCTCCCAGTAACGGGATGGTCATGACATTGCTTTTGATCTGGAAACTTGCATAATAATCTGGCGGTTTTCCGCAAATCGTTTTGTCCAAAGGATCATAACATTCCTTGTAACAGTTCGGAGGGTTTCCGATATAAGGGCATAAAGCCACATAATTTTCCTTAGGGGGGTTGTTGGGGTTATTACCTTCTTTTATCTCCCTTACCTCGAAATGCAGATGCGGACCGGTCGTCCTTCCGCTACCGCCGTCGGTCCTCCCGGATTCGGCTATCTTTTCACCTCTTTTCACCTTTTGCCCGACTTTTACCAGTATCTTGCTCAAATGACCATAACGGAAGTGATAATTTCCGCTGTTGATCTTGACGTATTTTCCAAGATTCGTTATACCCTCCACACTATCATCGATAGCGACAACCGTACCTTCCGTTGCCGAATAAATCGGACTACCTAGTGGTACATCTATATCTATTCCAAAATGAGGACCGGGAGGATTCGTTCTCCATCCGTAACCGCTGTTTAAAGCCTTATAATCCGGACCCGTCGGCCAGAATATATCAATGTCCCCTCCGAGACTGCTCGTTACGGTTTTAGGAGGCTCTATCCCGTTCTCGTATATGTCGCCGTTGTCGCTTCCCCGTATCACGAGATCATGGTCATCACCGAGGCGTTCCTTTATTTTGTTCAGGGTACTTTCGATGTCCCTTGTCACGTCCATTTCTTTCGGAACGGAAGATGATTCCATGAGTGCGAACATCCGGAGATACGAAATCCCCTTCGCTGATGATTGCGCCAGCGTAAGGATTTCCGAACCCCGATCGTCGATGTTCATGTAAAGTTCCAGGTCTCCCTTCACCTTCAGGATTTTCAGCTGGTTGATCTCGTTGACGGCGAAAAATACGAATAGGTATACCGCCGCTATCAGCACCAATGACATCAGCGTCAGGCTAGCTTTTCTATATCTTGACATGTAACCTACCCATGTTTGATTCACCGTTCTGGTACCGGATCGTAATCCATGAAGAATGATCAGGATCGTCAAAAGACTTGCGGAAATCCCATTTTATGTCCCTTTCGATATCGTGAACATACACCTTTATGTCAGGTTTTTCGATCCCGCAGACGTTCTTTATTTCCTCGTTCTTGTGTAACCTGAGGAACTCTTCCGTGACGATGCTCCCCTCGCCGCTTCGTTCGAAGAAGCATTTTTCAACCGCGTGTAGCGCTTCAATCGCTTTTAATGAATCGCTTCTCACCTTCATTTCCGCATCGAAACTGGTATTCCCCGCGAAAATTGTCGTTGCGACGGTCGCAATTATGCCCGTGAAAATGACCGCTGCGACCATGAGGTAAAGTATCTTCCCGACCCCTTTCATACATATCCCTCCCGGCATACCAGAGGATGTGAATAACAATCCCTGTATTCGGAATCCCTGAACATTTCATAATATTTCATGACATTCTCCACGTGGACGACTGTTTCCGGCCTCCCGTCGGAAGCGAGCCTCGTGCATGCCCCTTTATCTGGCCCTATCTCACCCAAGATAAGTTCCCAGCATTTCTCCTCGCCTTTCGTACAATGGTCTCTGGCGAGATTAAGAATCTTTGTTCCGCAGTTGTAATAAGCGACCAGAAGCTGCTCTGTTTCCCCGTAATCCTTGAATATCTCCGTGTCCTTTTTCAGTTTCATTATGCTGACACGCATATTAAACAATGGGTCATACATGTCTTCCAGAGTGAATCCATACTCTTTTGCTACTCCTTCACCTATCATTCCTATCCCAACATTATTTGTTTCGGATACTACGACGTTATTACCGTCGCAATGGTGGAAGGACGTTTCCTGTGACCAAAGAGCCTTAACAAGAGCCTTGGGATTGTGGACCCCTTCCATTCCGAGAGTTTCTGAATCTAGCGTTTCCTTTATCTCTTCTTCCGTCGGCTCCTTGCAGAAGATCAACTCGTTCCGGGCGTTTATCCTGACTTTTTGTCCCCTTGCCTTGGTGAGAGAAATGAATTCCACCCCGTTTATCTGTATTTCCTTTTGTTGTGCGTTGGGAACGTCGAGTTCCGCCACGAACGGTACCCAGTCACCGGCTTCCTCGTCACCCTCGGATCTTCCTATATCGATGGCCTGGCCGGTGGGGAGATTTCTGGTTGACCCGGCGCTTCCTGATGACCCACCAAGGAAACCCTGTGAGTCCTTCTGCTCCCTGTAGGATGTGACCTTGATTTCGTAATTCCTTCCGCCCTTGTACTTGATTTCGATGTCAAATAACCCGCCGAGGTTCTTGTCGATCTGTCCTTCCTCCGCCGCGGAAAGACCGCTCATATAAACAGAAAGCTCTCTTGAGGTCCATTCAGCCCTTCCTTCGAGGCTTGTTTCGAGACTGGGGGTCATCATTCGGTAGACCATAATTATTCCCAGTATTGCCATGAACATTACGGCTATGATGATTATGAATTCCCTGGTTACCGTGTTCCCCTTTTTCTTCATCCAGACACCTTTTTCCGAGAAATGATCAGCACACCGTTATTGTCTTCCCGTCAGTCTGATCCTTGACGTTTATGCAGCTGGTTTTTCCGAGCCCTTCGATCGTTACGTCGCTTTTTATCGCGAAATCCATCCCTATACATTCCATTTTCTTTCCGATTTCCTGAGCGGCTATCGACGGGATGATGTAAACATAGCTTTTCGATTCTCCGGCACTGCATTCATAGCTGGAAACGCTCCTGCTGCTGGAGAATATGACCTCGCTTACGCATGTACCGAACTGGATTTCGTTCCTTCCGTCCGTGGTGCTTTCGATTTTACTGATCAGCGTATCCCAACACCTTTTCAGGAAATCCTTGTTCGGATTTACCGGCATATTCCCTCCTATTTCACACTCCCCTATGGACATGTATTCCGATTCCGGCGTGGGTTTTTGGAGGTATACGCAGTTTTGGGTATTCTGGTCGTCTAAAACGATGTCATTATCCCCGACCAATATATCGTCATGAAGAATACATACGATGTCCTGATGTGATTCCTGAAAAGTGTTCCACGTGTCGGTGAACCATCTTGTTCCTGTTTCGAACGCGCCTGCTATTCCCCCCTTCTCTTTCGGATACATGACCACGAGGCTAGCATAACTTTCCCCGTCTTTCGGCTTGGTGTATTTGCAGTTATCCTCGAGCTGGTATACCTTCTTGCCCGTGAACACCACCTTTTTTATGCAGTCTCCAAATTCAAAATAATTATCACCTTCGCGCATGAATGTCAGGTTCTTCTTGGCGTCTGCCCAGCAATCGCCGTACCATATCTTTTCGAAAAATATATTGTATCCTATTATCAGAACCATTATTGTGAATATTATAGCAACGGCGACCATCCAGAATTCGGTGGTCATGTTCATTGATCCCTTTCTCATAAATTAATTTTGGTTTCGCTGATATAAATCAGAAACCGGGAAAACAGAAAAAATCATGATCATTATGCCAGAGGTATAACAGTCGTTATGCTATTGCTCATGATCAAAACTAACAACAAAACCCCGATTGCACTGAATATTGACAATATTACCAATTCTATGGAGCTGTAACCCTTTTTGTTTTCTTTGATCATGTTTGTCATCCTATAGCACCCATCCTGCTGACAAAATAGAACAAAACAAGACCGAGAGCCAATGCAATCCCTGCCACAGTCAGCATGGTCTCGCTCAATGCAATTGTGAAGCCCTTCATCCTAGCCATGATTATATTTAGGACTGTTTGGTTAAATTAGTTTTT
>CAYUSU010000034.1:0-10869 GCA_964447525.1 uncultured archaeon | reverse complement strand
TGTATGTTCCCAAGACCGCTGCCGAATATGGTCAGTATGACCAGCGCAACGACGAGAATGATTATTGCCGTCACTACGACTAGAATTGGCATTGACATTGCTTTCATAATTTAATATTGGCCCGAATCCCTATAAATACTTGATTTCGAATGACGACTTGGTCTGAATATGTAAGTCGTCTAACTGAATTTTCGAACGGTTTGAATTGTTAAATTTGTATAGTTTTTGTTCATTGATGTTTTAGGATATCCCTCAGGACCTCTTTGGCGAGCCTTCTTCTCTTTTTGTCCACCTTTATTCTGATGAGCCTATCGAACAATCCGTATAGAATGAACGTGCCTTCCGGGGCGAACATTATGCAGGGCAGGACTGCGATGTCCTCCTCTCCCTCGACGAAGATCGAATGCTTCTGGCCAAGCTCCAGTTCCGGCATCAGTTTCTCTATTATCTTCCAGAGTTCGAGTGTGATCTTCCCTACGGGGTTGGAAACATTGGTTATCGGATACTCGAATTTGATCTTTCCCTGAAACTTCTTCCGTTTTTCCTTCCCGTCCGTTATGATCATGTTAGGTTCCAGTCCATTCTCGACCAGATTGTAACTCGTATAGTCGCCGACTGAAATAACCATCTTTCCCTTCGAGTCTTTTTTCAGTTTTCTTACGATTTTTTCCCAGTCTCCTTTCATGGACTTTCCGTATTTCTTCCTCAATGCTGGTTTGACGTGGTCCGGGATATTCAGGTCCTTCGTGACCAGCCTTTCATCCCTGATTATTTCCTCTATCCTGTTCGCCGTTTCTTCAGGACCAGCTTCCGTCGTATCTATCTCGTAAACATTCATTCCGTTTTCCAGCGCCTCTGTCTTGCATACGTCCATCAGCTCCGCTTCCACGTTCTCCTTGAGTTTGGATTGCCAGTACTTCCTGTCGGCCAGCCGCTTTCTCAGGACCTTCGGATCGGTTCGCAGAACGATGACGATGTCGCACGGCATGTCATGTGAAAAATGCCCGTCCAGTATCATGTTTTTATGGGAGTATCCAAGGATCTTGACTTCCCTGCGCAAGCCTTCTATGTCGACTATCTTGCACCTTCGTTCCTCGTCATACCCTTCGTACAGCTCTTCTTCTTCCGCGAGCTCATTGAGGGATACGTACATCCATCCTAAAACCTTGGTAAGCCTTTTGGCCACTTCCGTTTTGCCTGTCCCCGGCGTGCCAGAAATCGCTATAATCAATCATATCACCCGAACCATCGAAAGACACTTGATAATTTTTTAGGAATTGGGTATAAATTAGTTATTAACATTTTGTTCGTCAGAATGCTTGATCATAAGGTAAAACCGTTCCCAATTCGAAAGGTATTTTTGCCATTTCACATGCCCCCCCGACCATGTTTACACAACCGTTGGATTCCAATCCGAATGGTTCTTCCGGATTATAAATTTCTCCTGTGAGTATAGCAGAATCTGGATGGATATCATCTTTTAGTGTATTTACCAGATCTTTTCTTGTTAATAAGCTATGGAATATAATGCTCGGGTCTTTGTGTTCTGTTAACAAATAAGAATCACTACCGTTAGCGCAAATTTCTTTGTAAATAGCTTCCAGTTGTTTTTCGATTGCTTGTTTGATTTTCTGGTTGTATTTCTGAATTCTGTTAGATGATAATGAATGATGGGTATGATTTTTGGCTATGTTTGCCATATTAATCTTTGGATCTAGCATCCATATCACGCTATCCCCCTTCTCTCTTGAATACTTTCCTTTAATTTACCTTTGTATGTCCCATTACCAGTTTTTTCGTGGGATGGTGATGTGAGTGCATGTGTAACTAAACAAATCGATTTACTATGAGAAGGATATTTTAATTTGATATCCTCAACAATATACTCATTTCCCACTAATTTCATGTTAAATATTATGATTTTTGGATTTATAAGTGTTATAATTTTAACTACTTTTAAGTAAATATGAATAATTAAAAACTTCCTTGGTGTTTATCGGAAAACTTAAATAAAACATAAACATATTCTTGTTATGAAGATCGAGATATGGACCGAGAAATACAGGCCGGAGAAACTCGAGGATGTGATCGGACAGAAACACGTTGTTTCCCGCCTGAAGGCGTGGGTGAAAAAAGGCTCCATTCCGAACATGATGTTTGCCGGACCGGCCGGAGTGGGAAAGACGACGCTCGCACTCGCGCTCGCAAAGGAATTGTTCGGAAAACAATGGAAGGATAATTTTCAGGAGACGAATGCGTCGGATCAGCGCGGGATAGACGTCGTCCGAGGGAGGGTTAAAGACTTCGCCCGCATGAAGTCCATGGGCAGCGATTTCAAGATAATATTTTTGGATGAGTCAGACGCTTTGACGACGGAGGCACAGCAGGCCCTCCGAAGAACAATGGAAAAATTCTCTCATGTGGCCAGATTCATATTGTCATGCAATTATTCTTCAAAGATCATTGATCCAATCCAATCCAGAACAGCAGTCTTCCGTTTCAGGCGTATGGACGAAAAAGATGTGAAGGAATTCCTAGAGCGGATAGTCAAGGGGGAGAATCTCAAGGTTTCGGAAGACGCGTACAAGGCAATATTCGACATTTGCGAAGGCGATCTTCGTCACGCTTGCAACCTTTTACAGACATCTTCAGCTCTTGGCGAGGTTAACAGGGAAACCGTTTACGAAGCGGCCGCTCTTTCCAAACCGGAAGACGTTAAGAATATGGTGGAGAATGCCATCAACGGGAATTTCGGCGAGGCGAGGAAGAAATTATACGACCTTCTTATCACCCAAGGTTTGTCGGGGGAAGATATCATCCGCGGCATCCACAAGCAGGTATTCGAGCTTAACGTCCCGGAGGACAAGAAGATAACTCTGGTTGACAAGGTCGGGGAATTCGAGTTCCGCCTTAATCAGGGCGGTTCGCCGGAGATACAACTGGAAGCCCTTCTGGCGCAGTTTATGAAACACGGTAAAAAATAAAATCTTTTTTTATCCATGTAATTAATTCTTTTATATGAAGCTTGAACGGTTAACAACAAGACAATGCAGAATTTCCGATCACAATTATGTATACAGATTAACAAGAAGATGTCTATGCAAGTATATCATCAGATACAGGAAATGGGACAAAAATTATTTTGATAAGCACTTCAAAGAAAGATATAAGAACCGATTAATAATTACTTCCGGTAAAAGAAAAATAGGAATGTATGAAATTCAGGAAATGGGAAATCACTTGTTCATAACAAATATTCTATTGACTGAATCCTACAGGAACAAAGGAATAGGTTCGTATCTGATCAATAAATTCATAAAGGAAACGAAGAAAAAGAAAGTTCGCATAGAATATTGGGAAGGAAATCCTGCGGGAAGGTTGTATAAACGACTGGGTTTCAAGCAGGTCGAAAAAAGGGATCACAAAATAATTCTGGAAAAACAAATTTAACCACACCGACCGAAATTAAACATGACTTCTTTTATTTACCGGTGTTTCTAAATACAATTCATGGGTCTGGAACTTGGAATAATATTCGGGCTGATTGCGATGATTGGATTCGGAATCAGCAACGGAATGTCGCAGAAGATAGTCAAAAAAGAGGGAATCGTGAGGACTGCGATGTTTAGGAACATATTCATCGTGATCCTGCTGTTTCCGGTTCTTCTTTATTTCCTTCCCTTTTTCAACATATCCATACAGTTCATTGTGATTGCGTTGTTGATCGGTGTTATAGGGTACGTACCGCTCGTTACGTTCTACAAGGCAATCGAACGCGGAAAGGTGGGTGTGATCATTCCCATCTCCGATTCTTCATTCCTAGTGACAATACTCCTTTCCGTCGTATTCTTCGGGGAGATTCTTTCACTCGCTAACAATTTATCCATCCTGCTGATCATTGCCGGGATAATTCTGTTATCGGTGGATTTCAGGGATTTTTCCGGTTCCGGGCTTTTCAGCATGTCCAGCGGAATACCGGTTGCAGTGCTTACGTGCTTTCTCTGGGGACTGGTTTTCTTTCTGCTAAAGATACCGGTAAACGTTGTCGGACCGGTGATCAGTTCCTTCCTGCTGGAACTGGGCGTTCTTCTTGGGTCTGGAATCAACATGAAAATTTCCGGAATAAGCCGTCATTTGCCGGGAAGGCGGATTCTATCCGAGATATTTTTAATCGCTTTATTGGGAGCGACAGGTTCATTGTTTTACAATCTCGGAATAAGCGTATCCGACGTGAGCGTTGTCGTGGCTCTCGCTTTTTCGAGTCCCTTCATCGCAACACTATATGGAAAGATTGTCTACAAAGAGAAGCTCCGGATTATACAATATTTGGCAATAGTTTTCATACTTGTGGGAATCGTTTCCATCTCTTTGCTTTAGTTGAGGGAAGAATATAAACCAGTTCTCTGAATAATATATTATGCTCGAATCGATTCTCAACTTCAAAGAAGTTGACAAAAGCCCGTACCTTACATTCGTTTGGGCATTCCTTATCACCAACATAGCCATAATACTGAGCACCCAGCTTTTCTACAAGATCGAGATAGGCTCTATTTCTTTCAACCTTTCCGGGATCTTCGCAGTCATGTTCACCATAATCCCTTCCGTGTATTTCTTCACGACAGTCATCAAGAGGGAAGAGAAGATGGAAGAAGATGCAATATGCAAACACTATTCCGGGAATTTCTGGAGCAGGCATCAGAAAGACATACTGCTATTCCTGTTCTTTTTCCTCGGGGTTACCGTGGCTTTCTCTGTCTGGGCATTCTTCATGGATCCGGGCTTCTTCCAGGTCCAGCTCACCGAGATACAGAAGGTTCGTTCTTCAGTGAGCGGTAATGCAATAATGAAGGGATCCTTTGATTCATTCATCGGGGTAACATTCAACAATCTTCAGGTCATGCTTTTTGCATTCATCTTTTCCGTCCTCTTCGGGGCAGGTGCAGTCTTCATATTGGTATGGAACGCTTCGATACTTGGTGTATACATAGGTGAACTTTCGAGGTCGGTGTTCGAAATACCCCTGGTCACTATGCAGTTCCTTCCGCATGGAATACCTGAAGTTGTGGGCTATTTATGTGCAGGACTAGCTGGTGGGTTATTTTCGGCGGCCATATTGCGTAGCCATAAATCCGATGTGCTTGTAAAAATATTTATTGACAGTATGATTATACTTCTTGTTGGCGTTGGATTCATTTTGATGGCGGCGCTTATCGAGGTCTATCTTTAGGAATAAATTCGTTAATTGTCGAATACATACTTATAAGGGGACCCTAACCCAATAATTTAATAGGTGTCCAAATATGGCATTTGAAATGGTTTGGTTCGCATTAGCAACTCTATTGGCGCCAGTGTTTGCAGAATATGCAAAGATCCGAGTAAAAGCTGAAAAGGGATTCAATTTCATAGCAGGTGCAGGTGTTTTCTTGCTGTTGGCTATGGGATTCCAGCTCAGCTTGTTCAGCTTGGCAGGCGGTGCAGCGGTTTACGGTGTCTATCTGTTCGAGTTTCTCGGATGGTTATTCTTGTTAATAGGTGTGCTAATGACAGCCATGAGTTTGTTGAAGAAGTAAAATCTCTGAAAACTCATGCGCGTGGAACACCCTTTTTTTTATTTTTCAACTCTTCTGGTTCCGCTTTTAATTGTAATTCAGCGAAATTAACTAGAATCAAAATTAATTATGCTCAACTAATTCGATCCTGCAAGCTGTCGGAACCTTTCCCGCCCCGATTTTGAGTGCTTTCTTTCCAAATTTAATACCAGATTTGTCGATCCTGATCTCAATGATTCTCTGGCCTTCCTTTACTCTCGCGGCCTTGCTGATCGGACGACCAAACGATTTTCGCATCCCTGTCTGGAAACGGTCTGCTCCTGCGCCTGTGGCAAGAGGATTCTCCCTCAGAACATGATGTGGATAAACGAGAACCTTAAGGAAAAAACCTTCTTCCCCGATCTTCTTCTGGAGCTCCTTTGAAACCGATATCCTGGCAGATTCGAGGGCATTATGACGGATCTGGACAGGCTCCTTGGATATCATGTACATTGATATCTCGAATTTCTTCTTACAGTTTCCGTGCTCGAACCTGTGTATCTTTATGTTCGGAACACCCTTTACGTAGCTTCTTCTAGGTTTTCTTATACTGATCCTTGTGTTAGGCCTTTCATGCTTCTTGTAACATTTTGCTGATCTCAGTGCCATATTATCACATTAATTATCCAATTGTATTCGATATTATTAACATAATTAATTTAAATATACGCCTGTTTCACAGGTAATTAATATGCTACGCCCTTATTACAGTTATTTCGGCGACTTACTCGTTTAATATGTTCTTTTTAAGCACGAATTCAATTTTAATCTAAAGGTTGTGTTTATGCCAAGATTTTACAAAAAGGTTTCATCGAAAGCTGGTCAGACACCCGGAACCCTTACACACGTCGGAAAAAAGAAGGTTGCAAAAGTAAGGATTACTTTGAACGATTATGATGAAAAACAAATTCAGCAAAAAGAAATGAAAAGGATTGAAGATTGTTTCCCGTTCAAGGATAAACCTACTGTTACATGGGTAAATATAGACGGACTGCATGATACCGAGACCATTGAAAAGATAGGGAAACATTTCGGGATACATCCTCTTGTTCTTGAGGATATCGTCAATACCGAACAGCGTCCCAAAGTAGATGAATTCGATGATTACATTTTTATCGTTTTGAAAATGCTTTCCTTGAATGAAAAAAGTGGTGAGACACATTCGGAACAGGTCAGCATGATACTCGGAAAAAATTACGTTGTATCGTTTCAGGAAGCGATTGGAGACATATTTGACCCTGTAAGAAAGAGGCTCGCCGAGGGAAAGGGAAAGATAAGGAAATCCGGATCGGATTATCTTGCATATGCCCTTCTGGATATTATTGTTGATAATTACTTCAAAATCCTTGAGAATTTCGGGGAAAAGATTGAATCCATTGAGGAAGGACTTGTTGATAACCCGAAATCCGAATCTCTCCAGACAATCCATTCACTCAAAAGGGAGATGATATTCCTCAGGAGGTCCGTATGGCCGCTCAGGGAAGCGATAAGCTCTCTCGAAAGGAGCGAATCCGGTCTTATCGAGAAAAAAACCAGGATTTATCTGAGAGATGTTTATGACCATACGATTCAGGTTATAGATACAATTGAGACCTTCCGGGACATGGTTTCCGGGATGGTGGACCTTTATCTCTCAAGTGTCAGCAACAAGATGAACCAGGTAATGAAGGTTCTGACAATTATCGCAACCATATTCATCCCCCTGACGTTCATCGCCGGGATATACGGGATGAATTTCGACGTTATGCCCGAACTGAGATGGTCGTTCGGCTATTTCATGGTATGGGGAGTTATGATAGCTATCGGCTTGGTGATGTTGGCTTATTTCAGGAGAAAGGAATGGCTTTAGGACAAATTCAGAATCCATTATTCAGCTTCTCGTATTCTTCCATGCTTCCTATATCGACCCAGAAATCGGTAAACGGGTATCCGTACACTTTCTCCCCTTTTTTCAGAAGCGCGGGAATCACGTGGTCGGTCAGGTTCACTATTCCTTCACTTTCCGGGATATGATCAAAAATGGATGGTTCTACGCAGAATATCATGGTTCCGCCGTGATGGACGTATTCCGGTTTCTCCGTGAATCCGGTGATCTTTGAATCAATATCGGTCTCGTATATCCCCCATTCCACCTTATGTTTAAATTCAAAAAGTGCGACGCTCAGAAGTCCTTTCTTCTCTTCGTGGAACGCGATGAATTTCGAAAGATCAAGCTTCGTGATATTATCCGCCCCAACCAGAAGGAACGTCTCATTAAGCTTCTCTTTCAATGGAATAAGGCATCCGGCCGTTCCGAGCGGCTTCGTTTCTTCCGCGTATTCGATGGACACCCCGAATTTAGATCCGTCCCCGAAATATCCTTCAATCTTCTCTTTTTTGTATCCGGCCGTGATCAATATGTCAGTTATACCATGCGCTTTCAAATGGTCTATAACGTGTTCTAATATGGGTTTCCCTTTCAAAGGGAGCATTGGTTTAGGTGTATCGAGAGTCAGCGGACGTAATCTCGTCCCCAGTCCGCCGGCAAGGATAACTGCTTTCATAACAAGAATTGGAAGCCATGTTTTAAATCTTTCCGGTTCATGCCTTTATGTCGTTCCATTGTTTCAACGCCCTTTCGTAACGTTCCATGTTCCCGGTGTCGAACCACTGGCCGGAGAACGGGAATCCGAATAATCGTCCCTTTCTCGCAAGAATCGGGAAAACGTCCTTCTCTATCAGCGAAAATCCGCTGGAAGGGATCATGTCTATCACTTCCGGTTCAAGGATATAAAATCCGGCATTGATCAGGTTGGATGGAGTGTCTTTCTTGCTTGGTTTCTCGACGAAATCCACGATCTTGTTGCCGTCCAGTTTTGCGACACCGTACTGGCTGGGATCAGGGACTGTTGTTAAAGCGATGGTCGCGAGAGCGTTGTTCTTCTTGTGGAAGTCGTACATGTCCATTATGTTTATGTTTTTCAATTCGTCGCCGTTTGACATTATGAACGTACTCTTCAACGTACTCTTCGCCAGCCTCAAAGGCCCGGCCGTTCCCAGCTTTTCCTCTTCTTCCAGATAGTTCACTTTTAGTCCGTATTTGCTCCCGTCCCCTACGTGCTCTTTTATTTTCTGTTTCATGTGTCCTATCGACAGCGAAATGTCGCGGATTTCGTATTTCTTGAGAAGGTCGAAAATATGCTCCAGAAGGGCTTTGCCATGTACAGGGACCAGAGGCTTTGGAATCTCATAAGTGATCGGTCGTAAGCGGGTTCCTTCGCCACCGCATAGGATGACAGCGTGGGTAAGCCCGCGGAAGTTCATGTATTTTGAAAGGACCATTTCTATTGCGTGGGAGCGGTTGCGGATGTTCAGACCATCGATCATCTTGTCCAGTTTGGTGAGGATTTCCTTGTCGATGGTCAGCGTGATTCTTTCCTTCATAACTATTCTTTTTCGTTTAATGCTTAAAAAATATTACGAAGTATTACCCCATACGACCCTGTGTAGGTTTTATATTTTTTCCTGCTTTATGGTTAATATGAACATCTCGATTGTGGGGACTGGTTATGTGGGCCTTTCGACGGGCGTGGGTTTTTCGGTCAAGGGTAACAAGGTTACCTGTGTTGACATAATCCAGAAAAAGGTCGAAAGGATAAACCGTGGCGAGTCTCCTATTTATGAGCCGGGTCTCGAAGAGAAGCTTAAGGATTCCCTTTCCAGGGGACTGTTTAAAGCTACGAGTGACATGGAAAAAGCTATCATGTTTACTGATGTTACCTTCATTTCCGTAGGTACGCCTTCGAAAGAGGACGGATCAATTGATCTGAAGTATATAGAAGAAGTCTCCAAGCAGATAGGGAAGGTCCTTAAAAAGAAGGAATCATATCACGTAGTTATCGTGAAATCCACTGTTGTCCCGGGTACGACGGAAGATGTCGTCCTGAAGAACATCGAGAAGGAATCCGGTAAAAAGGCCGGGGAACACTTTGGGATGTGTATGAACCCTGAATTCCTTCGGGAAGGAAGTGCCATGGAGGACTTCCTGAACCCGGACAGGGTCGTGATAGGCGAACTGGACAGCAAATCCGGTGATCCCGTGGAAAAGCTTTATGATAATTTCGATACCAAAATCATCCGTACGAAGATCAAGGTCGCGGAAATGATCAAATACACGGCTAATTCCCTACTTGCTACGAAAATTTCGTTTTCGAATGAGATCGGAAACATCTGCAAAAGGCTGGGAATAGATGTTTACGATGTCATGGAAGGCGTCGGTACGGATAAAAGGATTTCGCCGTTGTTCCTTTGGGCAGGCGCTGGATACGGCGGAAGCTGTTTCCCGAAGGACGTTGAAGCATTGATTTCGAAAGCGAATGAACTTGGGTTGAAATCGGAACTGCTTGAAAAAACGATCTCCGTCAACAAAAAGCAGAAATCCATTCTGGTAGACATGCTCACAAACAAAATGGACGTAAAAGGGAAACGAATAGCGATACTTGGACTGGCGTTCAAACCCGGATCCGATGACATCCGGGAGGCTCCATCAATCGAGATAATCCGGTCGCTCAAAGAGAAGGGTGCTTCTGTCGTTGTATATGATCCAAAAGCCGCGGGAAACATGAAAGTCATCTTCCCAAATATCGCTTATGCCCAGTCTTCAAGGGACGCGATCAGCGACGCTGACGCTTGCCTGATCGTGACCGAATGGAGCGAATTCAGAAACCTTACGGATGATGATTTCTCCAAAATGAACGAAAAGATCATCATCGAGGGAAGGAAGGCGCTTGATCCGAAAAAAGTGAAAGGATTCGAAGGGATATGCTGGTAGAAAAAATAAGAAAAAAGGAACCCTTAAGCGGATTTCTGGGTTCCCAATATTTTTGCTAAGATCATTAATATGATCACTACCGTTACTGTTACTACTATTGCTGCCGTTGTAAGTCCTAATGCACCATCAGCGCTTGCATATAATGGTGCCATCCAAGCAGAAATCGCATCCTTCCAGACCAGTGCTGCCACAAAACCCAATGCCATCGTAAGCAACGTCATTGTCTGTTTCTTCATCTCTCCTAAAAATCCCATGATCACCCCTCCTTATATTATATTTTCCTGTGGTTTGTTCTTAAAAGATTTTTTCTGGTATTATTTTCTATGGGACCATTTGAAGGCTTTGGCGTGGACGACGATCTCTTTCAGCGCCAATTCGGTCAGGACCCCCAGGCCATCGGGCGGCGCTGCTATTTCATCGTCAACGAGCACGGGCTGGCGGTGGGCACGGTCAGCGCGTGGTACGAGCACG
>CAYUSU010000033.1:3379-16330 GCA_964447525.1 uncultured archaeon | reverse complement strand
CGAAGGGATGTTTTCCATCCCATATCCGATCGCTTCCTCACGATGATCGCGTAGTCCTCGTACCTTTCGGTGAATACCGTCGCCATGATCGACGTTATGTTCAGCTTGCTGCTGATCTCGTAGAATATGATTTTTTCTTTTTCGTACATCTCTTTGTTTTCCTCGAAATCTTTCGTTATCCTATCTATTTCCCTCTGAACGGTTTCCCTGTACCCGAGAAAGGTTTCTGAATGGTAGAAGTCCTCGATTTTCTCGCTCTTAGATAATGCTTCCAGTCCCAGCTTCGCTCCTTCCGCTCCTTTGAGGGTGATTGCAGCGGAAATCATCTCGGCCGCCTTTGCGAGACCGTCCTTCTTAATGTCTTTGCCGTGGTTGAATTTTGGGAACCTGTCTATGCATTCCTGAAGCACGTCTCCGCAGTCCTCGAAACCATAATCGCCTATTATCCCGATTACAGATATCCAGACGAACGGTTCCACTTCCAGCCCCATTTTTATGAAAAGCTTGTATATGCAATAGCTTGCCGGGCAGTATATGTCCGGTTTTTTGAATCTCGGGTTGATGTGGAGCATACCCATCGGGTTCATGTCCTTTTCTATTATGTGATGGTCCAGAACCAGTATCTTTATTCCCGGGACCGACTCTTTGATCTCCTTGACCTTTTTCCATTCCTGATCGACCGGGATGTCGAGGAAAACCAGCAGGTTCGGTTCCTTTTCTATTATGTCTTTCATGAATTTTTTGTCTATCATCGGGCCTTCCCTTGGTATGGCTTCAAAGTTCTTGAAGAATTTCAGAAGCAATGATGCGGAACACACTCCGTCGGCGTCCCTGTGATACACTAGAAGCTTGTTTCCCTTCGTGTTAAGATATTCGCTGACTTTGGATATGTTTACATTATCACAAATCATGGGAATAATTTGTGAGGTGGTTTTATAAAACTTTTTGTAAAAAGGACTTTTTACTGGTTTAGCCACGGTACCATCGGGAAAAACATGAAAAGTATTATGAAAAGTATTATCCCGAGAATGATCAGTTTTATCCCGAACCATTCCTTCTCGGCGCCGGTTCCCATAAGAAGGAACCCTTCCGCCACTCCGACCACTATGAATATTGCTCCGAGCAATCCAAGTATATCAGCCCTGACAAGACCGGTTATTGTGATGATTACAGTAACGAGTGATACCAAAAGAATGAAGGCCATTTTTGTCATCGGCATAATAATAAATTGTTCGTGGAATCTTAAATAATAAATTACAATTTCTCGAAGTAAACGGAAACCTTTTTACCATCGAATTCCATCGTTCCCTTCGCTTCCTTCTTTAGCGGACCCGTGTGAATCTTCCCTGCCCCGACGCCGTTTATTATTTCCTTTTCGAATTTTTTCAGTACGGCTTCCGTTGATTTGTCGCTAGAAAGATGCAGATCAATCTTATCGTTTACGTTGAGGCTTTCTTTTTTCCTGCTTACCTGTATGCTCCTGACAAGTTCCCTTACCAGCGACTGGTCTTTCAGAATCTCCCCTAGACATATCTCCCCGTGTTCGAACGTTTTCTTTTCCTTCTTTGGTATCTGGTCAACTAATATCACTTCTTCCACGTTGCCTAGGTTCCTGATTATACTTTCCAGACTCTTAACGCTTTTTCCGAATTTCTTGTTTTCCGGTTTTATGTAAAGCTTGGAAACGGGCCATCTTATCTTGATCTTCAACGTTTGCCTGAGGGAATTGATTGTTTCTATCAGGAGTTTTATTTCTTCCATCTCCTTTTCGGCGTCCTTGTTTATCATTACCTTCTCCGCTTTAGGCCAAGTGGACAAATGGATTGATTTCGGTCCTTTACCGGCGAAGATCGTCTGGTATATCTTCTCCGTTATGTACGGTGTGAGGGGAGCCATGAGCCTGAGAACGTTCTCCAGCACGTAAAGCATCGTAAACTGGGCGGATTCCTTGTCCTTTCCTTCGTACCACGGGGACAGCCTGTTCCGGATGATTTTTATGTACCATCTCGAGAAATCATTTAGTATGAAATCACCCAGATTCCTTCCGGCGTAATGCAGTCGGAAGTTTTCCAAGTCCTTTGTCGTGCTTTCTATGACAGAATTTACCCTTGATATCATCCACCTATCCTCTGGCATCATGTCTTTCGAATCTATTTTCTTGTCCAGAAGCTTCATGTCTGCATAGCTCATCGCGAACATGGCCGAGTTCCAGAGCACGCTCAATACCCTTTTCAGCTCCCTTGCTATGGAAAGGTTGAAGTTCTGCGTCTCCCACGGTGCGATGTTCCAGCAGTAGTATAACCTTATAGTATCAGCATCCAGATCTTTCAAAGCGTCTTCGCCGTATACCACGTTCCCCAGAGACTTGCTCATCTTGTCCCCCTTTCCGTCCAGCACCCATCCGGTCATGCTGCACGACTTGAAGGATGACATATCGAACGTGGAAGTGCTCATGAACAGAAGCGCATAGAACCATCCGCGGATATGATCCTGCCCTTCGCATACCATGTCCATCGGCCATAAAGATTCGAATATATCCTTGTTCATGTTCGGATATCCGAGAGATGCCCACGGGGCGATGCCGGAATCGAACCAAACATCCATTATGTCTGGGACCCTCGTCATCTTCGAACCGCATTCGCATTTCAGATGGATATTGTCGACCGTGTTCTTGTGGATATCCATTTCCTTCTCCACTTTCTCTATGGCGTTCGTTTTCAATTCGTCCAAGGAACCGATCACTTTCATTGTTTCGCACTTGTCGCATATCCATACCGGTGTGGGGATGCCCCAGAATCTCTGCCTCGTGATCGCCCAGTCCGGAGCGTCTATGAGCAGGTTGTGCATCCTCTCCTTTGCGAACGGAGGGAGCCATTTAATGACCTTGTTCTCGTTTATCATCTTGTCCTTGATCATGTCCACCTTAAGGAACCACTGCTTGCTCATCCGGTAAATGATCGGCGTCTTGCATCTCCAGCATAGTGGGTATGAATGCACGATCTTCTCCACCTTGAATATCAGGTTTTTCTCCTTCAGATGTTCTATTATCTTTGGATCGGCGTCCTTGACGTATATCCCGCTGAATTGTCCCGTCTCCCGGGTAAGCTTGCCTTCCTCGTCCACCGGAGAAAGTTCCGGCATTCCGTAATGTTTGCCTATCTTGTTGTCCACGTCGCCGTGTCCGGGGGCTATGTGAACGAGGCCGGAACCAATGTCCATGGTTACTATGTGGCCGAACTCGTCCTTTTCCGTGGTTCCGCTCTTTATCGTCGCTTTCGATGATACCCGTTGCTTCATTATAGGTATCGAGACTATGACCTTCCTCGCTTTCGGGTTCTTGTCGAGGGATTTCTGGATCGGTACCTCAAGGACAGGTTCATACGATACGCCTTCCAGATCCTTCCCCTTCATTTTTTCTTTTATCGTGTATCCGATTTCCATCTGCTGGAGGATCTCCAGCCTTTTCTCTGCAAGTATGATTGTCTCCCCTTCCACCTCTGCCTTAACGTACGTCTCGTCGGGATGGACGGCTATGGAAACGTTTGAGGGAAGCGTCCATGGAGTGGTTGTCCATACCAGAAAGTATTCGTTTTTCCGTCCCTTTACCGGGAACTTGACAAATATGGAAGTATCCTCAAGGTCCGCGTAGGAATCCGTCACTTCATATCCCGTCAGCACGGTCTCGCAGTGGGAGCACCAGAAACCGGGTCTGTACCCCTCGACAAACAATCCCTTTTCAAACATCTTCTTGATCGTCCACCACCCGGATTCCAGATAGTAATTCTTGTATGTCATGTAGGGATCTACCCATCCCCTCCACGCTCCGAGCTTCTTGTAAATATTAAGCCACACTTCGGTGTTCCCCTCCGCCATCTTCTTGCATTCGTCAATGAACTTGTCCACTCCCACGACATTTTCGATGTCCTTCTTGGACTTGATCTTCAGCTTCTTCTCGACAGCATTCTCGATCGGAAGGCCGCCGCAATCGAAACCCGGTTGCCACCATGACTGGTATCCCTGCATGGTCTTGAATTTCGACCACACATCCTTCATCGTGGTCGTGCGGACGTGACCTACGTGGGGAACGCCGTTAACGTATGGAGGTCCGTCTAAAAGATAAAATTTCTTCTTTTTGCCGGGCTTGAAATCCACGATCTTGTCAGGAATCTTGTTTTTTGTCCAGAATTTGAGTATCTCTTCCTGCATCTTCATGGGCTCATAAGGAATCATAAAACATCACTTGAATTATATTTGTTTAAACTTATGATATTAGTTAATTTAGATAAATGGGAATTTAAATGATTACTAAAAACAAATTTCTTACATCATGGGCAATTTATTTAAATTTTATCTGCCGACGAATTCCCCGTCTACGAAAGAACCAACCGAGGAACCGCGTACCGTAATATGGTCTCCCGTTTCCTCGAAAACGATGAACTGTGCTTTACGATCGTTGCCGCTGAATTCCATCATCTCCCCGGGTCTCCTGTACACCCATTTCTTGCCTGCTTTCATCCCGGCCATGTATATTTTTGATGAAGGGTTAAGAAGATCAACACTTGCCTGGTTGCCTTTGACGTTGACCGCGAAATGCTTCCACTGGTTCCGGTCCTGCACCCAGTTCCACTTCATGCTCCCGTAATCCTTCATGACCGGAGCAGGCTGGGCAATTTCCGGCATTTGTATGTTTTCTATTATTTGTTCGGCTTCGATCATTATCGGTTCCATACTTACAGGAGGCGCGTATTTTACGGGTTCACCTTTCAGGATAAGCCCCATACCAATACATGTTCCCAATACGGCGGCCTCTTTTCCATGTTTTCTTGCCTTTTCCGAGACATAACGTGCCGATTTTCCAATAACCTTCCCGGTACCATCAATAATTTTCTTCATTTTCTGATTTTTCTTTGGCGGATCGATTTCAATCCCTTCTTCCCTCATATAATTCTTGAGCCTGTGATCATATCTGTGGAGATAGGGAACAACGTTCATTTTTGCCTTCTGTGCGGACGTTATTATCTCGTAAACGTCCTTCGTGTTTTTGATGAAACCCCATTCATTCTTCATCATTTTTGCGATCTTCCATGGGGCGAGCCCTTCACCAACATCTTTGTCATATAACCTCAGCACCTCAGCGACAACCTCTCCCGCGTATTTCTTTAAGATCAGGTCATAATCCTTATTCCCGAATTCATTTTCTTCGATATGGTTGGAATTCATGTATTCATCCAGATAATCCGAGAAAATATTACTTTCCATGAAACCATCCGTGAATTTTTTCTTGTTGGGTTTCCCTCCGTATCTCTTCAGTATTTGTCCGGCTTCACGGTCAATTTTATAGTTTTTCTCAATAATCATGTTTTCGTTCGGGGATTCAGTGAGTTGGATAGGAATTTCTTCTTCCGCTGGAACAGGCTGTGTGGAATCCATCATTTCTTTTAGTATAATATCTGTTCCCCCCTCAAGGAGTTCCTCCGAAAGGTTCGTTTCGGATACTTCCGTATCATAAGATTGAGCATCACTTTTCGGTGTATGTTTTTTCTTTATGAAATATTTTCCAAATGGCATTTTCAGTTTCCTTCTTTCTTTGTTCGCAGGTTCTGACTCTGTAATCATTGGAGGTTCGGGTGAAATTTCTTTTTCTGTTCGGTGTTTTTCAGGGAATGTTAAACGGTAATCGAACAAATCTTTTTGACTATTCCCGTACTTCCGTTTGAACCGTTCGACCATTTTCTTAAATGGGCCGGGTTGTTTTTTTCTTTTTCCCGCGGGAGACCCGATGATATTATCTCCATTCGTGGTGGTACTTAATTTTCCGTTGTGTTTCCCCGAGCCGTAACCAAGCATCATTTTTGTGAATTTTTCGGATTCTGATAATTCAGGATATAGCTTGGTCAGTCGCTTGTAGGCGCTTACGAAATCCTCGGTGCTTTCATAATTTATTTTCAGAACGTGTTTCGAAACATGGAAATTGGCATCATACTTCGATTCGCTGCCCCTCCCGAATCTTTTCAATATTTGCACCGCTTCACAATCAGCTCCCGAATCCCCGTTTATATTGAAATTCACCAGTGGTATTCTTAAAACGGCCAAATCCATTTCCCCTGTTTTTGCGAGGTCGTGACAGAATTCGCTCAGGATTTGTCTTCGTTCGGAGTGTTCTTCAAAAAGGTTTGTGTTTCCTGCTTCCAGCAGTTCTCCTATTCTTAGGCTGTTTCCCATATGGGTGTATACGTCGCTTGCCTTAGTAGTGACATTGCTAAATGATACGGGTATGAGACCGCAACCATTTTTCCCGGATTTTCCGTTCCCGCTGATTACGAATTCAGTGTATTCATTTGAAGAGTTCCCGTTGACCGGTTTGAAAAAGATACCAATCCTCTCAACCCTGTCAATATCATCTTTATACATTACGGTTTTTGAAAATCCGTCTCTTTTGTCGGTGCTGAAAACATAACCGAATTCATGCATTGTGAACTCATCCATTGATTCTTTCAGATAATCAATATCAGGCGTTTCCATTTCGTAATTTTTCGCGAAATCCTCGCCCAGAATACGGTCCATTTCTCTCTTTATTTGTTCCTCCGTTTCACTCTTTATTTGTTCCATGTCCACATATTTCAAAAAGTACCCGAATGCCAATTTCCCTATATCTCTTTTATGTTTTATTCCTATTGCATTATCTATCTGTTTGGCATCGAATTCTCCCATATTATAACAATCTATTCCTGTCCCCATGTTCCTCAATACCATATTATTTAAATATTTTATTCACTTTTAAGTGATAAATTATATGTTTTTAGCATATTTAAAGGTTTCTGGAGCCATTTTTCTGAGGAAAACATTAAAAAGCCAATATCCAATTCTAAAATGGTGTGTTAATGGAAGCTTTCGATTTCAAATGTGCGGACTGCGGGAAGAATTTCGAGGTTCTTATCGAAGGGAAGAGCCATGAATTCGAATGCCCTGAATGCAAACAGACGTGGAAGATAAATCTCGGAAGATGGTCCACTAAGTTCTACAGACAGACCGAATAAGCCCGTGGCAAGCGAATGATTCATAAACTCAGCCTTCAATTTCTATTATGGAAAGCGAGATTCCCGGTCCCGTAGAGACGCTGATAGAATTGTGGAAGAACGGTCATTACAACGGAGACTGTGCGCAGTTCGAGAAGGATTTGTCCCGGGCCCGGTATCTTAACAGACACAGATACCGGTTCGGTTCCGGGAATACTTGGTATTATCCTGAAGGGTTGTTCGAAAAAGCGATGGAAATCCTGGAATCCCGACAAGTTTAAAAAACCCGGTTCCAATTTATACAAATAAATGATGATTTATACCGATCTATTAGGTCATCTTTCGTTGATTGATATGAAGCACAAGATTTCTGTTATAGGCGGGGCGGGGAATGTAGGTTCTACTGCGGCGATCGAAATCGCACGTAGAGACGCGGCGGACGTTGTGATGCTCGACCTTGAGGTGGTCAGGGACAAAACGATGGGAAAGGCCCATGACGCGAATCAGGCAGGATCGATTCTTGGTTACAGTACCGTTATCATGGGAAGCTCCGAATATGAGGACATAAAGGATTCCGATGTTGTCGTGATCACCGCAGGCCTTCCAAGAAAACCCGGTATGAGCAGGGACGACCTTCTGGAGATCAATGAGAAGATCATAACTGAGATCAGCACCAACGTAGCGAAATACGCCCCGGATTCCAAGGTGATCGTAGTCACGAACCCGATAGACGCGATGAATTACGTCGCGAGGAAAGTAACCGGTTTTGAAAACCATCGGGTTATAGGCATGGCGGGTGAACTGGATACCGCACGCTTCCGCGATTTCCTCTCTAAAAAACTCAACGTCGCGAGGAAGGACATAGACGTCACGATCCTGGGGACGCATGGCGATCAGATGGTTCCCGTGCCGGAAGCTTCCTCTGTCCGGGGAATATGCATAGACAATCTCCTTTCAGCCGAGGATATGGAGGAATGCGTCCAAAAGACCGTCAGCGCGGGCGGTGACCTTACGAGAATGATCGGGACCAGTGCCTGGATCGCCCCGGGGATGGCGATCGCTGAGATGGTGACTTCAATAATTCTCGACCAGAAACGCGTTTTCTCGGCTTCAGCCTATCTGACTGGCGAAGAACAGGGATATGGCGGGGCGAAGGATATCTGCATAGGCGTTCCGGTGGTTCTGGGAAAGGATGGATTAGAGCGCGTATTACCGATCAACATGAGACCCGAAACCATGGAGAAGTTCAAGGCTTCGGTAGCGAAGGAAATCGAGAAAAGGAACAAACTGAAGGTCTTTAAAGGATAAAAAGTTTTCATTCAACTATTTTTATGCCAAAATATCGTGTAAGTGAAGGGTACATGCCAGACCGGGGTAGTCTGGAAATTGATTCAAAATACAGATTTAATGTAATCATGCAGAACCTATCTCTTAGTTTTATCACATTAATTGACGGCAATCCTAGATTTAGTTTTACACGGCAATTCATGCTAAACGCCCATACTCTCAGAAAAGAAAAAGGATATGAAACAGTGTAAAATTAAGAAATAACTTCAGGTATCTTTTCTATCACATCTGTCGCCAGTAATCCCTGCTTCTTTTCGACCGCTGCCAGGTCACCGGCCCTTCCCGTAATGAAGGCAGCCCCGCACGCGGATTCGAATGGATTGTTTCCCTGAGCCAGAAGGGAACCGCATATTCCCGTAAGCACGTCTCCGGTCCCTCCGGTCGTCATGTAAGGGTTGCCTGTTCGGTTGATCGCGGTCTGCTTGCCGTCGGAGATTATATCTATCACTCCCTTCAGAAGGATGGTTGACCTGATTTTCTTCGAGACCTTTTCGACTATCCTGATCCTGGACGTAAGATCGGTTTTGGGCTTCTCCCCCGTGAGATTGTAGAACTCGTATGAATGAGGCGTAAGAACGAAATTCTTCCCGAGTTCCTTATTCTTCAGCGCCTTGATGGCGTCCGCATCAACGACGCATGGTTTTTTCAAGCTGCCCAGAAGCTTCTTAACGAACTTGAACGTGTCCTTCTCCGTTCCTAATCCTGAACCGATGCAGACCGCGTTGTATTTCTTCGAAAGCTCCAGTACCTTCTTTACGTGTTTCGGTGTGAAGAATTTCCCATCAATCGGTTCCGTGATCAGGTTGGGGGAGAATGACGCCACGATATCCGCCGCCCTCTTGGGGGCGACGACAGTCACGATGTCCACCCCTGACCGAAGGGAAGCGATCGCCGAATATGCCGCCAATGCCGGAGCGCCGGAATATTTCTGGTTGCCACCGATAATGAGAAGCTTCCCGAAATCGCCTTTCTTGCTGTATTTGGACCTGGATTTGTACACTTTCTTCAATATAGAAGGGGAAACTTCGATCATAATATTAATTGTTTCCGGAATTAAAAAGGATTTAATGTTTTTTCGGATTGTATAAACATGGACCTCGGGGCTGAAACGGGATTCGCTGACTTCTCGGCGGAGTTGGGTGATTTCATTGTTAAGAAAACAAGGGATTTCGACCGGCAGTGGAGGATTGGCTCAGGCGGATCGATACTCCACTCCGAAATGAAGGATGGAGTTGCTTATTTCGGGGACTGTAATGGTTATTTTCACGCGCTTGACCTCGAAACGGGAAAATCACTCTGGCGGTTCATGGCAAACGACAGGATAATCGGGACCCCTGCAATAGATGACGGAAGGGTTTGCTTTGGGTGTTTCGACGGGAACCTTTACTGCCTTTCCGTCGAAGGGAAAGAACTCTGGAGATTCGAATCCGGTGGCGGGATATGCAGACCGGTTCTCTGTTCCGGGGGAAGGGTGTATTTCGGTTCCAGAGACTGCTGCCTTTATTGCCTGGACGCGGAAACCGGCGCGGAAATATGGAGGTTCAGGACAGGCGGCGACATAGGGTCAGGTACATGCGTTTCCGGCGGAATGGTTTATTTCGGATCATATGACGGGAACTTTTACTGCCTTTCCCGCGAAGGGAAGGAAAAATGGAGAGTGAAAACAGGCGATCACATCCAGCTTTTCGGTTCGCCTCTCGTGTACGAAGGGACGGTTTATTTCGGATCATTTGATAATTATTTTTATGCGGCCGACGCGGAAACCGGGAAAATAAACTGGAAGTTCAGGTTCGGTGTTTACGGCAGCGGCGGGAGATTCGTAGAGTATAAAGGAGTGCTTTATTTTCCGAGCAGGGACGGCATACTCTATGCCCTGACGCCCGAAGGCAGGGAACTGTGGAGATTCAAGACGGACGGCTTGGTTGCGGGAGTTTCCGCACATGACAACATGCTCTATTTCGGCTCGGAGGACGGTAATCTGTATTGCCTCTCTTCCGAAGGCAAGGAACTCTGGAGGTTCAGGGCGGGGATGGAGATTTTCGACTTCCCTAAGTTTCTGGGAGAGAGAATGTTTTTCGGGTGTTGGGATTGCCACTATTACTGCATTGACCTGGAAACCCGGGAAATATTGTGGAAGTATGACTCTTCCTCGCTTTCATCCGCTTACCTTCCGCCCACCAACGACATATTCCAGGCTGAAATAAAGACGCAGTCAGCTGACGAAGAAGATGCGGAAGAGGAAAAATATTCTGTCAATGTGGCGGAAAGCGAGACGTTCGGGAGCGAATACTCGGTGAAGAGCGAATATGTCATCAAATCGGAATATGCTTAATGATATTTTAAATTTACTCCTAATTTATGAATATGGACTTCGGTTTCGATTCGGGTTTCGCTGCTTTTTCCATGGAACTGGAAGACTTCGGGATAAAGAAGGTTAAGAAGTATGACAGACAGTGGTCGGTCGGGCCCGGGGGGAGCATATGCAGCGACCCGGCGTTAGCGGACGGTAAGATATTCTTCGGGTCATGCGACCATAATGTTTATGCTGTCGACGCAGTGACGGGGAAGGAGATATGGAGGTTCAGAGCCGACGGGATAATAGAGTGCTCTTCCCCGCTCATTATGGACGGTATACTTTACATAGGGTCCCACGCTGGCGACATTCATGCTATCGACATCCGGAACGGGAAAGGGGCATGGAAATACGAAACCGGGGGCGACATCGCGAGTTCCCCGTCCGGGAACGGGAAGTACGTTTACATCGGATCGAGGGACGGTTACTTTTATGCGCTGGATGCGAAGACGGGAATGCTCGCCTGGAGGTTCAGGACAGGCGATTCCGTTTCATCCGCCTCGGTCGTCCATGAAAACAGGGTATTCTTCGGGTCTTACGACAATAACTTTTACTGCCTTGACACTGAAACCGGGAAGGAACTGTGGAGGTTCAGAACCGGCGGTGAATTGTTCTTAGTCCACAGACCGCTGGTATATGACGGAAAGGTGTATTTCGGGTGCTTTGACAATTATCTTTATGCACTAAACATCTCTGACGGTATCCTGACGTGGAAATTCAAAACAGGGGAATACGGGAATTCTTCAGGTCCGGCTGTCCACGACAACATTCTGTATCACGGGGCAAGGGACGGCGTCCTTTTTGCGATTGACGCCAAAACAGGCAAGGAACTTTGGAGGTTCGCCGGGGGGAGGGATTCGATGAGCATAGTTCCTCTCGTGTACGAAGGCAGGATATATTTCGGCTCCGGTGACACCAATTTTTACTGCCTGGACATGCATGGAAAGGAATTATGGAGGTTCAAGACGGACGGTCACGCTTGGTGCAATCCGGTCGAATTCAACGGTTCCGTGATATTCTGTTCGTGGGATTGTCATGCTTATTCGCTGGATGCCGAAACCGGGAAACTTAACTGGAAATTTGCGACTTCCAGCACTTCCATAAGTTCCCTTCCCCCTCCTTACGACGCTTACGAGATGGAAGTCAAGAAAACGATAAACGAAGACGAATCAACAGAAGACGAGAAATACGAAGTTAAGATGGACAGTGTCATGGATTCCGGCAGCGAGTACTCCGTGAAGAGCGAGTACGTCGTGAAGAGCGAGTATGCCTGACCGAAGGGTATAAAAGACTTTCTGCGAATACTAGTCATGAAAAAACGTCTGTTTTACAAATGCATAGAAGAGATGGAATCTTACAAGAACGATTTCGTCTCTCAGGCTGACAGGGCAAGCAGTTTTTTAAAATTTGGGATGGACAAGTCAAGGTTGGATTTTGAAAAAACAAATGATCCTCACGAAATAATTTCTGGAATGATCGGATTGTACAGAAATGTGCTGATATCATATAATGATTTTATGACCCGGCTGGTTGATGAGAAAAATTATTTAATGGAAGAGAGAGAAAAAAAGAAGGGAATATTTAATTGGGGAAAAAGATATTTTTTGGGAATGAAGATTGAACAAGCTGAAGATCAGATGCTGGAGATGCACGAAAAAATTGTCGATTTCTGGGACAAGACCGATAGCAGGCTCGGGTCGTTTGAGAACAAAATAATGGTTTTGAAAGGCGAATTTAGTGTATTGAAGGTAATTGTATCCAACATAATACCGGGAGCGAAAAAATCACTTCTGGGTTCCACGGCAAAAAGTTTGGGTGAATTGAGAAGTTATATTAACAAGCACGTGTATTTTTTTGAAAAAACCGAGAAAGATTCTTTTGGAATTGGTGGGATGTCAGATGATGAGATGGAAAAACAAATAAAATCATTATTTAATAAATCAAAAACAGAAGATGAAGACGGCCAGAATTTAAATAAGAATGGAAATAAATAAAAATATGGTAAAAGACTTCGTTCTCAAACTTGTCAAAATCCACCAGGAAGCCGAAGATGTCAAGACGCTGAGGTTTGAACCTAACGAACCGATCGAATTCCACCCGGGTCAGTATGTCATGCTCTCGAAGGAAATCGACGGCGAGAAGGTGACGAGATGCTATTCCATCTCATCGTCTCCGTCCCATAAGGATTACATCGAGATCACCTTCAAGGTCTATCCGGAAGGGAAAATCTCACCC
>CAYUSU010000033.1:0-3279 GCA_964447525.1 uncultured archaeon | reverse complement strand
CTTTTCGATATCGAAAAAAGCAATTCAAATTTCCAGTTCGTGGTCACAATAACCCGTCCATGGACTTCAAAGACCAAGTGGGACGGAAGAACCGGAAGGATAGATTCCGCTTTTTTGAAAGAAACGATCAAAGATCCGGGGAATAAAATGATCTATCTGTGCGGCCCCCCGAAGATGGTGGAGGCCACCCAAAAAATGCTGAAAGAGATCGGAATCAAAGATGATAAGATCAAAGCTGAGAGATGGGGCTGAAATAATAGACTTTTCATATGCGGGTTTTTCCCATTTCTTTCAGGGTTCTATTTTCGTCGAACCATTCATTTCTTAGAACCTTTAACCCAAAAGCACTTTTTCCGTTCATGTGAAAATCAAATAGAGCCTTGTCATTTGATGTGTAAATAATCCTGTGTTCGGTACCAGAGGGACCCGACACGACAATCATTCCGCCATAATAATCCATATTGAAAAATAATGTAAATTTTTTTATTATGATAGTGTTCTCATTTTTCCTTTTTTTCCCATACCGAGAACGCGGGGATTCAGAATTTATTTAAATAAGAAATACCGATGAATGATTATAATTTGTGTAAATCGGTGTAAACATGCCCGACGAGAATTTCCCATGTGATGATTTCTTTGAATCCTGAACTACGTTGAACATAAAAAACTTCCTGCCAGAATATTTTTATGAGCGACGGAAGTCATGGGTATTTTACTCCAAGACACCCGCCTTCATGGATGGTGCCGGTTCTGGACAAATATTTCCAGATATATGAAGCGATTTTCAAAAAATTGGGAGAAAAAATCGCTTTTCCAGATACGGATCAAAACAGGGCATGGCTGGCCGCTGGTAACTCGGCCGAATTCATTGGTTTTTGCCTGGCTTCCGGTGATGTTTCGGGTTCTGAAATTGAAAAAAATCCCGGTTTCTATGGCCACATCATGCAAAGAGGTCATGATCTTTGGGAAAAGGGTGACGATATCCTTGGCGAGTGATTCATTTCTCCCCGATATCGATCTGTGCCCTCTGCAAGCCTCCGGAATAATCGACGAATATGCTCTTTAATTCGGTGAACTCCTTGATCGCTTCCGACCCGGCTTCGCGTTTTCCGTTGCCCGTGTTCTTAACGCCGCCGAACGGCATGTGAGCTTCCGCTCCTATGGTCGGGGCGTTCACGTAAACTATACCTGATTCGAGCATGTGCATCGCACGGAAAGCCTTCCCCACGTCGTTGGTGTATATCGATGCCGAAAGGCCGTAATCCGTCGAGTTCGCTACTTCTATAGCTTCCTCGAAGTCTTTGACTGGCATTATCGAAACCACTGGACCGAATATCTCTTCCTGTGCGATCGTCATTCCCTTTTTTACCTTGGTGAAAACCGTTGGTTCGATGAAGTTCCCTTTTCCGTACTTCCCTTCGGTAAGCGCCTTCCCCCCGGTAAGGAGCTTCGCTCCCTCTTCCTTCCCTATCTTTATGTAAGCGAGAATCTTGTCCATCTGTTTTTCGTTTATTACCGGACCTGTAAGGACGCCTTTGTCAAGGCCGTTGCCAACAACGATTTTCCTGACCCTTTGAATGAATTTCTGGGTGAACTTCTCGAGTACGGCTTTCTCAACGATCACTCTTGAAGTGGCCGTGCACCTTTGACCTGCCGTTCCGAAACCTCCCCATACAGCTCCGTCCACTGCCAGATCAAGGTCTGCGTCCTTCAGTACGATTTGCGGGTTCTTTCCTCCCATCTCCAGACTCACGCCTGCCAGTCTGGAAGCGCCGGCGACGTATATGTCCTTTCCGGCGGACGTGGACCCGGTGAACGATAAACCATGTATCTTCGGGTTGTTGGATATCTCCTTTCCTACCACTCCCCCAGAACCGGTGATCATGTTTAAAACGCCGGGCGGGAGGCCTGCCTCCTCGAATATCTCTACCAGTTTGATCCCAAGCCACGGTGCATCGGATGATGGCTTGAAAACGATCGTGTTCCCTGCCACCAGCGCTGGTGGGATCTTCCATGCAGGAATCGCGAACGGGAAATTCCAGGGAGTGATCATCCCTACCACCCCGATCGGTTCGCGTATGGTCATGCAGAACTTGTTCTTCAGCTCGGATGGCGTTGTCTCCCCGAACATCCTTCTCCCTTCGCCAGCGACGTAAATGGTTATATCTATACCTTCCTGTATCTCCCCGCGGGATTCGTCCATGTTCTTCCCGTTTTCCTGCGTGAGCATGCGGGCAAGTTCTTCTTTCCGTTCTTCCATTATCCTAGCAGCCTTGTATAAAATGTCCCCTCTTTTGGGCGCGGGCATGTTCTTCCACCCAGGGAACGCCTTCTTCGCCGCCGTGACCGCCTTGAGGACGTCCTTCTGCGTGCCTGCCTGGAATTTGCAGAGAACCTCCCCAGTCGCCGGGTTTACGTTGTCGAACGTTTTTCCCGATCCCGATTTAACCCATTCACCTTCGATATAATTCGAATAAGTCTTCGCCATATATGATCACCCCGAAATTATAATTAAATAAAAATGGATTCGTTGCGTTAAATATTTTTAAATAGTTAAGATTGAATAAATAGATCATTGGGCCGGTAGATCAGCGGTAGATCGCCACCTTAGGATGCCGGGTTATTCTCTGTGTCCGGTGAAGGCATGGTGGAGGCCTCGGGTTCAAAAGCGTATGAAACCGACAAGTCGGTTTCTGGCTGAATTTCCCGACCGGTCCATTTCCTTTTTCTTGGATTAATATCAATTTAAAAAATATTTTTTACAGTATTAGAAATGCCCCCGGAGATAGAGAGAGTTCCGATTTATATTTGTATTGGTATTTCCGGAAATTCAAAAAGCAAATATTCAATTTTATGTTTGTATTTCGGGGACAGTTTCCTCTATGCCAGCGAACCTTGCTGGGGGGATGATCCATGGCTCTACGTGGAAGAGAAACATGATTTTCGAAGGTTTATTACTGAGCTTTCTGAATTCAGTGAGGGTCCTTTTTTAAAAAAGCCCCCTGAAATCCATTTTCGTTCTGGTGATGAAAGACATTATCGCTTGATGGACCCTCCGATGGATATGTCATTCGATTTGAACAGACTGATAAAGGGTGATAGATTTTACATGAACGAGGGCGATTCTATGCTCACAAAAAATGAACCAGAACCATGGGAATGATTCATCCAAATATTCCCATTATACTCTCGATTAAATCGTTTATTATTCTGTTAAGCATAGCGAAGAAGTCCTCTTCCTTGAATTCGATCTCTTCGGAAGCTTTGTAAGGGTTTCCT
>CAYUSU010000032.1:0-17637 GCA_964447525.1 uncultured archaeon | reverse complement strand
ATAAAGTTTGAAACCATGCATCTTGTAAACTTGTAGCTTTAATATGCTGAAGATTTAACATTTTTTCAAAATCCTTTCTTATTGAATTATTCTACTTTTCTCTTTTGACTCATTTCTAAAAAGAACATTCTCAAGAGTTTTAACAAATTCCACGTCATCCAAAAGTCCATAAATTTCTTCATATTTCAAAGTTTTCATCAATTGATTTGAAAATAACAGGATTAATAAAATTAGTTGATATTGATGAGAATTTCCAGTCTCCGAGAATAATGGAAAATGGAAAAAAATTTCTTCAGCCTTATATAAGATACGTCTACGTTGGTTATTACGACGGCCCGATAATGTTCGCCGATGGAAAAACTGAAGAAAAAGATCAGGGAACATCCGGAAGAGTTTACTGAAGACATAAAAATAATGCTAAAAAAGTATGAAGAATTCCTCAAACCCCTTCAAAAATAAAAACCACCCCTTCCAATTTATTCTCATGGAAATCCTGGATATAGTTGATGATAACAATCAGGTGACCGGGAAAGCCGACCGGAAGGAGATTTACGATAAGAACCTTCCCCATCGAATAGTCCACGTTCTGGTCTTTAACTCATCTGGGGAAATGCTTGTCCAGCTAAGTAGCAGACAGAAAAGTTTTAGACCGAATTACTGGGGAACGTCTGCAGGCGGACATGTTATGTCAGGCGAGAGTTATGAGCAGGCTGCTACCAGAGAACTGAAAGAAGAGATAGGTGTCGAAGGGAAGCTGGAACCATTCTGCGAAGAACTTTATGTGCATGAAGGGAAACTGAAAAAATTCATCAAGGTTTTCAGGACAGTGATAGATGAAGGATTTGATCTGAAAAAAGACGAAGTGGAAAAAATCGGATTCTTCCCCCTGGAGGTCATCCAGGACATGGTAAACAATGACGAGAATTTCCACCCTGAGCTTTTGATGATCCTTCAAAAACACTTCGGGATTCAGTGATTTTAGGGATGGAAACCCGGAGGAAGATCCCTGGTACCCCATTCGTCCATGTCTTTCATCAGGGAATAAATGAACTTGTGGTTTTTCGGGGCGAATTCCTGCAGTCCGAAATAGGGATGGATTAAATCGGAGTCCTTATAATCTTCCGGGCTTATCGGGACCCCTGTAGGGTCAAGTATAACCGGTTTTCCGTCTTTGATTTTTTCTGTGGACCAGAAATAATGAATCCTAGCGGTTCTTTTCGGAATCAGCGGTTTCAGGACATCTCTTATTTCCATTCCGGCGAGTAGATTGTTTGCGAAATCGATGCGACCCATGAAACCTGCTTTACAGTAACACGGTATCCACAACCTGCCTGCGTTGTATCCCAAGGTTTTTACATACTTGTAAAAGAGATCTCCCTCTTCCTTCGTGAATCCATTCCTGTTGAGGTGTTTGAGACATCTATTCGTGTTTTCCACTGCAATTTTATCAAGTATATTTACCATCAATAAATAGTCAATAATAGTACTAATAAATGTTATTTTTCCCCATAAAACCAGTTCAGTAAACAGGGAAGTCCCTGCAGAGATCCTTTACCTTTTCTTTGATGTTCGAAAGTTCCGTCTCGTTGGTCACGTTGTCAATGGCTTTTGCCATCATCTCTCCGATCGCGTTCATTTCGCTTTCTTTCATCCCGCGTGTAGTGATCGTTGGCGTTCCTAAGCGGATACCTGACGGATCCCATGGTTTTCTCGGATCATAAGGTATCGTGTTCTTGTTCACCGTGATTCCGGCCTTATCAAGCGCCTGTTCAGCTTCCTTGCCGCTGACGTTCTTGTCACGAAGATCGATGAGAATCAGATGGTTGTCAGTCCCTCCGGAAACCAGCGTCAGTCCGTTCGCCATCATGCTTTCGGCCAGGGCCTTGGCGTTGCTGACGATCTGTTTCGCATAATCCTTGAATTCCGGCTGCATTGCCTCTTTGAATGCGACGGCTTTCGCGGCGATCACGTGTTCGTGAGGACCTCCCTGTAAACCCGGGAAGACTGCTTTGTCTATCTTTTCAGCGAACTCCTGCTTGCACATTATCATTGCTCCCCTCGGCCCGCGAAGGGTCTTATGAGTGGTCGTGGTTACTATGTCAGTGAATGGAAAAGGGGACGGATGGACGCCGCCCGCGATTAATCCTGCTATGTGGGCGATGTCCGCCATGGATATTGCTCCGACTTCCTGGGCGATCTCACTGAATCGTTTGAATTCAATGATTCTCGGATAGGCTGTCGCTCCTGAAACTATTAATTTAGGTTTCTTCTCTTTTGCCATTTCCAGAACTTTGTCATAATCTATCAGATGCGTTTTTTCATCGACTGAATACTGGACGCTGTTATACATCTTCCCTGAAAAATTGACCGGATGGCCGTGAGTAAGGTGGCCTCCCATCGCGAGGTTCATCCCCATTAAAGTTTCGCCCATCTGGAGCATCGCGAAGTAAACGGCTATGTTTGCCGGTGAACCTGAGTATGGCTGGACGTTAACGTGTTCTGCACCAAAGAGCTTTTTGGCACGGTCGATGGCGAGGTTCTCAACGATGTCAATGAATTCGTTCCCGCCGTAATATCGTTTGGAAGGATAACCTTCAGCGTATTTGTTATTGAATATCGATCCCAATGCATGGAGTACGTCCCTGCTCGGGAAGTTCTCCGAAGGGATAAGTTCGAGAGATTCGTTAACCCTCTTCAGCTCGTTCTGTTCCGCTTCGAAATAATCCTGATCATTATCCTTCACGTTTTGATCCGCCCACATATAGAAACCACCTCAAGATATAATTTATTATCGTTAGTTGGATGCTTTAAAAAAACATAATATCCCGGTAACTATATTTTGAAGAATTTATATTACCTCTTATCACCCCGAACACATCCGCCCTGTCTGCATCGTTGAGTATCTTCGACTCAAGTGACTTCCTTTTTTCCCTCGTGTGACGGCGAAACATTCGGGGACTTTCCTGGTTACTTCTCCATCTCTTTCATGAGAATTGGATACCGCTTTTCCCATGTTATATTTAAATTGTTTGGTTATTATTTATAATTTTGATCCAAATAATATATAATAATTACCACTAAATAATAGTTATAATTAAGAGATGATGTGATTGAATGCCTCTGGTCGCGGACTATCATGATAAAATTGGAATATTGGCAGATGTCAGAACAGGTGGAACATCGATGGATATCAAGACAAGATACAAAGTCGCCGGAAACAATATGCTGGGTGTTTTGCATGAAGCTGTTGCGGACGGGTGTCTGGATTTGGGACAATATATGGATTTTGTAAAGAGAAGCACTGATCATGATTCTGACGAGTTGCATGAAATACATAATGATCCGTTAAGCATAAAATCTGCGCTGTACTCTTCATTGAATTCTGAACCCAGACAGGTTCTTATTACGGGAATAATAAACGATATTCCGCTCACGAGAGCCGGGCTAAAAGCGATATATGATTCATTTTTGAAGAAAGCGCCGCCTGAGAAAAAAATTGAATGGGAAATGGAACCTGCGAATATTTACTCTTACTGCCAAAAAATATTGCTTCCTAACGGAATGGTTGAAAAAGGTAAAATGATGTTTCAAGGAACTAGTACTGTTTTTAATTCATGGAGAGGAACAGAATTCCAGAAGGAGTTCGGAGTTCCCGTTGGAAGATTCATGCTAAGAAAATCGAATGAATATAATGTTTCTCCTCATTTGATTTTTGGAAGAAACTGTTTCGGGTCTGGTAAGGTAACTCCGCTGAGGGCTGCGAAGATATTGGAGTTTCTTTATGGTATGGGAGAAGTTTCGGTGAAACAGATTACAGATCATCTGGAATGTAGTGAAAATGCAGTAATAAATCATATTTCACGAATGAAGGATAGTGGTTTGGTTGAAGGTGATTCGGTAGGAGGTGGTTCTTGGCAAAAATACAGATTTGCTGACGGTAAGGCACCAAATGATGCGAAACCAGTAAATACTCAGACAAAACTTACATCCGATATCGTGGATTTCGTTTTTGGTAACGAGACAATAAAAAGTGACGCTGTCTTGGATGCTATACAAAAAACCGGAAAATATAGAAACTGGAAAGATGATGTTCTAAAAACGGTCGTCTCCAGCATTTTAGGGGGGTTGTGTAAACAGGGTATACTGAAAATAGATCAAAATGATTATAAACATAAAGAAAATTTATCATGGAACAGATTAACAGAAAAGGGCAGGGAATATGTCCCCGACGTTATTCTTAGAATTAATGATGCAGCTTCTGGCGGTAATGAATTAACCAGTATGAGAGAAGCGGCCATGGATATATTCACTGACAAGTATTTCGATGATGTTGTGGACGCTATAAGACGTTTTTCTGGTAGTTCCTCACAAAAAAGTAAATTTAAATGTGTTTGATTATTATTCCTTTCAGTTATGATTTTGTTCTAACCAGTCTGAGATAGATAGTATTCCTTTTATTTTTATATTTCCGTAAAACAATTATTAGAATCCTAAAAGTCTTGGTTGGTGATCGTATGGATGTTCATGACGTTATAATAATCGGATCAGGGGCGGCTGGTTTTGCCGCCGGCATATATTCTGTCAGGTATAATCTAAAGACTCTTGTTGTGGGAAAAGATGTCGGCGGGCAGATAGCCGAAGCCTTCGAGATAGACAATTATCCAGGACTCCCTGGAGTGAAGGGGGTCGAACTGGTGAACAAGTTCAAGGAGCATGCAGAAAAACTGGGAGTCAACGTGAGGTCGTTTGTCGAGGTTTCGAAGGTGGAAAAGAAGAAGGATTCCTTTTTGGTCACCACTTCGGACAATGAACAGTTCTACGGGAAGACCGTGATATTCGCTACCGGCAGCGGCAAAAGGAAAATGAACATTCCCGGCGAGAAAGAATTGGCTGGTCGGGGAGTTTCGTACTGCGCTACATGTGACGCCACTTTTTTCAGGGACAAAACCGTTGCCGTTGTCGGCGGGGGTAATGTGGCCGTTAAATCGGCGATAGTGCTTTCCGATCACGCTAAAAAAGTGTACTTGATCTACAGGAAGACTTTCGATAAGATGAGGGCAATGCCGTATTGGAAGGACATTGCTGAAAAGAACCCAAAGATAGAAATGATATTCGAAACCGTACCCGTGCAGATACTCGGTGAGAGCAGGGTCGAAAGCGTGAACATAAAGGGCCCCGCGGGGGTCAAACCGCTGAAAGTGGATGGCGTGTTCGTGGAGATAGGTTCCATTCCCGCGTCTGGTATTGCGAAGGAATTCGGCGTGAGGGTGGATGAGAAGGGCTTCGTGATAGTTCAGAACGACATGTACACAAACATTCCGGGCGTGTTTGCTGCAGGTGACCTGACAACCGGATCAAATCATTTTGAACAGATAGTAACGTCTGTTTCGGAGGGAGCTATAGCGGCCAATTCAGCTTATGTTTATCTTAAGGGAGGGGTGTGAGTATGAAGAAAGAAAATCCGTTCGAGAGCGCCAAGGCGCAGTTGAAAGATGCGGCCAAAACACTTGGCTATTCTGATGATGTTTACGAGATTATTTCCCATCCGAAACAATATCTTGAGGTATCCATTCCGGTTAAAATGGACAACGGTAAATGGAAGGTATTTACCGGTTACAGGGTGCATTATAACGATGCACGCGGACCGACCAAGGGAGGAATAAGATTCCACCCGGATGTTGATATTAACGAGGTGAAGGCACTCGCTGCTTGGATGACGTGGAAATGTTCGCTGGTTAACATTCCTTACGGCGGAGCGAAGGGAGGCATTGTGGTCGATCCGAAGAAACTCTCGAAGAACGAACTGGAAAAACTGAGCAGGGGATATATTGAACTCATGTATAATTTCATAGGACCGAAGACGGATATTCCCGCGCCTGATGTTTATACCAACCCTCAGATAATGGCCTGGATGATGGACGAATATTCCAGGATACACGGTCACACGGAGTTGGGGATGATCACCGGAAAGCCGGTCGAAATAGGCGGTTCCCTCGGGAGGATATGCGCCACCGGATGCGGGTTAGCTTATATCATAGAGAACGTGGTAAAGCACTGGAAGGTCAACCCGAAAAAGATGACCGTTGCCATACAGGGTTACGGCAACCTCGGTCACGTTGTTGCGCAGAGACTGGACGAGATGGGGATGAAAGTCGTCGCAGTCTCCGATTCCAAAGGAGGAATACATAACCCGAAGGGACTGAAACATGCGAAGGTAATGGAACACAAGGAAAAGACGGGATCCGTCATAAACTTCAAGGGAGCGAATACTATCAGCAATGATGATCTGATATGCATGAAAGTAGATTTTCTGGTTCCGGCAGCGCTCGAAAACGTCATAACGAAGGAAAACGTTGACAAAGTGAAAGCAAAATTCATTGTTGAGGGAGCAAACGGTCCGATAACCAATGATGCGAACAAAATACTTGAAAAGAAAGGGGTTATCGTCATACCAGATATACTGGCAAACGCCGGCGGTGTTATCGTCAGTTACTTTGAATGGGTTCAGGACATACAGAGTTATTTCTGGGACGTGGAAGAGGTTGATAAAAGGATGAACATAATGCTGACCAGAGCTTTTAACCATATGGTCAAGACGGCAAAAGAATACAAAGTTTCGATGCGCAACGCAGCTTACCTCATAGCGGTCAAGAGGGTAGTGGATGCCATGAAACTCAGAGGAGACATATAGGAGGTTTATTATGACACAGCAAATAAGTGATGCGGAATTCGATGATATTGTCAGGAACAATCCGGTTGTTATGGTGGATTTCTGGGCTGAATGGTGCGGTCCGTGCCAGATGCTGGGACCGGTTATAGACCAGCTTTCCGAAGAGCTTGAAGGAAAAGTGAAGATAGTGAAGATGAACGTTGACGAGAACAAGGGAGTCCCCGGGAAGTTCGGTATAATGTCCATTCCCACGTTACTCGTGTTCAAGGACGGGAACATGGTGGACAGGATGGTAGGGGTCCTTCCGAAAGATATGATCTCGGAACACCTGCAAAAGTTCATGGATTAGAAAATAAATGAATTGCGTGACGGCATGTAAAGATTGAATCAAGTCGTCTCCCGAAAACAGAACCGCATCTCTTGGCACTATAATTAATATAAACAGGATATCATAAATAATATAGTATGAAGGCTATTTACCGGGCTGCTTTGCTAATTTTACCGATCATAATCATTCTATACCTTTTCTTAACGGTCGCTTTCGTCACCACGGGATGGTTCGTTTCCGTTGGATTCGATCAGATAATTGATCCGGACAGGCCCGGAGAAGATGTTAATATAGGACTCGGGAGATTCCTTGAAGGAGAGCAATTACTCAGGGACATAAACATCACTTTTGACGAGGCATTCTCCACGGGTACGAAAGAAACCAACATTACGGCGAGGGTAACATACTATGGGAGTACCATTAATTACGATAACGGTGTGCCTGCAGAAAAGACACTTGACCTTGCCCCGATCCTTGAAAAGAAAGGGATCGTCAACGAAGAGGGAAAATACACCTACAAGAACCTTTTCTTCAATTTCACGGTCAATCTCACCGCGAACAACATAAGCACGGAACCATTCGAGTTCAATTACTCCTACGATAAGGAATATTATGAGGAATTGACCAAATTCGGCAATCCTGAGAATTTTCCAAGCGGGGACGACAATAAGTTCTATCTACGTGATCATTCAAATGGATGGTATAATGAAGATACCGATGGTAATTTGTATTTCAACACCCAGTTAGGTAATGACGAAACATGGCATCTGACAACATATGTTTACGTCAAGGCAACAAAGATTCTCAAATGGCACGTATATGATATTGATGACTACATAAAAATAACTGTTAACGGTAATGTGAAAAAAGATTTCAGCAGAGGTCCTTTCGATACCGAATTCACACTCAATAGAGGAGAGATTAACACAATAAATCTACAGATACGTAATACAAACGGTCCAACACGATTCAGAATTCGTGTTGATCAGGAGGAGGTTACTAATTTTTCTGACCAGTTCGACATAATGAACAGCAAGAGTTTCAGCCTACCGGGTAGTAGCGGTACAAGTGAATATTGGCAGAAAAAGATGGTGGAGGTTCACAGCAGGCAGGGGGGTGAACTCCTAAACTATTGTTCAGGCCCTGCTGACTTCGAGGGACCCACCGGAATCAGAAGCTCAGAAAATTGCACAGATGAAAGCGTAGAGATAAAAAGAGAATCCGTTCAGGACGCCGATTCCGGTTTATATGATGGAAAAGGAATTGAATTTTTAAAATTATTAACAGGGGATAAGAGCTACAGATTCACAACGTGGATTTACACGAATGAGTCCAGGAAAATAAGCCTTTCCATACTTGTGAATTCCGGGGTTTCGATCGTATTGGATAATAATTTCGCGGAAAGGATAGCTTGCGGATGCCAGACCGCAGAGGAATGTTCAGATGGTAACAATGCATATTGTGAGAACGAGGAACTTTCAATACCGATAGGTGTCCACAAACTTGACGTTTACCTTTACTGCAGGGACGAATGTTATCTTGAGGCATTGCCGATCGATTTTCCCTACGAATATTTTCTGGAAGCCTTTACTGGAGCAGGGGCAGACCAACCAACAAATAAATGGTGGAATAACGGAGAGAGAACCGTGTCCACCGGGTTCGTGAGCAAGGATGACGGGCTGAAAGATATAGGAATTTCCTCTCATGAAAGGGATGCAAAGAGATACGATAATATAATGATTGAGAACGAGGATCTGAGAGACAAGATAGACCTTTCCCTGAGAATGGCGTGCGGGAACGAATATTACGGTGAATGTTCAAAAATATGCACCGGTTGCGGGGATGTCTGCAGGACTAATTCCAATGGCTGGATCATAGAAAGGATGCTTACCCAGGTCACCACCAAAAACTGGGCGGAAAAGGGAGCTGACAGGGAGATGTACATAGAGCCCTTCGACCACCATTCACTTGATGATTACAGAGATAAATATATGGATAACTCGGCTATTGGAGGCATATACAAGTGTCCGGGGACCCCTGGCGTATGTGACTGGATATACGATACTGGGATAGAGGATATCTGCTGCGAATACCAGAATTTCAGCGCAGGGCATGTTGAACGGAATGGTAAAACTGGTTGGATAAAAATAATCAATTACGATGCGAATACCAAATATTTCATAAATTACCTCGTATATGACGGTTATAATGGTACAAGATCCGGTATAATGGATTTCACTATGTTCAAGAATGTCCCGGAACTTCCGAAGTTCTGCGCCTACATCGACGATGTCAACCAGCAGGACAAAATAGAGCATGTCACATGGTACAACAACACCGGGGATTGCGGCAAGGATACGGGTTCTGGATGCTGTTTTTGTACCCCTGAATATCAGATGTGCACGTTGCAATGCAAGAATGACATCGGGATAATCGGTAACAGATATACGCTTCCATTCTCCCTTCAGGGGAATGGATGGAAGATTGATCCAAACACGATAAAACTTACGCTTAACAGTTCGGTCGGGGACGACATTGTCATTCTTAACGCCACCGGCGACCACGCCAGCGGCTGGACAATCACAGCCGAGCTTAACGATTCTTTCATAGGAATGCTTTACGAGAACAGGAGCTTCAAGCTTAATCTTTTCAATGATTTCGGGCTTTACGCTCCCAACACTACCGGTAAGTATGTACTTGAAGTGGAAATAAAAACCACCGATACTGACGGCACTCCTTATAGTCGAATAATCGACAGGTCAGTTTTCAGGGTAGCCCAGTGCAGCAGGATAGGTGAGCTTGACCTGAATTATTTTAACGATACAAAATATCCCAACAAGAGGAACGTCGGGGCCTGTTCCGAGGGGGTGAGGTTTTGCAACGAGGACTACGAATGGGATTATAATTATTCGCATGACATGCCCGGTGAACCTGCCGCAGAAGAAATATGCAACGGGATAGACGACGACTGCAACGGATGGATCGACGACATCGGGGGGATAAAATCGATTATAAATACATTCACATCGTATGGCGGAATGAGGACAGCTGCGCAGATAACCGAATGCGGCTGTTTCGGTGGATCCCCAAAAGCGAAGGAAGTATGCGACGGAATAGACAACGATTGCGACGGCATAAAGGACGACCCGGAAGACAGCATATGGATCAACAACTGCACGGAAAGCGTGAATGAATGTGAAGACAGGGGAGATTCCAGGTCCTTCTGCAGGACCATATACGATTCGAACGACTGCGATTTCGAGGAGATAAAGGTCCTTACTCCGGTCAACGTGAGCAAGAACACGTGTACGGACGAAGTGAGAAAATGCATGACAAACCGGTATCTCATGGAGCCGGGAACTACCTTTACTTATGATGACTGCAAGGAAATATACCAGGAATCGAAATGTTATATTGATACCGTGGAAGTGGTCGTGCTCGGTAATACTTGCAATTGTATACTTGATGGGGCGCAGAAAGAAACATGCAACGGGATGGATGACGACTGCGACGGTCTGATAGATGATGTCGAGTATCCCGGAACATGCGCATGCGACCGGCTTTCCAATATTACCCTCATAGCGGAGCTGACAGATCCCGCGAACGTGGACGACACGTGCGACGGGATAGACGATAACTGTGACGGGAGTATAGACGAGGACACGGTCCAGTGTGCCTGCAAGCTTCGAAATGCGAATGAAGTGGTGAACATATGGAATTCTGCCGAACTATGTGACGGGATAGACAATGATTGCAACGGACTGAAGGACGAAGGGTTCAGGAACGATTCCTGCGGTTTCGGCAGCTGCGAGGGAGGGTATCATGTCTGCAGTTCGGACGGAAGCGATACCGTTTGTAACACTACCGTCGAATCATGGAAGACCTTCCTCGGTAATGCGTATAATTATATCTCCTTCGAAGACTGCGACTTCGTTGACAACGACTGTGACGGATCAGTTGATGAGGAATGCGCCTGTTCGCCTTCCGACCTTAACGTGATAAAGATATGCGGGTACAACAGCGGAATATACTACAGGAGCCAGAACGAGATTGACATAACCTGTAGTCATGTGATACAGAATATCTCATCCCTCATAACATGGACACCTGACATATCCGTCTACAGAATGCAGATGAACATCACCAATCCGAATTCCTTCGATTTGAGAAACTATCCCTTCGTTTTCCCGCTGAACACGTTTGCGGCAATAACCAGCAAAAAAATGAATCCGGACGGTTCTGATATCATGATAAGCGGAGCGGGGGACGAGACTGACCAGTTTGAGTGGTATAACATTTCCAAATTCAACCACGTACAAACGGATATCTCCTTCATGGACACGATACCCGCGAATTCCAGCAAGGAATATTACGTGTTTTACGGGAGGCCTACAAGCGCTTACAGTCCGCCTCCAAAGTCCGATGTTTGGGGAGTGATGGAAGAAACGGATACGCTTCTGCTATGCAGGTTCGAGAATTCTTCCGTCTGCAGACCGGGAAACATGCTGACGTCCGTGGTGGGTAACGTTTCATATATGGGAGGACAATATGATCTGGGAATCAAGCTCCAGAATAATCCCTCCTCAATGGTTAGGTACCCGATATCGGCCAATTTCAACAATCTGAGAGGAACCATTGAATTCTGGATTAAACCCGCAGGAGCCGGGCAGAGATACCTTTTCCACGTAAAGGATACGGATGGCGGTGACCAGTTCATAATATATCTCGACAGCGGAAAGCTGAAGTTCGACATTAAGGATTCTTCAGGTACAACCCATTCCCTTGATGGCGGGACTATTTCGAATGATCAATGGATTCTGGTAACAGCTTCATGGGACGTGGCGCTCGGGATGGAGCTTTATGTCAATGGAAACAGCGTAGCGACCAGTTCAAATGGTTTCAACCTGAAATATGTCGGAACGGACATGTACATAGGAAGCAGGTCTGACAGGTCGCTTCTTTGTGATGCCTGCGTGTTTGACGAGTTTATTGTATATTCAAGCAAGCTCACTGACGAGACCGTGAAGACACATGCGAGGAAGCAGCCATACATTTTTAATACCGGTCCGGAGGAATCCATCGAGGCATTACAGTCAGGTTCCGTCGAAGGGGATATATACCAGCAATGCGACGAGTTCATGAGGATGAATGTAGGCGGACCCGGTGCGGATGCGGAGAAAGTCGCTACCATCGCCAGCCTGTGCCAGTCCATCCAGATATGCAACAAGACATTTTCCATCCATTCGCTGAGTACTTGCGCGCTGGGTGTGCAGAGTTGCGTTGATTCGGAATGGAGCAACTGTTCGGGTAACGTAATGCCTTCAGAGGAGATTTGTAACGGTATGGACAACAACTGCGACGGGATAGTTGATAATGTCCAGTTCCCCGATACCTGCGCATGCTATATGGGCAACCACAGCCCGGGGGAACTCAAAGAGATATGCAACGGAGTCGACGACGACTGCGACGGACTCATAGACAATGTGAACGGAAAGAATTCTAAAGAGGAGAGCCATTGCGGGTGTTTCAACGAGACCGTGAACATCAGCATGAAGAACCACCAGCAGGAAAACCCGCTCTGCAACGGGATAGATGATAATTGTGACGGAACGATTGATGAAGGTGTTTCCGATTGTGCCTGTTCATTTACTGTTTACATAGATAATGATAACGAGAACATATCAGGAAAGATAAAAGCTGAGACATGCAACGGCAGGGATGACAACTGCAACGGGGCGATAGACGAGAAATTCAAAAATTACACGGTCAATGGAGTAAACCAGTCACTTGGGGAAGGATGCGGGGGCTCGAGCTTCTCCGATTGTTTTGGAGGGCATTACGTATGCAGCAAGAGCGGCATAACAACCGTATGTTCACATACCAGTGATCAGGGGGTAGGCGGTTCCAACAATGCCAGACCGGAGTTATGCGATGGCAGGGACAATGACTGCGACGGTATAATCGATAATATTTTTGGGGAAAATTCCGGTCAGTATTGCCAGTGCTACAACGGAGCGGAAAGACTGGACGAGATATGCAACGGAATGGATGATAATTGTAACGGGTTAATAGATGATGATCTGGTCGGTTGCGCTTGTACGATCAATCAGATACTCAACCATACCACGTTCAACAAAATAAAGGAGTTCCTGGACCGGATGCGTGCGTCCAGCGAGATATGCAATAACATCGACGAGAACTGTGACGGAACGGTGGACGAAGGTCTTGAGGCTTCGTGTTGGTGCGCAGGCGGTTTTGGAGGCAATCCTCTTACGAGACCGGAATTCTGCAACGGCGTGGACGACGATTGTAATGGCATAGTGGACGACGTTACGATCGGAGGGACATGTGCCTGTTCGGATGGCGGATCCTCTTCGAATGAAATATGCAACGGAATGGATGACAACTGCAATGGGATAGTGGACGAGGATTGGTGGGAACTCGGATCCGCATGCGGCTGGGGAGTGTGTTCCGGAGGATTGTACGAATGTAATGCCGGCGGTGATGATACTGTTTGTTCAACCATAGAAGGTTCAGATGCCAAAAAAGAAAGCGAAAAATGTGATAATGTTGATAATGATTGCGACCTTTCGATAGACGAGGGTTGCGCCTGCACAACCGGGGATAATAAAACATGCGGTATAAACGCGGGAATATGCAGTGAGGGATATCAGCTTTGCCTGGGAGGAAAATGGGGAAGCTGCATGAATCTTATAACACCTGAAAAGGAGATATGTAACGGAATGGATGACAACTGTAACGGAATCGTAGATGACATCAAAGGTGGCGGTTCTGTCGCTTCGACACAGTGCGAATGTTACGGAGGGAGGAGTCCTTCGAATGAAGTATGCAATGGCATAGATGATGATTGTGACGGAAGAATAGACAATGTCGGCGGAGGAACGTCTGTTTCATCCGCCAAATGCGGCTGTTACGAGAATAACTTCGGTCAGGGCGCAGGCGTGGAACATTGCAATGGTATTGATGACAACTGCAACGGGATAAAGGACGACGTAAAAATGGGAACGTCTGTCGAGGATACTAAATGTGCCTGTTACGGAGACGGAAGCCCAGGTACGGAAATCTGCGACGGGATAGATAACGACTGTAACGGCAGGATAGACGAGGGTTTCCCTGAAATAGGAGGGACATGTGGAATAGGAGTGTGTTCCGGGAGGTATGAGTGTTCGCCGGACGGATCCTCGGCCATATGCAGCGGGAGGCAGCCGGAAACGGAAATCTGCGACGGAAAGGACAACGACTGCGACGGTGTGGTGGACGAAGGCTGCTTTGCCGGTTCGATATCTTCATGTGAGAATGGGGTGAAGGACGGTAGTGAAGAAGGCGTGGATTGCGGGGGTTTATGCCCTGATCAGTGTCTTCCCATGGCTCCGCAGCTTCCGCCAAACACCTGGTTGTACGTGTTCGTTATTATAGTTATAATGATAGTGGTAGTGGCGGTTTCCCTTTTCATAAGCAACAAAAAAGAGGCGGATACAGGTACCGTCTCTGAACGAAATCCTGATGATTTATCATCCGGGGAGCTTTATTTTCTCAAGTAATTCGATATAGGAATGCAGTCTTTTTATCTCGTTTTCCAGTATTTCTATCCCTTTGGTTACTTCTTCCTTGTTTTCCCCGTTTAATTCTTCCAATCTCTTTCTCGCGTCACTGAATTCCGCAACCGATTCGGAAACACTCTTGCTTATCCTCATGACCAATACGTTTTTCAGGGTTCCCAACAGGTTGGAATTAAGGTTAACGTAAAGCTTCCTGTCCGCCGTTTTTTTCACTTTCTTTATCACGCCCAGAAGCTCCAGCAGGTCGAGGCTGAGTGAGATCATCGAAGAAGAATATCCGGTCTTCTTTGCCAATCGCTGTAAAGTCATCGATCTTCCACCGACCAACAGGGCACCTATTATCTTCCCGTGTATTGGAGAGAAACCTATGGTGCTGGCCAGTTCGGCGAATGTATCGTTCACCCTTTTTTCTATTTCCTCGATAGTTTTTTGGTCGTTCATTTGGTTCCTCTCAAAAGCTTTATATATGTGTAATGGAATAGTGTAAATATAAACTTTTGAAACTTTTAAAGATTATTAAAAGGAAGAAATTTATGTCAGTTTCCAAGGGCGAAAGCGTGAATTACGGAGGAAAGCTTCCTAATAAAACGAGTTCTGTCTGTCCGGAATGCCTGAAGATCATCCCGGCCCTTATTTTCGAGAAGGACGGGAAGGTGATGATCGAGAAGGAATGCAAGGAACACGGAAAATTTTCGGATGTCTACTGGGGCGATGCCAGGATGTACAACCGTATGAGAAAATATGCGATAGACGGGAAGGGTGTTTCCAACCCGGTTGTTGATAAAAAAGATCCTGTGTGCCCGAAGGACTGTGGTCTGTGTTCCGAACACAAAAGTCATACGGCACTCGCTAACCTTGTGGTCACTAACCGATGCGACTTGTCATGCTGGTATTGCTTCTTCTTCGCGAAGAAGGCGGGTTATGTTTACGAGCCCACGCTCGAAGAGCTGAGGAAAGGCGTTCGCCTGTTAAGGAATGAAAAACCTGTTCCGGGGAATGCCATCCAGTTGACGGGGGGCAACCCGGAACTGAGAGAAGATCTGTTCGAAATTCTTAAAATGATCAAGGAAGAAGGTGTCGATCACGTCCAGCTGAACATCAACGGAACCCATAAGCTCTGGAACGATCCGGAATGGACCATGAAGGTCAAGGAGTCCGGGGTCAATACGATTTATCTTTCCTTCGATGGTGTCACCCCCGAGAGTAACCCAAAGAACCACTGGGAGGTTCCGTGGATGCTGGAGAACGCGAGAAAAGCCAATCTGGGCATAGTTCTCGTGCCCACCGTCATACGATCAGTGAACGATCACGAGGTAGGCGACATAATACGATTTGGAACGAAACACATGGACGTCGTGAGGGGGGTGAACTTCCAGCCCGTTTCTCTGGTCGGAAGGATGCCGAGAAAGGAGAGGGAAAAATTCAGGATTACCATACCCGATACGATCCATAAGATCGAAGAGCAGACAGACGGGCAGATATCCAGGGATGATTTCTACACCATCCCGTCAATCCATCCGTTCACAAATTTCGTTGAGGCCATGATCAAACGACCACAGTACGACCTGACGACCCATTTCGCCTGCGGAATGGCTACGTACGTCTTCGAGGACAAAGGAAAGATGATCCCCATCACCCGTTTCGTAGACGTTGAAGGGTTGTTCGAATACCTGAACGAGAAGGCGGATGATCTCCGAAAGGGATCGAGCAGGGCCGTTGTCGGGGCGAAGATGCTTTTCAAGCTCAATTCATTCATAGACAAGAATAAGTCTCCGGAAGGATTCTCTTTAGGAAAGATCATATATAATGCCCTGATAAAGCACGATTACAAGTCCCTGGGAGCATTCCACCATAAATCATTGTTCATAGGGATGATGCATTTCCAGGACCTTTATAATTACGACATAAACAGGGTAAAACGATGCTGCATACATTATCTTACCCCTGAAGCCATCATCCCGTTCTGCGCCTTCAACGTGATCCCGCAGTGGTACAGGGACAAAGTACAGGAGAAGTATTCCATGCCCATCGCGGATTACGAAAAGAAGGTGGGGAGAACTCTGGAGAAGGATGCTTACAAGAGGGACGCATCGAAGCTGGTCAATGATCCGGTATATAAGAAAGTTTATGAAGGATTCGTTTGATCTTTTACTCAAAACTAGTTTGAAAAAATCTTATTGAAAAGGTTTGATAGTTTGGGTGTTTTTTCTATCTCCAGCACCAGACCGGTATAATTATTTCTGGAATGGCATTTTTCACATGTCATAGATTTGCCACAATATCCTCCGGTGTTTTCAATCACCGTTATTGTCACATCGTTCCATATGTCTGCAGGTAACTGGTATTTTTTTATTTTAATAACATCTGGAAAGAGTATATCACTTCTGCATTTCATTTCATTTTGTAAACCTTTAACTGCAGTCTTTGCGTCATTTATGCTCGCTTTATTGTCCAGAAAATCGAATGACTGCCAGCAAATTATCGAATCGTCTGGTGTTCCTGTTATGTCTGTCGAGAGTTTTCTTAAACTAGGGTTAAACTTGCCGTATAATTCAATTAAATTATGTCCGACAAATGCTCTTTTAGCGTAATGCATATAATATTTTTACGAATAAGTAATTTAAACAACCGTTTGTCCAAGTTTTCTATATCTCTATTTCCTCGAACATCTCAAGTATCTTTCTTGATTCATTGTTCCATGAAGTATTCGAATATCTCAACTATTTTCATCTTGGTATCGTTTTCAATAACTCTGACAACCTTGGTTTTTTGGTCACTGTCCCTCACACCGTAATCCATGATTAAAATTTTTTCTCCGATTAATCTGCGTTCCATTCCATTCACGTAATTTTGTGCAGTCATTTTTCCCGGTCCGGAAAGATCATTATTTTTGGAATACACCGAAGAATCAAGAATCATGAAATTTTTCATTATCTCCGGGTTTATTTCAGCTTCTCTTTCGAATTTGAAATTGATTTCATTGTCAATCGTAGTATCAAAATTGACCAAATAGTTTTTCATTCGTTTCATAATCTTACAATCGGACAAAATCTTTTAAA
>CAYUSU010000031.1:5745-18031 GCA_964447525.1 uncultured archaeon | reverse complement strand
AAAAATTCCATCTTGCGAAACAATTGCGGAAGAAGAAGGTTTTTCTCAAATATTAAGGGGGATGGTGTTGTTCCATAGGAATGCCAAAGGTCATAGAGAGGGAACGATTGATAAAATAAGGGCACTTCAAATTGTAAATTATATTGATTATATAATCGATATAATCGAATCCGCAATAAACAGATAATCTCTCCCTCAATACAACCCCTTCAACTTCCCCAGCAACGTCCCGTCCATAAGGTAGATGCTCGAATTTCTTAGATCAGATGCCCTGATCAATGGGCCGAGTCCGGTGTTGTATAGCTTGTGGGCCTTTTCAAGGTTTCTCAACGGCTGGTTCATGGAGATGCCCCCGCACATGGGGTTGAACCTTGGAAGGATGATCAGTTCGGGCAGATTTCCTCGAAATTTGTATTTTTTCTCAATCTTTTCCTTCGAAAGCGATGCCCTGACCCATACATGCTCGATGAAGCGGTAACCGATCTTGTCGCGGAACTCGATCTGTGGGTGCTCGTGGCCGACCAGAACGTATTTCGCCTTGAGGAAGTCCTCCGAGGGCCATGCGTGGCCGTGGACGAAAAAATATTCCTCGTCTCTGAATCCGGTGCTTTCGTGTAACTTTATGTGGTCCGGAAGGAAATCGCTTATGTTGTCGTCGTGGTTTCCCGGGACGATCTCTATCCTTATCTTTTCGGATAGCTTTGAGAGGAAGTCCGGGATCTCCCTGATCTCCTGCTTCGTGGCTCCGGGGACCTTGTGTTTGATGTCTCCCAGTATGACCAGTCTTTTTGGCTTGTTCTGTTTTATCAGCCCTTCGATGGATTTCATGATGGTTTCCGTGCTGGACGGGACCTTTATCCCGGATTTGTAGAACTCGAATTCTACGCCTATGTGGAGATCTGCTATCACCATGTTTCCGCCTGCCATCAGGGCGGGTTTGTTCGTGATGAATCTTGGTTCCATAATATAACTTGTTCGGGGTTTTTTTAAATGATCTAAACCAAGGAATATACAGGGGGATTGGAAACAATGCCGGACAAGGCAATCGAGGACTTCAAGAAGGAAATCGAAACCAAGGAAAAGGAAGCTGAAAAGAAGCTGGATGAGATCCTTTCCAAGAAAAAAATGGAATTCTGTTCATGCTGCGGTAAGAAGATCAGCTCCCGCCTGGAGTGGGGCGGGAAGTGCATGGAGAAGGGCTGCGACAAACTGGTATGCAACACATGCTGGCACGAACCGCTCCAAAGATATTGCAATGATCACAAGGACAAGCACGTTCCCAAAAAAGAGGAAAACACGCCGGAACAGCAAATTTTCAAGGACGAGAAGATAAAGTCCCTGACCCTGAATTACATGAACTCCCTGGAGGAGAGATTTCGAAAGCTAACGGTTGACTGGATTCCCGGGGAATACTTCAAAAATTCCGTCGCGCAAGTCAAGAAGTCAAAATACGGCGAATTCATGCTTGTTATTTACAAGAAGTCCTTCATATTCAAGTCGAAGAAAATCCAGATAATGGTTTATCCGCTGGATTACATGGCAAGCATGCAGTCGGACCTGAACAGTCTTCTCCAGAAGATCGACAAGAAGGTTCATAATATCGCGGTTTTCGTTTCCGACTTCAAATCGGTCAGCAAGGAGATAGCGGATTTCTTTGACGGTTTCTTGAACAAGCGATTCTCGCTGTACCTCGTCAATTTCGAGAACAAGAGCACGTATTTCAACAAGAACGACCCGACAACCAGGAATTACGCTTCGTGGTTCGACATAGACAAATACCCTCTCAAATTCAGGGAGCTTCTGGCGAAGTTCTCCGAGAAGACGTCCGGAAGGAACGTTATCTCCGCGAAGAGATATTCGGAGGAATTCGGAACCACCAAGGAGGAAGCGATGAAATACCTGAAAAAGGTTGGTTTTCTGAACCACGTGGAAGAGACTGACAGTTTCCTGTTCAAAGAAGAAAAGAAGTGAAATTCAAAACTTATAAATTCTTCATTAGATAAATGATATATTCAAAACAAATAAAGAAACAAAAATAGGTTGACAGCTTATAATTATGGATGAAGCTGTTCTTTGTTACACCGGTCCCGTGGCTCAGCCTGGTTAGAGCGCTCGATAGGAGAAATCCTAGGCGATACTGATAATCGAGAGGTCGCGAGTTCAAATCTCGCCGGGACCATTGCCCTTTTTCCCGCAAACTATTTAAAAACCCTCATTCTTAGAATACGTTATGAAAGAAGGGGATTTCGTAATGATCGATTTCGTTGGAAGAATAAAGCTCACCAACGAGATATTTGATCTTACCGTCGAAGAGGAAGCGAAGAAAGAAGGCATCTGGTCGAAGGACCAGAAGTACGAACCTGCCTTCGTGATCATTGGAGCTAGAATGATCGTTCCCGGCGTTGATAAGCAGCTCATGTCAATGAATGTCGGGGATGAGAAAACTTTTGATGTTCCGGTTAATGAGGCATTCGGTCCGAGAGATGTGAGATTGATCAAGATCCTTAATATTAACCAGTTCTACAAGAACAAGATAAACCCCGTCCCGAATACGTTCGTCCAGATCGAGGGTCAGACCGCTAAAGTGCAGAGTGTGTCCGGAGGAAGGGTGAGAACGGACTTTAACAGTCCTCTGGCAGGAAAAGACCTGATCTATAAGGTAAAGGTAGTTAGCCAGATAACAGACCCGAAAGAGAAGATCGAGCGGATTTTGGGGCAATACAGGTTAGGATTCAAGTCCGTTGGTGTAAAGGAGAAGACTGCGACCATAGTTTCTGACAAAAAAATGCCTGAAATGCTTGAAAAGATGATTACCGATTTAGTCAAAAAATGGGTAAAAGAAGTGGAAAAAGTGACATACGTCGCCCCAAAAGAGGAAAAAACACAGAAATAGACCATTTCGCCGTTTTCTAAAAATGAATTTTCAATTCTTGGTTGAAATAAGGTTTAAAAAACTTACTCATATAAAGTAAAATAGTCTTTACTATGAGCTTAGGAGGATGATCATTATGGCAGAGATCGAGGTTGACAGGGATTCTTTGATTAACGCAGCTATATCATCGAGTGTAGAGCAGACGGTCGAGAGACCATCTGCCGGAAACAGTGAAACTGATGATGAGCTGAGAAAGATTCTCGAAACAAGAAAAGCAGAGATAAAAGTTGTTGGTGTGGGTGGTGCAGGAGGCAATACGCTTTCGAGACTTATGCAGATAGGAATAGTTGGAGCGGAAAGCCTTGGCGTTAACACTGACGCACAGGACCTTCTTTATACAGATGCTGATCATAAGATACTGATCGGGAAGGAACTTACCGGTGGTCTTGGGGCAGGCGCTGATCCCAGGATAGGGATGGAAGCGGCCAAGGAGTCCAGGGAAGATATCAGAAAACAACTCGAAGGAGCGGACATGGTCTTCGTTACCTGCGGACTTGGCGGCGGAACCGGGACAGGAGCGGCTCCGATGGTTGCCGAGATAGCAAAGAAAGTCGGTGCCCTTACTGTGGGTATAGTAACACTCCCATTCACGATGGAAGGAAGGGGACGGGGTAAGAACGCACAGGAAGGACTCGAGAACATGGAATCCATTGCCGACACACTTATAGTAATACCAAACGATAAGCTACTCGAAATAGTGCCTGACGTTAGCATAACTACCGCTTTCAAAGTAGCGGACGAGATACTTGTTAACGCAGTCAAGGGTATAGCAGAGCTTATCACGAAGCCGGGACTTGTGAACCTTGATTTCGCAGATATCAGGGCAGTGATGGGTTCAGGCGGCATAGCAATGATCGGGATGGGAGAGTCAGACACAGAGAACAGGGCTCTTGAATCTGTCGAGAAATCACTTACTAATCCATTGCTTGACGTGAATATTGAAGGAGCATCTGGTGCACTTGTAAACGTATCCGGTGGTGAGAATATCACCATTAAGGAATGTCAGGAAATAGTAGAAACCGTAAGCCAGAAACTTAACCCTGACGCAAAGATAATCTGGGGTGCCCAGATAATCAAGGAACTTGGCGACGCCATAAGATCAATGTTGATCGTGACTGGTGTCCAGAGTTCCCAGATCTATGGACCTGAAAAGACGTACACAACGCAGAAGCAAAAGGAAATCGAGAAGGTTCTGGGGATCGATTTTGTTGGATAGATTCCAACAATCCCCCTTCTTTTTTATTTTTAGATATTTCGAGTGACTGCTTGGTTTTATGTTTTAAAGCAGTCGTTCCTTAGGGACTATCAAATTTATATATCCATATATAGAAATAATGATAATTATAGTTTAACGTGGAACTGGGTTCTACGTTTTCCGAATGTCGATAGGTCTGAATATATGATAATAAAAGAACACGTAAGAAACTGGAAGAGGGTTTTGCAGATAGCCAGGAAGCCGGACAAGTACGAATTCACGTCCACGAGCAAGATATGCGCGATAGGACTGGTGCTTATAGGGTTCATCGGTTTTGTTATATACCTTGCATTCATATATTCAGGAATATAGGAAAGATAATATGACAGAAATCTACACCGTCCGAACGACGTCTGGAAGAGAAAACATCGTGATAGACATGATAGAGACCAATATCAAGGTGAATTCTCTCAAAGTGAAAAGCATTTCCCATCCCGGCGAATTGAAGGGATACATATTCTTAGAAGCTCCGTTGGACGAAGTCAAGAAAGCAATCCATGGAGTCATGCACATAAAGGGAATCATAGAAAAACCCGTCAAAATAGAGGAAATACAGCACTTTTTCGAAACCAATAAGACAAAAATCGCCCTTAACATAGGTGATGTTGTCGAGATAATCGGCGGACCGTTCAAGCGGGAGAAGGGAAAGATACAAAGGATTGATCAGGTAAAGGACGAAATAACAGTCGAGCTTTTAGAAGCTTCCATACCCATTCCCGTGACCATAGCGACGGAATTGGTGAGGCTGGTCAAGAGGGAAAGCACCGTCCCCGACGAGGGCGAAGAAGAAAAGAAAGAAGAATAATCGTTATAAAACTTATTCTCCAAAAAGAATCTGTGATATTATTAAATCTAAATATGGGCATATTCCGGAAGGATACAAACATTTTTTTGACATTAAACCACGCGGAATCCCACAAAATCCAGATTTAACATTCGAAAAAAATATAATTGTACACTTTTCAGAACTTTTGACAATTCCAGAAGAAAAATTAATGGTATGTTCGGGAATAAATAATGAATTCGGATTATATTTCAGACAATAAATGAAATCCGTTCTATTTACTTTTCCCTCATTTTGGCCTGTGGATTACACCTATAGCCATCAGTATCGCCCCGAGCACGATCAGTATGTACTCGCTGCCCGGAAAGGATGGTAGCATGATCAAAAGCCCGGCCACGAAGAATGCGATCCCTATACCCCAGAAGTAATCCTTCAATATATCTTTTGCGCTCATGTATAATTCTTTGTTTTCGTTGAATAATAAACCGTTATTTATTTTATACTATCGTCGATATCGCCTTAGAAATCAGGTCTGCGAACATGAAAGACGATCCCATGGTAACGAGGAAATACATTATGATCGCTATCAGCAGCATCTTCCCTGCCATGTTCCACTGGAATACCTTGTTGTCACCCTGGGTGATCTTGGTTATGAACATCGCCAGTATCAATATGACCTCTATCAGGTAAATGCCTATTATTAACTGGAATAACTCCGGCGAAACCGACCCGCCACCGCCGCCCGAACTGAATATTCCGGAAAGGTTGATCGGCATTCCCGAATCACCGGTGCTCAGGCTGGAAAGCCTTTCGGTGAGGGTGGAAAGGACTGTTATTATTATCTGTGACATGCTCACGACCAGCCCGGTGATCATTGGAGTGAGGAGGTAAGCCTGGAAGGTCATTGACGAGACTGACTCTTGCAGGAGGTCCCGGATGTATTCCTGCGTTTCCCTTATGTTTCGAAGGTATTTCGCCACGGTAAGCATTCCTTCCGAAGCGTAGTGGACGCCTTTTTTCGCAATGTCGACTACCATGAACATTATGTTCTTGATCAGTTTGCTCGGATAATAGCGAATGGATCCGTATTTCCTGTCGAATATCGCTTCACTGAAAGTCATCCCGAGGGTTTTCATGTTGCTTATGGTAATGGTGAAAAGCCCGGCTATGCTGAGGTCCTTTACGTCCTGGACGGACTGTTCGAGCGCGAGTTCGGTCGGGGTCCCCCCTGAAATGCGGTTTCCGAGCTGGAACAGCGCCATCTCGAATTCGCTTTCCGTTTTCTGGATGTCTCCCTGTATGTTCATTCTCTGGAAGTTCGTGAGAATGAAATAACTGGCGAGGGAAAATGCGATACCCATTGTAACAAGGCAGGACATTATCAGGCTGAACGTCGTATGCTGGATCATCGGGGCGTCCGCCGCCGCCAGCTGAGGGAAGAGCAATTCGGGTTGCCCCGCAAAGAAGATAACCGCCGGGATAATGAATATCGCAGCTACCATCAGGGATACGGGGAGGACGGGCATCGCTACCCTTTTCTTTCCCATCTTCACCATGAATGATCCCTTCGGAGGGAGATCCGGATGCGTGGATGTGTCTATTTCAGAAAAAGTGGTGGGTCGTTTCTTGAGGACGGAGTTTATGAACCATATTATGAACAACGGTAAAGCTATGTCATAACCTATTATGAAATATTCCGGTCTCGCTACGTCTGAAAGGAATATCGCGGCCATCGGCGCCATTATCGAACCGAGCACGGGAAGTATGATACCCATCATGTGGATTATCGTGACCGGCATGGTCAGTTCCTGTGCGTAATGTTTCATCCGTACCTTCGTCCCTTCCAGTATTGCAGTCAGTGATTCATTGAGAATGCTTTCAAGTTTTTCACCTGATGCGGACTGGGAATCCCTGATAAGGCGGAGGGATTCGGCGAACTCCTCGTTTTCCGCCTTCCATTTGGATATGTATTCGGTGACTGCCTGGGTCGCTGAATAGTATTTGCCCATTTCTATGTCCCATATCAATCGCCTCATATCCCACGCGAGAGGACCTGAGATGTTGGAAGCGGCGAACCTGATCGCTACTTCAAGATTCGGGGTGACCCTCATTGAAACTACCATGTATAATATGGCGAGGACTACCTGAGAGCTTGCCTTTATCCGGTAGTTCTTGAGTTCTGAAATCGGGTATTTCAGGAAATAATACGCCATCCCCACTCCGCCCATTGCAATGAATATTATACCCATCGCCGGGATGAATCCTCCGGCAAAAAGGACCACGGCGAGGATAGCGAAACCTATTATCGTTAAAACAACCAGAGCCATCACATCGTTGGGTGTGATCTCCATCCCGGTGAAAGCGATGCAGCTTTCCAGTTCCTTTTTCGTGTTACTGTCCGGGCTCATGTCCAGTATCTTACCGGACATTTTCGCTAATCTTTCGTACCACGAGAGCTTCTTCTTTTCCTTTTCCTTGAACAGCCTATAATCACGGGATTCTATCGATGGCTTGAACATTTTTGATGACTTGTAGAACTCATCATACATCTTCTTTTGATCATCCCGTTTACCCGTCATGTTTATCTTTTCCTTCTCCCTGTTTAAATCTTCCTCACCGTTATCCCGGGCTCCCCGTTTACCAGTCCCTGGTGAGTCATTTCTATATTGTAAGACCCGCTTCCTATAACGGTTTTGTTCGCAATCAGGTCAACATCCTTCTGGTAAAGCGAAACCTTCAGGTTGTGTTTTTCACCCAGTCCGTAGGAGAAGCTTGGTTCCAGATTCCCCATGAAGGTTCCTTTTTCTATCATGTCCATTCTTTTGATTATCGTATCCGTACCCCCTTCCGTGAACACCAGCATTATGCCGGAGAACGGAAGGTTCTGGTCTATACCCATCGTGAAATCGTTCGCTGTCCTTTCGAAGATGACATTTCCCGGATACTCGTTGAAAAACACCATACCAGCCATCACATTCCCGCTTTCGGATGAGATAAAGAAGTGATCAGGATCCGGGTGGTAGCCAGTTGGTACTGTGTTTACATCGCCCGTCCCTATCCCGGATATGTCGATATTCGAACTCATTTCGTTAAGAACGAGCTTTACCTGGAATGATATTGTCGATACGGCGAATGTGCTGGTGTTATAGCTTTTTGAATTGTCAATATCGAAATTCGTGAGGTTGAAAGTCCATGTTCCCCACACGGAACCCATTGGTATGGTGTATATGTATTCATAAAGATAACCGTCCGGTACCGGACCGCCGCCAAACTCATTTTCCAGCCATCCGGCCGGAGGATTAATTTTATGGAACAATGCATTCTGCACTTTCGTCACGTTAAGCGAATCGGTTATGTTTACAAGTATGCCGGTTATATCGTCCTTCCCGTCCTCGTCCGTCAGGTATACCCATATCTTCACTTCCCTCCTCATGCTGAACACGTTCTGGGTCACGTTAGCTCTCGTGAGGGTCTTTATTATGCGGGCAATCGGCGGCGGGGAGAGAATGAACACGCTATCCGAGACCTCCGTCCCGTTTTCATACCAGTCGTCCGCCTTCGCATAACATGTCCAGGTATCTTTTTTTGAGGTGTTCCCGAACCTGAGAATAGAATACAATAAAGATGAAGTCTCCTCGAAAACGAGTACGGAATCGTTGTCATACCATTTATAATGATAGACAAGGGAATCACCGTCATTTTCTATTATGCCAGAAACATTGCAATAAAGATCATCTCTCGGATATGCCTCCAGAGGAGTTACTGTCACAGAGCCGATAATTGGTTCGAAATTTTCCCTGAATATCCTCTGGGCCCCGGCCCCTGTATTGCCTGATTCGTCCGCCGCATAGACTCTGAATGTGTAATCCTGACCGCTGTTGGTGCTCATTGTTCTTTCGCATGTCACGCTTCCCCCGCTTCCGTACATCGTCATTGAATAATTTGCTCCTTCCCACTGCAGAGTGCAGATGTCAACGCTACCGAAGGCGTCATTTACCGTCACGTTTACGGTAACACTGTTGGCGATCTGCCTTGAATTGTGTCCCGGGGTCGGAGACGCATAACTAACCACCGGGACCGTGCTGTCTATAATGAATGAGGTGTTGGCTGTTGTGGAGGAGTATCCATCCCCGTCATACGTCCTGCATCTTACGAACTGGTTGCCGTTGATGTAAGGGACGTTGTAATTGCAGTACATTCCTGAATAGTTGTAAGCGAACGTACCGTCATTGCATACATCGTTTCCGGCGGTGGGTGTACATGTGTTGTCGGTGTCGTTGCAGCAGTGAAGGTATATATCCTCATGATCCAGATCGTCCTGTCCAGAGGGCGTTATGGTCTGGAGACTTCCCCCCGAAATAGGGTCAATTGCCCCGGAGACCGAGGTCAGGACGGGATTGGTGTTCAAAACCGTGATCTCCGTGCTGTTGAATCTGGAAGAGTTGTCGTTCCCGTCCCCGCACCAGAACTCGAACACGATCTCGTCCCCCTTTGAAAAGTTCCCGCTCCCGTACGTGTAAACCAGCGTGCTCGTCCCGTTGCTCACGTTCTTTGAGCCCTCGCTCTCATCCTTCCCCCCGTTCAGGTACGGCTGGACGTAAAGCGTGAGATTGTCGCCGATATTGATATCTGTGCATGTTGCATTGAAGTTTATGTCCGTATTCGTGTACACCGAGGCCGGGTACGTCGAGTTGTAGGTGATTTCCGGAACCGAGTTCACTATGAAGGTGTCGCTGCCGTTTAACCATTTGCTTTCTATTATTCCGTTCGTCCCCTTGCATGACAACGTCCAGTTCTGGCCCTTTCTGGTCAGGCCAGAAGAGACGTTCTCCACGTTGAACTCAGTTCCCTGTTCGTGAAGAAGCCTGACCCTGACGAAATCCGTGTTTATCGAGTTCCTCGGACCCCCTCCGGTAACCTGCCCCGGGGAATGGCTTATATAATAACCCTCGGCAACGAATTCAATTCTTTCGAATGTGTCCGGGACATTGAATTCGATGTAATGAACATCACCCTCCTCCATGACAAGGTAGTTATCATCCGAATGCAGGAGAAGTTCCTTGTCCGCCCCCGTGATAGTCCCGATTTCAATTGTCCGGTTTCCGTCGATCCATAAGTATATTCTGTCGATATATGAGGTTTCGTCAATCTCCTCGGTTATCTTGACCTTCGCCTTCCCTTCCGAGACCTCCGTGAAATCCGAGATATCCGTGTATGAGGTGTATTCGAGATCCGGCGAAACCGCACCCCCGATGAAATCGGAGACCTTGTGATACGAACCGTTTCCGTGCGCGTAAATGAAGGGCGAATACGAGCAAAAATCGCAATCGCAGGCACTCAAGTTATCCGCGCATTCGAACGTGCATCCAATGCAATGCCAATCCATTCCGCTGGCACACCATGTGCACCCGGCCGCATTGCACAATGTATAGTCATCACAGGCGGTGCACAGGGTATAGATGGAGGACGCAAGCACGGCGAGTTCCCCGGTGGACGAATTTATCACGTCGCCGAAACCCGATGTTATGAGACCCTTCATCTGGTTGTCGATGTTTTCCGTGAAATCAATCGAATCCAGGCCAATCCAGGACGAGGACGTCCAGTTCCATACGCTTATGTTGGTGTAGTGACCGCTCATGTTCCTGCCGAACCCCTCCCAGACGATCTCTATCCCGTCGTATTCTCCCGCCCCGCTCATGTTGAATATGAACACCTGAGAGTCGTATTCGTTCTTGCTGTCGGCTATCTCAGTGGTCCAGCGGATGTCATCGGAGACGTTCACGTAGCCTAGCTGGTCCGATCCGGCGAGCGAGCCATTGAAAGGGCTGGAAGGGAGGGAGCCTCCCTTTTCATACGCCTCGTCAGCATAGAAAACCTCGCTCCGGCTCCTGTTAAGTTCTCCGTCCCTGTAAATCTCCCAGTAATAGCTGATGTTTTTCCCGTCCTTGTCCGAGACGTTGCAGTAACCGGTAAGCGTTTCGTTCGAATATGCCGTAGGAGACGGGTCAATCCTCGCCCCGGTGGTGTTCATTTCCTTCAGCAGGTCAAAAAGGAAATTCCACACTCCTGTCTCAGAACTATTGCCATAACCGTCACCGGCCAAACACTTCCAGTAATACACCGTGTTGTCCGAGAGTCCGGTCCAGTTGTAACCGGTCCCGGTGTCGTTCGCCCCCAGGGGAGTGGAGCCGTCCGTGTCATCCCCGAAGTAATAATATGTTATCCCGTCCCCGTCCGCGTCAGTCGAGCCGGAGCAGTTGAGGACGGTATGATTGGCTTGGCTTGGAACGGTCGAATCGTCCGGAGGCGAATTCCGGAAAGGGGTCGTGGGAGGGGAGTTGAGGACCGTTACCGTGCTGGTGTTATACTTCGAGGTGTTCGTGTAACCGTCCCCGCACCAGAACTCGAACACGATTTCATCCCATTTGGAAAAGTTCCCCGACCCGTAATTATAAACCTGCGTATTGATACCGTTGCTCACGGTTTTCGCTTCCTCAGATTCATCCTTCCATCCGTTCAGGTACGGCTGGACGTAAACGGTCAGGATATCCTGCTGGTCATTGTCATTGCAGGTCACGCTCAGGTTAAGGTCAGTATAAGTATAAACGTTCGATGGAGTTGTTGTATTTCCGCTGATGTACGGGAGGCTGTTTATTATCGTGGTGTCCGTGCTGTTCATCCATGAGCTGTTCATTTCCCCGTCGTTCGCCAAACATGAAAGCATCCAGTTCTGTCCGCTTGAGGTAATCGAGCTGCTGATGTTGGCTATATTTATCTCGGTACCCTGTTCAAAATAGCTGGTTTTACCCAAAAAAGGAGCGTTGTTAACAGCGACCGGGTTCACCTCTACTTCCCAGCCCCCGTTCCCCAGCCTGCCGTCACTCCCGCTCCCCCAGCAATACGCTGATCCGTTCATGAGGATGCCGCAGGTATGGTCCGCACCGGCTGATATATCCTTGAACGGCTCGCTCAGGTTCACCATGACAGGGCTATAATGGTTATCAATCCATCCGTAACCCAGCTTCCCTCCCTGTCCTTGCCCCCAGCAGTACGCGGTCCCGTTCTCCAGGATCCCGCAGGAATGTTCCCAACTGGTGGATATGGCCTTGAACGGCTCGCTCAGGTTCACCGGAAATGGATTCTTCTTGTTGTCCGTCCCCCCGTTCCCCAGTCTTCCAAAGTATCCGTCTCCCCAGCAGTACGCGGTTCCGTTCGTGAGGATACCACAGGTGTGACCCCATCCCGCGGATATGGCCTTGAACGTGGAACTTATGTTCACCATGACAGGGTTCGGCTGGTCGTCCGTCCCCCCGTA
>CAYUSU010000031.1:0-5645 GCA_964447525.1 uncultured archaeon | reverse complement strand
ACGTGGAACTTATGTTCACCATGACAGGGTTCGGCTGGTCGTCCGTCCCCCCGTAGCCCAGCCTGCCGTCGCTTCCGTCTCCCCAGCAGTATGCGGTCCCGTTCTCCAGAATCCCGCAGCTGTGTTGACCCCCTGCCGATATGGCCTTGAACGGCTCGCTCAGGTTCACCATGACAGGGTTCGGCTGGTCGTCCGTCCCCCCGTAACCGAGCCTCCCGTAATACCCTTCCCCCCAGCAGTAAGCGGTCCCGTTCGTGAGGATGCCGCAGGAATGTATTTGTAATCCTGTTGAGATCAACTTGAAGGTCCCGGTCGAATTCACGAGTGCGGGTGAAGATCGCGAGAGCGAATCCCCTGTCCCGAGCTGGTATTGCAATCCTCTTCCCCAGCAGTAAGCGGTCCCGTTCTCCAGGATCCCGCAGGAATGATAGGCTTTCGAGGATATGTTGGCAACCTCGAAATAATCGTAATTTGTACTGCCGCTGGAGTTCAGCGAACCGTTGACGAACCATTGATAATAATACGTCACATTGTCCCCGTCCTTGTCGGTGGCGTTGCAGTAACCGGTAAGCGTTTCGTTCGAATATGCCGTAGGAGACGGCTCAATCCTCGAACTCTCCGTGGCGGGATCAGTGTTCAAAACAGTAACCCGTGTCGTGTTATATTTAGAAGTGTTCACATCCCCGTCCCCGCACCAGAACTCGAACACGATCTCGTCAAAATGGGAGAAGTTCCCGCTGACATAAGTATAAACCTCGGTCGAACTTCCGCTGGTCACAACAGCATTTGCTTCATTCTCATCCTTTGCATCATTAAGGTATGTTTGTGTATAAACACTAAGCGTGTCACCGGAATCATCATCATTACATGTTACATTAAGAATAACATCCGTCGTCGTATACACACTCTCCGGACTTGTCGAATTTGCAGTTAGTGTCGGATCGCTGTTCAGTATCGTAAGCGAACTCGAGTTCTCCGCCGTCCCGTCCTCGTAACCATCGTTGGGAGTCACCTCGCATAACCAGTCCTCCCACTTCGAGGTTTCCGAGGAAACGATCGTGGCGTTGTTCGAATGACCGTCCTTTGTCTCCAACCATCGCTGGTAAACCTGTTCATCCGATAATGCATGCTTGTATATCCTTGGCTCGTCTATCGTGCCGTTGAAGTAAGATGCCAGAATGCTGCCCACCCTGGCGTCCTTTGTTGCGTTGAAAGACCCGGTTATAACCAACAACATTGTATCCAGAAGGCTCCCGTTCAAAAAGAAATAAGCATTTCCTGTATCCCTTCTTGCCACAACCGCAACGTGCGACCAGCCGGTTGTTATGTCAATAGTTGAGCCTATCCCGTTTAAGTCGGTCCCGTTAGATACCTTGAGCAACAATCTCCCGACGTTGTTAAGCCCCATCATCGCTCCGCCTGACGCAGCACTGTCGGCGCCGTTGAATATTATTCCCTGCTGCTTTGCCAGATCCCTCGGGTTTATCCATGCCTCGAAGGTGAAGTCCCCTTCGTCGAAATCGAGCGTGCTGGTGTGGGTTATTATGACATGGTCGTCCAGACCGTCGAAATCATACGCACCCCCGGTAATTCCTGAAGATTTCCACTTCGGGGTTTTGCTTTCATTCCCGCTCCCACCAGTTCCGTTATGGCTATGTCCAGAATAATCAATAATCGAGTAGGAAACGCTGGCATTGGAAACGTTCGTGTCGAACGGCATGTTAAGAACCATTATCGGACTACCGTCCTTCCACCAGTTGTATACATTCGTCACAGCGTCCCCGTCGCTATCGATGGTGGACTGATTATAACAAGTCAGGTTATCCATTGTCAAATTGTTGCCTGTTGTTGAATTAAGTATTGGTGTTCCCTGTGTGGGTTCGTCGTTCTCCCCGAATGACCTTTCTGACCCGTATCCCCAGCTCCCCACGGTATTGTTGGCATATACGTTAAATGTGTAATACGTTCCGTCTGTTGTTGTTTTTGTTTTGTAACAGGTAACATCAGTACCTGACCCCACGATGGTCATATCCGTTTCGTTCCCGCCCTGCCATTCCAGTATGCATGTGTCAACATTCTTCCCTGTCGAGGAGACGGACACGTTTACCGTAACCTGGTTGTCCACCTGCCTTGATGAATCAGGGGGAGTCGGAGTCAGGTAAGTCACGATTATGTCTGATTTTTGGCAGTCATTAGATGCATTGCAAAAATAGCTCACACCGCATCCACTGTCCGAATTGCAGTCAACCCATATCCCTGCATTGCAGTAATCATTGTCCCCGTCACCGTCCACATCCGAGCTATCTCCGGAAGCCGTGCACGCATCATTGTGGGCACAATCCATGTTATCCGAACAGCACGCGGAATCATCCTCTGCCGGGGGGCTGTCCAGGGTGTAATCGTAGCTTTCGTTAACCACCCACTCCCCTGCCGCATTCTCACAACATTCAGAGGCGTTTGTCTCCCCTCCCAGGTTCCAATAAATCCCGTAATTGTCCTTATTACCTGCGACTATGCACCCGCATGCCTTTTGCAAATCATCTGCAACATCCCAATAACCGCATGTGGTGTTTATGTAAGCATCCGTTCCGTCACATGCATCCAATGACTTTTCGTCAGAATCAGTGTTCGCACCACATCCGGTTTCGCAGTATCCCTCCTCATCGGTCATGTTGCTGAAATAACATAATCTGCAATCACTATCGGTCTCGTCACACCTGCTGTTCCCGGGTGTCCAGTAACCATCCGAGACGTCATCGCAGTAATAACCGTTGTAACCTGAACCGCAGACCTCTGATTCAGTACTGGCCAGGGTTCCGTTCGTGGGGGAATTCGCATCATTGTCCGGATCGGATGCCCATCCCGTCAGGCATATCTGGTGGAGATAGTTCCCCCCGCCCCCGCACACCCCTTCAACCACGTAACCAACAGTCGGTGTACCGATGTCATCATCGCACTGGTCCGAGAAGTAAGCGATGGCGCAGTCATCCACGAACTGCGGGGGTACGGTGGTTTTGTTCGCCACCTCATCCGTGTCGCAATAATAGACGGAATAATTGTAGACGCATATCCCTCCGTTTGCGCTGTCGTAATCATTAACACTGTCGGAACACCTGCTTGCGGTCACATTTGTGTATCCCTCGCAAGTCTGCTGACATGTGCCTTCTATGCAGAGACCTGAATTGCATTCGTCCCCGTTGTCGCAGCTACAACCGTCTGGTATCTTACTGACCCACATACTGTTGTTCGCATCGCAATGTTTTGTTCCAATCGGGGTGCAGTGGCCCGCCTCGTCGTCAACCGAACCCGTGCTATCAGTCCCGTTGCACCTGTACAAATCCGCGCCAGCACCGTCGTCGTAACAGTAATAATTAGAGGAAACAGAGTCATTGTTTTCTATCCCGCCGTTAAGGCAGCATGACACCGCACCGGCGAAGTTCCCGTCATCCCAGTCTTCATCCGTGGCATTATCATCACCGCAGCACTGAGTCGCTCCGGTATCCCATCCGAATGCATTGCAGCCGTCTGTCGAATACGTGCACCTTGCTTCACTGGTATCCCTGTCGTAAGGTGTCTGGGTCGCTCCGTTGTTGGTGCAATTGACACCCTCCCATATAATGCTGTCGACAATGCAGCATGTGTTTGTCCCGGCGGAACATTGGGTCGTATCCGTCGAATTATCCCAGCCATCCGTATCTGCCGCGCACCCGTCAGCGGCGCTGTAATAGCATGAATTCCCGGTCCAGCATCTCATCGCACCGTCCGTCCATCCTCCTTCCGTGCATCCTGTCGGAGCGGCTTCGGAGGAAATGCCCGAGCATCCGCTTGCCCCGCAAGAGTCGGATTCATCCACCCCGACGCCGTTGTCGTAATAACAGTTCCCTCCATTCACGACACCCGGATCATAACAGTTGGTGTTCGCTAGGTTCCATCCGCTGGTCTCGTCGCAGTTGTTGTTCGAATCATCGTAATAACACACATCGGAGGAATCATCAAAGCACCACGCGTCGTCGTCGACTGCGCTGTAGCTCCCTGCGTTCACGCCGTTAACGTCGCAATCGCCCCATGCGATTCCGGCCGGTCCGTCATCATTCGTTCCATTGGTGCAGCCGGTCTGGTCGCAAGCTTCCGTCCCGTGGAAGCATAATCCGCTGACTATGTCAGCTGTCCCGTCAGTGTCACCATAACACTTATCATCTGTGCTGTAATCCCATGCGTCCCCGTCTTGATTGCATCCGTCCGTGCTGTAATAACACGTGTCCGCCGAAGAGGCCAGACAGTACATATTTCCGGTCGTAAGGGAGTAGCCGGCATCGCATGCGATCCCGAACTGTCCGTATGTCACGTCACACCCTCCTGTGTCGCAGTCGTTGCTCCTGTCGCTGTCCGCCTGTCCCCCGTCATAATAGCACCTGTCATCCGATGATCCCGCACCTTGTGCGCTCACGATCCCCGCTTCCGGGCAATTACCTGCCGATCCGCTGAAGCCCGTTCCCGTCGTGGTGCACGGATCACTCGAAATCTGGCACATGTCAGTGTCATCGTCCAATCTCCATGATGAATCGCCGTCTGTTATTGATGAATATTCATAACCATTGTCCGTGTCTTCCGTTGAATAGCTCGTCCCGGTTCCAATACACGGATCTGAGTTGGAATAATGGCATTCCTTTGTCGTGTCGTTGAAGCAATTCGCTCCTACACCGTCCGTGAAAGCCCCGGAATCACATGAGGGAAGCACCTCGCTCTCATTATATTCACCTGTTCCGTTACATACCTCGTTCCAGTAACAACTCCACCCGGAAATTACCCCGTCGGCATTACAGTTGGTATTTATACATGATTCCTGACTCGGTGCTGCATATCCGGTACCTGTGCAGCTTTCATCATAATAACACTGTCCGCTGGAAGCGTAACCATCGTCGTCACATGCATTTGATCCTGCAGAGCAGCTCGCCTCATTTGCAAATCTACCGGTTCCGTTGCAAATCTCATCCCATACGCATGTCCCCGAATCATCCGCACCATCCGTATCACAGTTCGCATTTGTGCAGGTATCATTGGTTATACCGTATCCTGTCCCTGTACACGTTTCATCATAATAGCATTTTCCTGACGATGCGACACCGTCATCATCGCACGCTACTGTACCCGCTGAGCAGGAAGAGGAAGTGTAACCGTTCCCGTCACATCCGGTTGAAGTGCACACCCCGGTTTCGCTCCCGTCGGAAGTGTAATAACAATCCCCCCCGGTCGCGGTTCCCGGGTCGTAACAATCCTCCCTGCCGAAATCCGCCCCTCCGGAATCGCCCCATCCGTTACTGGTGTCGCATGAATCTCCTGACTGATAATAGCAGTCGTTCCCCGTATCATAATAACAGTAATCATCATTCCCGGTCCTGTTGCTCTGGTCACACTGTCCCCAGGAAACCCCGTCAGGGTTGAAAGTGGTGTCGGCAAAGCAGCTTGATGGACAGCATGCAGTCCCGTTTACGCTCCCGGCCGATATTTCGTCACACTCGACATCCCCCCCGCACGCCTGCTCGCATTCCCCGTCCTCCCCGAACACGCTGGTGCAATTGTCGCAGTACCCGTCGTCAGGGTCGTATCTCTTCGTCCCCGCGGAGAAGTCCCCGTCCGTCAGCGTC
>CAYUSU010000030.1:0-18374 GCA_964447525.1 uncultured archaeon | reverse complement strand
AAAGCATATCATGATTGAACTTTCTGCTGCACGCGATGAAAACGGATTTCATAATTTCAATGTGTCTTTGTGATTTTTAAACGAATTCTAATATATAATCAATATGGAAAACGAATCATCAGCGGATAATTCTGAACTGAAGGAAAAGATCAGGGCCCTTACAGCGGAAAACGAGAATCTTCGCAGGGTGATGGATACGGTCGAGAAAAAGACCAGAAAGCTCAGCGACGACTTCGCTGATAAGCATCTTTATTCCTTCACCGACAAGGGCTGGGTGGATACTGACATGTTCGGCGATAAGATAAAGCCGAAAGATGACCTCGAAAGAAAGAATGATGACTTTAATAATAAAACCAAGTCATCTAACGAAGCTGGGAAGTCATCAAACGAAACTGTTGAGTCTGTTCTAAAATCTATGACTAAACCGGTGACTGAACCAACGGTTGAACCAAAACCAATGCCAATCGTTAAGAAGAAACCGGAATTCAGGAAGGAAGCTTTCAGGATAGAAGGCCGTGGTATTGACATGAAGATTATCCCGGCATCCGAAAAGAAAGCTTCTGTTCCAGTCGAATCGGTTAAACATGAAATGCCCATTCCGATACAGCCTAAAAAACAGGAAAAACCGCTGACGGTCGAAGGTTTGAATAAACAATTAATGGACATTATACAGCTTATAACGAAAAGCAAGGCTAAATCCACTTAAATATGGCTTTGATCAAAATATTAAAGAGGGGTGGCCCAATGGCTAAGAAAACGACTAAAGATATCCACGGAGAACTTGAAAATATAGTGAATATTCTGAACAGCGACGTTATCAAGGCTCTTGACATAAAGCAGGCCAAAAAAAGTCTGGAGAAAAAGGTAAGGCAGCTCATCAACGAGGAGATCGAACTTAAGGAAGTCGTTGACAACCTGAAAACCACGCGAGACAAACTTTCTTCCGAATTGAACAACAAGGAAACTGCAATCAATGATCTTCAGGACAAAATAGGTGCGCTAAAGAACGACAGGTCCCAGCTCGAATCTGAGAGGGTCGTGCTTTCCGAACAGATCAAGAACCTGAGATTAGAAAAGAACCAGATGAACAAATCGCTGGAAAAGACCAATGACCTGCTTTTGATGCTCAAGAACGAGATAACCCAGTTCGACGAGGAAATCAAAAACTAATATCTTTCCGGTTCATGGTATTTCAGAAAACAATAATTTTATTTTTCTTTTTAGTTTAATAATTTCTTTGCTAAAACGCTGTTATATTTATAAATCCAGATTTCAATCTATTAAAATCTTGGTGATCTTGTGAGAACGGCGTGCGAATATGTTTCAAAGGAAATACTTCCCGGCCTGCGGGCGTTGATAGCAAAGAAGATAATGGTTGATCATGGCCTTTCGCAGACAGCCGTCGCCAAGCTTTTGAATACGACTCAGCCGGCTATATCACAGTACAAACGCAACCTGAGAGGGAAGATATCCATACTGAAGGATGATCCGAATCTGGCGAGAAAAATAGACGAGATCGCAAGAAACATAGTTACCGGAAAAATAACCGCCGCGGAAGCCGGTCGGGAGTTCTGTGTGATATGCAAAGCCCTCCAGAAAAGCGGCTCCATCCCGGATGAATATGTGTGCTTTAAGGATTAAAGATTCATCAACTTTATAAAGAAAAGGAATAATATTATTAACAACTTCTATGTGATGCGCAATGGCGGAAAAGAAGACAATTAAGAGAAAACCCGTGAAGAAAGCAGTCAAAAAGACAGTTAAGAATAAAACTGTTGCTAAAAAACAGCATAGAGCAGTTCCTCTTTTTTTGGGTGTTCTTATAATAATCATCATTGCTGTGATAGCGGCTCTTATAATTTTCGTCGGACTTGAGACATTTGGTGGTACCCCTGTGAAAATCGGGGACAACGTAACGGTTTATTATTTTGTCGAGACGCCTGAAAAGGATTTCAATAATTCCGGTGAATTCAATTTCATTTTGGGAAGTGGCCAGGTAGTTGACGGGTTTGACAGTAATGTGATGGGGATGGTTATTGGCCAGGAAAAATCATTCACACTCGCTCCGGAGGAAGCGTATGGCGAGATTGATCCGAATCAGACAGTTGACTGGCCTTTATTTCAGGTGACCGAAAGGTCGCTGAACATGACCACGGAGAATTTCAATCTCTCATTTGGCGAGGATCCGGTTGTTGACAAGACCTATGATGCGATGATCTACCCGTGGTCCATTAGGGTGACATCCATCGATGGGGATATCGTATGGCTTCAGCACGAACCCGAACAAGATCAGGTAGTCGAACTTCCTTACGGAAAGACGACAGTCAGGACTGAAGGCGACACGTTAATAATATACCTTGAGCCGGTGATAGGTGCACAGTTCACTTCGGTTTACGGTCCTTACGGTTTCCCAATCATACAGAGCGCCAATGATACCCACATGATATTGGATCTTAATCATCCATTGGCAGGAAAGACTCTCCAGTTCACAGTGAAACTTCTGGAAGTTTCATGAATCGTAAAATAGATGTTTATTCTGTTTATTTTTGTTGCTACTTGTAAAAATCTATATCAGTAGACAAACTAATTTTGCGACAAATGAGAAATAATAATCGTTTTACTTTTTGAATTTCGCGACACGTTCAATCATGTCAGTATGTCCTACGAAAAGGGATCGGCAGCAGTATCTTTCCACTCCGAGAGAATCAAGAACCTGCTTTGGATCGGAACCCTTGGCTACCTTTTCCATGAATTTCTCGTAGAGGTGGCCCACGGGCTTCCCGCATGTCATGCATCTTATAGGTATCATCATATTTATCACTCGTTTTTAATTATGGTATTATGTTGGTTTGTGCTTATATAAGTTTGCCTCAAGATCGAATAAATTTCGAAATTTAAAGTTTTGTTTCATTTTAATGGTATGATAATAAAAAGAGTGGCCGTCTACGGCTCCGCGGTTGAAGCGAATGATCCGATTGTTCGGGGAAATGCTGGACTAATAGGTCAGTATATAGCCGTGAGAAACTGGCAGCTTATTACCGGGGCCTGTACGGGATATCCGTATGATGCGGTTTTGGGGGCGAAAAAAAAACCGTGGGCATGTTATTGGTTTTTCACCTGCGTATGACAGGACTGAACATGTGGAAAAATTTCGCTATCCAACCGAAGGGTTTACCAGAATTTTTTATGTAGATGGAGAAATGGCTGAACATCTTGGGATGGATGAAATAGCCAGAAAAAATTTCAGGAATTTGCAAACCGCCAATTGCGCAGATTCCGCGATAATAATAGGCGGAGAGAACGGGACCATGAACGAGTTCACTAACATGTTTGCAATGGGAAAACCCATAGGCGTTCTCGAGGGTAGCGGTGGGATATCTGATAATGTTATTCATTCGTATCTTGGGAATGTTTCCAATCCCAAAAAAACTCCAGTGATCTTTGATTCGGAACCAAATAAACTTGTGGAAAGAGTTTTGGGAACAAAAACTTAGAATCAGACTATCGCTGATTCCTGATGCTGATCTATTACTAATTTTCTTACTTTTTCTATATCGATTCCGGGAAGCGCATCGACACTTCCGTGCCTTCCGGTTTCCGGGTCATCAAAATAGTTTCCTGTAGTGCCAATTTCTCTCTCCCCCCATACAATGCTCCCGTGGAAGGCTACTGAAACTATGTACCTTTTACCGGGAAGTTCGTGAAACATTAGACCTGTATCCGGTTCAGCATAAACTTCCATTTTTCTCATGAATTTATTTTAAAGTATAATTTTATAAGGGTTTATTCTATCCTCTTGAACTTCTCCCCCGGAGTTCCGCATACCGGACACTTGTCAGGCACTTCACCTTCTACCGTGTGGCCACATACCGGGCACACGAATACGTCTGTTTCTTCAAGATCCTTGCCTTCTGCAACGGCTTCTTTCGCCTTACCGTAAAGTCCTGCATGGGTCTCCTCGACCTTATTGGCGAAGTTGAAGCTTCGAAGGGCTTCCGTGTTACCCTCTTCCTGCGCGGTCTTGATCATTTCGGGATACATCTCCTTGAACTCGTGCGTTTCTCCGTCAATCGCTTCCTGGAGATTCTCTTCAGTGGAATTGATTCCCTTAAGGGCTCTGAGATGGTTGTGTGCGTGCACGGTCTCGGCTTCAGCGGCTGCCCTGAAAAGCTTCGCGACCTGTTTGAATCCTTCTTCCTCCGCCTTTTTGGAGAAAGCCAGATACTTTCGATTTGCCTGGGACTCACCAGCGAAAGCTTCCTTTAGATTTTCTTCCGTGGTCATCTTACCTACCTCCTCTGATTCGAATGGCTGCTTGTTTTTATCCATATCAGCAGTCTTTTTAATCATGATGTTTTTTCTTAATCCTGTGTGTTCTATCTCCGTATAATCAGAAATATCTGAATTGGTCGTGAATATGTCATTTACGTTGAGTTTGTGAACATCGTCCTTCCCTGTGAGTCTTGCGAAATCTTTGAGCTCGTTATTCGTTGCTTCAAGGAAGTTCTCCAGCCTTTTTGCGGATTTTTCGATATCCAGCCTTTTCCTCAGTTCCGGATCATGAGTGGTTATCCCCGTCGGACACTTCCCTGTGTTGCATATCCTGTACTGCTGGCATCCGATTGCCATTAATGCGGACGTTCCGATAGCGATTGCATCCGCTCCCATTGCAAGGGCTTTTGCGAAATCAGGGGAAATACGAAGCCCTCCGGTGATCACTAAAGATATGCCTTCGATACCTCTCGAATCCAGGAAATTTCTTGCCCTGCTGAGAGCGAAAATAGTTGGTATGGATGTGGACTGTTTCACGAATTTTGGAGAGGAACCTGTTGCTCCTGCCCTGCCGTCGATCGTTATGAAATCCGGACCGGCATGAACGGCTATTTCCATATCATCCTCTATATGACCTGCAGCAATCTTTATACCTATAGGCTTTCCTCCAGATTTCTCTCTGAGCATATCCACCTTCTTCCTGAGATCATCCCTGTTCTTTATATCATCAAAATGCGCAGGGCTGGTTATATCGCTTCCTTCAGGGAATCCCCGTATCTCAGCGATTTCACTGGTTACCTTGTTTCCCGGAAGATGACCTCCCATTCCCGGTTTGGCCGACTGTCCGATCTTGATTTCGATGGCGTCCGCTTTACTTAGGTTCTCGTCGGTTGCGCTGTATTTGTTGGGGACGTATTCGAAAATATACTTGTAAGCAGAATCCATTGAATCCTTTAATATTCCACCCTCACCAGAACACATTGCCGTCTTGGCTGCCGCGCTTCCTTTCGAAAGGGATATCTTCGCTTCCCTCGATAGTGCTCCGAATGACATATGTGTCACATATATCGGCATTTCCAGAACAAGCGGAACCTTTGCTTTGGGTCCGATAACAGTCTTTGTATTTACCTTTTCCTCTTTATTGAGCGGTGTGTTCGCTAATTGTGCTCCCTTTATCAGAATGTCGTCCCATGAAACGACCGGTTTCCTGGTTCTCATAGGTTCGTGAACGGATTCGCCTGTTTTGGCCATCTCGTGGACGTCTTTCATGTGTTCCTCGAGATCATCCTTGCTCCTTTCCCATTCACCCAGGTAGCTTTCTTCCACCTTCTCGGGTTTCTTTGCTTCTTCTGAATCTCCCTTTTCTCCCATCATTTTCAGATGGCTTTTGTCAGCACCACAGACAGGACATTTCCAGTCATCCGGGAAATCCTCCGGTTTTGTTCCGGGTTCTATCCCTAGCGCCTGGTCACCTTTCTCCTGGTCATAAACATAGGATTCACAAAAACCGCATATGTATTTCGTCACCTTAACACCTGAATGATTTTGGGATCAAACATATAAAAATCATTCCCATTCCATCGTGGCCGGCGGCTTGTTCGAGATATCGTAGACCACCCTGTTCACTTCAGTGATCTCGTTGGTGATCCGCGTGGACATCTTCTCAAGTATTTCGTATGGTATCTTCGAGAAATTTGCAGTCATTGCGTCTTTCGACTCGATTATCCGGATAACGATGGGGTATTTGTAGCTCCTCTCGTCCCCCTGTACGCCTACGTTCCTGATCGAAAGCAGGACGGCAAAACCCATCCACACCCTTTCGTACCATCCGTTATCCTTAAGCACTTCCTCAACGATATGGCTGGCCTTCCTGACGATTTCCGCCTTCTCCGGTGTGATCTCCCCTACGATCCTCACAGCCAGTCCAGGACCAGGGAACACATGTCTGGTTATGATCTCTTCTTCCAGGCCGATTTTCCTTGCTATCTTCCTGACCTCGTCCTTGTAGAGATCCCTCAACGGCTCGTAAACCCTTAGTTTCATTTCCTTCGGCAAGCCGCCTACGTTGTGATGGGACTTGATAGTAGACGAGTGTTGCGTGATGCCGCTTTCGATCCGATCAGAGTATATTGTTCCCTGTATGAGTATCTCAGCTCCCACATCCTTCGCGTTCTCGTCGAAAATATCAATGAACAGTTTCCCGATGATCTTTCGCTTTCGCTCGGGATCAGTTACCCCTTTCAAAGCGTCGAAGAACCTGTTCTTTGCATCAATAATCCTCAGATCAAGCTCCTGACCACCGAACACGCGTTTCATGAACTCAGTTTCCTTGTGCCTCATTAAACCGGTGTCCACGTAAACTGCAGTAAGTTTTTTCCCGATTATCTTACCCACGAGAACGGCCGCCGTCGAGGAATCCACGCCGCCGGAAAGACCTATGACCGCTTTCCTGTCACCGATGTTTTGACTGATTTCTGAATTTATGTTTTTTATCACACTGGAAATATCATATTCCTTTTCCGCACCGCATATGCCGAGCGCGAAATTGGAAAGAACCATCGTTCCGTTCTCCGTGTGGGTGACCTCCGGGTGGAACTGGACGCCATAAACCCCCTTGACCGGATTTTCGAAAGCCGCTACCGGGCAGTCTTTCGTGCTGGCAGTTACCAAATATCCTTCCGGCAGGTTTTCGACCTTATCTCTGTGGTTCATCCAGACTTTTGTGATATTATCCAATCCTTTGAGAAGAACCTTCCCGTTGGTTACGTTCAGGTCAGTTATACCATATTCCCCGACACCACCTATGGTTACATTACCTTTCTCCAGATACGATATCAGCTGGTGACCGTAGCATATACCCAGAACCGGTACATTAACATCCAGTATATCCCTGTTCATTTTTGGCGAACTGTCGTCATCGACTGAAGCGGCCCCGCCGGAAAGGATGATACCTTTCAGTCCTTCCATCTTCTCAAGCGTCTCTTTTGACGTGTCGTTCGGAAGAACTTCAGAAAATACCCCAATATCCCTGATCCTCCTGGAAATCAGGTGGCAGTACTGCCCACCGAAGTCGAGAACTATGATCCTGTCCATCTTATAATAATTATTGGATGATTTAAATGATTTTTTGGGAGATTGTTAATTTATTAATTTTACTTACAACGATTACTATCTGAAAAAAAAGGTTATTGTTATGAATGGAATTGACATGAAAAAACTCGGATATTTTCAGGCAAGCACAAACACAGAAGTCGTTGCCGGTAAATCGGTTATTCGGATTGACGGGGAAACAATGTATAAATTTTTCGTGTGCGGTAGAGTTAAACATAATCCGGACGGGAGTGTTTCACTTTACGGGACAAACAAAGGGTCCAAGTCCGAAGTTTCAGAAAACCCTGTTTGGACTGATCATTTTCTTGATCGTTTTCCGATTTCCATAGAAGCAGAAGAGATTGAATCAGGAAATATTTACTTCAGCGAGGAAACCGGAAAGGTTATGTCAAGGAAAGAATTTGGAAGATAATTTTTTTTGTTTCATTGCCCATGCGCTTCTTTGTCTGCGAAATAATGAGCGATGCGTATTGGTTCGGGAAGCTTGTTCTCCTTTATGCAGTGCTTGGTGATCCCTAACGACCGTTCCATGGAAACCTTATGCCCCGGGGAAATGAAGATGGGATCGGATCCTTCCTTACTTTTCAGTACCCAGCCGATGTGATTCCCTTTGAATGTGATCTGGTTGAAATCCATGGTGTCGGAAGGGAACTTGAAGTCTCCGATAAGATTGTTTTGTGCAACGCCTATGCTCGGCTTGTCCAGCATAACGCCAACATGACTGGCCAGCCCCGCTCTTGCTGGATGCATTATCCCGTGGCCGTTGACCATTATGACGTCCGGTTCCTTCCTCAGCTCATTGTAAACGTTTATGACGGACGGGGCTTCCCTGAATGAAAGGAACGTTGAAACATAAGGAAAATCTATCTTTGCTTTGATTACCTTTTTTTCGATAATCCCGAAGGTCTCATAGTCCAGGACAACCCCGCAAGCATATCCATAGTCTTTCGTATAAGCAATATCAAATCCCCCGATAGTCTGGATCTTCCGGGGAGTGTTATCATTAACAATGACCCTGTTACCGATCCCTTCCTGCACCTTCCTCAGACCTTTCAGGATCTTGGGATCGACCAACATAATGAAACGAACGTGGAAAGATTGAAAAAGGGCGATTGTGCCTAGATTTATTCCGTATAAATTTTCGGTACTATATTTTCACCTTGTTCGAGCGATATCCAATAATCTGGCGTCAGTTCCCAGTAATTGCGGTTTGTTTTGTCAGAGTTCCTTCCAATGGTTGCTGGTTTTATTACCTGTTGTTTCTTGAGATCAATGAGATAATTGTTTATTTTTCCAATTGGTATTCCAAGATCTTCGCTTAATTCTCTCGAAGTGAAAGGACTTTCTTCATGTTTCAGTTTCATATGATTCACTATCTTTACCCTGTGTGCAGTTGTTTCCGCTTTCACTCCGTAAACTGATATATCCATATAATTATTTATTGCTTTTGTGAGCAATTTCCTTTCCTTCGAATTTGGCTGTTCGGATATCGTCGGTATTTCCCATAGTTTTTCTAGCGTTTCTCTCCTTTTTTTTGCGATCACTTCGTCTCCAATGCAGAAAAGGTAATCTGGAATCAGAAATCGCTCGAAAGAAATTATGCCATTATCGTTGATTTTGACCATGCCTTTCATTTTTTCCACTGAAAAATGTTCCGTTGTTTCTATTACGGGAACGAATCCGTTTTCGTCTCTTAGAAGGAATTTGGTATAATCATCCAATATTCTCAGTAAAAAGAAATCCTCTTTACCATAATTAACGGCCTGATTGAAAATTCCATATGCTTTGGCCTTATTGAAAAGCATGCTGGTTTTTATCCCGTTTTCTTTGGCATCATAAATTATTTTAAATAATCTGGCGTGCATTATTTGAGTGCAGTGGTTATTTTCGTTTTTGTGTATACCACCATAAACCCTGTACGGCGTTAATTTTTCCTTCGCCAGTTCCATCGATCCTTTTATGTGGTCGGCGGACTGTTGAGCTGCAATAAGTCCAAAGTCCGTGACTCTATATTCATCGTCTTGATTTTTTTTCATGATCCCCGATGGTATCAGGTCTTTTTCAATAATCTCGCTAATTGATCGTAATTGCGGTACGTGCGCATCCAACTCGACTCGTTCAAGGATGTAATCTCTTATTCCCATTGTGTCAATATTACCATCTACATCATGGTATTCTCCCTTTCGATCAAACATTGAACCGAAAACCGCATAAAAATCCTTTGTCAATATGTTGGTGGCTTCGCACATTATTTTTGGATCATACTTCCAATTAGTCGTCATCTTAATTCAAGTCATCCAAATCTTTTAAGCGCTTTTTGTACCATGATGGTCGTGATTTTTGAAAAAAAATAATGGGGAAGGACAGCCGATGCGATTGTCGGAGGAAAAGGATAGAAGATGGGAATTACAATCTGGCGGGGAAAACTTGTTTTAAACTACTGTTTCTTGCCCGTAATAATTATTGATCCCTTTCTGGGTCTCACTGAATGATATTGTTACGTTTTCTGAGTTTTCGGTCAGGTATCCGTCAAGAATCAGTTTTCTTCTGGCTAAAAATGTATCCAATCCCCGCAATATACCATGATTATGCAATGCTCTGCTCACTTGCTTTTTGGTGAATTCCAGTTCTGTCGGATCAGTTGTTCCGTGACCTGTTAACATTTCTCCCCTGACTATATTTTCCATGTGAAAGTAGAATGATTTTGGATTTACGTTCTTCCAGAATCTATATTTCCAAATCATAATAAATTTAGAATGAGTGTTAGCCTTTTAAAATGATTATTATCCATCGAAAAGCTTCAGATAAGAATCGGCGACTTTCGGCCATGTCATTCCTCTTGTAAACTCATACGCCTTCCTTCCCATGTTCTCCTTCATTTCCGGGTTCGAAAGTATACTTGTTATTGCCTCACTAATCTGGTCAGGTTTTCTGAAACCTTCCAGTAATATTCCTCTTTCCGGCGTGACCATCTCTTTTGCGTGTTCGAATGGTGTCGAAACGATCGGGCAGCCGCATCCCATCGCATATGCCAGGGTCCCGCTTGTGATCTGATGCGGGTTTAATGGTGGACATATGTAAACGTCCGTCGCTTTCAGATGAGAAAACAAATCTTCGAGGGAAAGGTACTGGTTTATGAATTTCACGTTTTTTTCTATACCAAGACCCCTGGCCATGCCCTCCAGATAGAAACGATAAGATTCTCCCTCGGTTTTGAGGTATTTCGGGTGGGTCACTCCTATTATCAGATAAAGAACGTTAGGGAACTTCTCGATTATCTTTGGCATGGCGTCCAGAACGTATTCGTATCCCTTCCCAGAAGAGCGGATTCCCCTGCCGGTGCGCATGAAACCGAATGATGAAATTATCATCCTGTCTTTGTATCCCAGTTTCTCCTTTTCCTCTTTCTTTTCAATCGGAACGTCATGTATTCCGTGGGGGATGACTTCTATCTTGTAATGATCAATATTATAGTGATCGGTCAGTATTTCCTTCCCTCTGTTCGCCATCACCACGATTTTCTTCGAATGGTCTGATATGTCCCTGACGATCGACTTTCTCTCTTCGGAGGGATAAGGGAGGACAGTGTGAAAAGTGGTTGTTAATGGCTTTTTCAGCTCATTCACGAATTCCAGGAGATTCTCCCCGTGGTCCGAACCGAATAGCTTGAATTCGTGCTGTATACTTACCGCGTTGATATCGTTCATCGCGTTTATTTTTCTGGCCGCTTCGCGAAAGCTTTCCGGGTTATTTTCATCGATCTGAAGCATAACCCTTCCCGAATAGTCATATAATTGCCCGTTGTCGTTTACAGCGATAATTCCCGACTTCATCCCTGAAACAGGGTTGTTATCTATCGACCTGAGAAGATCCTGTGTGAATGTCGCTATCCCGCATTTCCTCGGGGGGTAGCTGCTGAGAAACAATATATTCATTCCGCTGGTCGTTATTATTGCGGGATCCATGAATAAAATTCGGAAAATATGTTATAAAGGTTCTCATACATGTTTAAACGTTATATATCGGTTTTTACAAATTTCAATATGATGTTTAAGAGATTCGAAAAGAATCCCGTTTTGAACCCTGATCCATCCAAACCATACGAGAGCAAATGCGCATACAACCCTGCGGCGGTGGTGCATGAAAGGAAGGTTTACCTGGTATATCGTGCCGAAGGGGAAGACAAGGTTTCCAGTCTTTGTTTAGCTATAAGTGATGATGGTTTAAACTTCCGTAAACATGACGATAATCCCGTGATCAGGCCGGATATACCGGAAGAGAAGCATGGATGCGAGGATCCCAGGATAACGAAGATCGGAGACGAATTCTATATGACATATACCGCCTACGACGGCCAGCACCCGGAACGATGTGAAAATGTCTATACTGCCCTGGCGACATCGAATAATCTGGTTCATTGGGAAAGGTTGGGGATAATTGCCAAGGGCATAAAGTCTGCTGCAATCTTCCCTGAGAAAGTGGATGGAAGATACTTTATGTTGATAGGCGGGAAGGTGATCCACGCGGCGAGATCGGATGATCTTTTGGAATGGGAAATAGATGATGAACCGTTCATGAGCATACGTGAAGATAAATTCGACAGTAAATACGTCGAGGTGGGTCCTCCGCCAATTTTTGTGGGTGACCATCTGGTTCTTTTTTTCAACACTGCCGACAAGAAAGGAGTGTTCCATCCATCAATGGCGATACTTGACAGGAATGATCCGACCAAGATTCTTTATAGAGCTGACGAGCCTCTTATGACCCCGAGTGAAAAATATGAACTGGAAGGAAAGGTTGGGAATGTAATATTCGGAGAGGGTCTTGTCGAATTGAATGGAAGGATGTTCTATTATTACGGCGGAGCTGATACCTGTGTCGGTGTGGTGACTTTTGAAAAGAAAGAACTCGAAGAATACGTTAATTCTTTGCTCGGGAAATAGCGTCATTGAATACGTTCGTGTATGCTTCCGACACGTTAGGCCATGTTGCAGCTCTCGAATATTCGTATGCGTTCCTGCCCATACTCTCTCTCATATTTTTGTCTGATAATATCTTCTTTATTGCTCTCTCGAAGCTTTTCGGCTTGCCTATCTCTGCCAGTATACCCCTTTCTTTCGTGACGGCCTCCTGTGCGTGGAGGAACGGTATGGTAACGACCGGTCTCCCGCATCCTTGAGCGTATGAAAGCGTCCCGCTTGTGATCTGATGGGTTCCCCTGCCCGAAGAAACGAATATGTCCAAAGCGCTGAGATGGTTCATTAGTTCTCTGGGTTTCATGTATTTGTTGACGAATTTTACGTTGTCGTCCAGCTTTAACCTGTGTATCATTTTCATAAGCCGTTCCCTATATTTTTCTCCCTCGTCCCTGAGTATTCCCGGGTGGGTTTGTCCCATTATGAGAAAGAGAGCGTTGGGATATTTCTTGACAACCCCCGGCATCGCTCCAATGATATCCTCGTAATTCTTCCCACCGCTGATCAGACCGAATGATCCCAAAAGAAGATGATCTTCGTAACCAAGCTTCTTTTTCATGTCACCGTTCGGCTCGTATGGGCATTCATGTATACCATGCGGAATCATATGTATATCGCATTCCACGTCGTAATCGTTTCTGAGGATTTCGATGGCCTTGTTCGCCATGACCACGAAACCTGATATTTTTTTGGAATAATAATTTATCATACTCTTCAGATTATCCGGCGGATTAGGTACGACGGAATGGAGAGTCATGACCACGGGTTTGCGGATGCTTTCCAGAAACGCACTCAGGAAATTCAGGTACTTCCCCCCGAATATCCCGTATTCGTGCTGTATGCATACCAACTTGACGGATTTGTCTTTGTTCAGTTTTCTGGAGATCCTGATATAATCGTCTATGTTCCTTTCTCGAATGCGATACTTCACTTCCCTTGGGTATTTCAATCCTTCGGAAAGGTTGTCGTCCATTGCGATTATTCTCATCCTGTAATTTCCACTGGTATTCTTTTCGAAATTCTTTGCTAGATTCCTGGTGAATGTCGCTATTCCGCATTTACGCGGAGGATACGTTCCCATGAAGAATATCGTTGGTTTCTTCCTTTTCATTGTAATAATATGATTCAAAGATTTAAAAAAAATAACAATATGTTTAAACATTACTTTTTTTGTTTACATGAGAAAATCCACGAGTTCGTTCAGGTTGACGGAAGCGACGGCTATTCGTTTGTCTGCCGCCCCGTAGTAGATGTAAAGCCTGTCATCGAATACAGCGGAACCGGACGGGAAAACGACGTTGTTCACGTCTCCGGTCAGTTCCCATGACCTTCTCGGTGAGAACAACGGACTTCTCATCTTGTTTATTATTTTGCATGGATCATCCTTGTCCAGAAGCGCGGCCCCAGCCCGGTACACTCTTCCCCTGTTCGAATCCTCAACGGCGTGGTATATCAGAAGCCAACCCTGATCAGTCTCGATGGGCGGACATCCGCCGCCGATGTTTCTGGATTCGTACCAGTACCTGGACTCCAACATCACATACCTATTGAGATGTTTGAGATATTCCTTCCAGTATTCCGGCGTCAGTTCTTTGAAATCCTTGAAATACACAACCTGAATGTCAGGGAGTATTCTGTGCACCAGAGCGAAGTTTTTGCCGAATTTTTTCGGGAACATGAACGTGTCTTTCTCCCAGAGCAGGACGTCATCCCCTAGCGCTTCTTCATATGATGACCCGAAAAGATAATACCTGTCCTTCAGTCTCGAACTATGAAGAAGACCTTCCGCTTCCTCGTATGTTATTCTCGGGGTAATCGGTCCTTTCTTTTCCCATTTTTTCAGGTCCCTGCTTGTTGCGTAAGCCGCCATAGCGTTCTTACCGTCGTATACGGTATAGAACATGTAATACGTTCCATCCAAGAATACGATTCTCGGGTCTTCCATACCCCTTTTTTCGTATGGATGTTTCGGTACCATTACCGGTTTTTCATACCTTTCAACGAGTTCCGTGGGTCCGACAAGACGGCAGTAACCAATACTGGAAATGAAATCATTCTTGCTCACTGCCCTATAGAACATGTGAACGGAATCCCCCACTCTTACGCAGCCCGGATTCAGAACAGCTTGGTTCTCGAATTCCAACCCCGTCGGTTCAAGGATCACCCCTTCTTTTTTGACCTTCAGCACCATGAATATATTTTCATTCAGCTTTTATTTAAGTTATCTGAATCGTGAATCTTTAAATTCTTAAAACCGTTAAATTGGTGTATGGGGCCGTAGTGTAGTCTGGTCTATCACTCCAGCTCGGGGAAAGTTCCGAGCTAAAGGGCGGGAAACCGCGATGATCGGGATTTACGGATAGCTGGTAACTCGAGTTCAACAAACCTTTTTCAAGAAAAGGTTTGAGCGAAAAGGAGTTTCACTCACAAGTTCGCTCACTTCCAAATGAGAAAGGATTGAACAAATCTCGGCGGCCCCATAATTGTTTTTCATGAGATTTTCAGCGTTTCTGCCGGATGCATCATCATCTTCAACGGGCTCTGGAATGATCCTGCCAGGCATCCGCAATTGGAGCAGTCCGCATTGCTTCCGAAGCACCTTCTCCTTTTCCATGACACGTCGAAATGCAATACTTCATCTCCCCAGTGACAATGACCCCTGTGATCCGGGCGTTCATACCATTTTATCATCGATGAGGACAAAAGAAAATCTTTCGGGTATAGAGATTTTACCCGCCTCACCTCTTCCATTATAATCTTTCTTTCCTCCCTTTTCACGTGCAACGGAATATTGACGTTGATCCCGGATGAGCATATGTTACAAACCACACCCCGGAATCCATTCTTTCTGGAAATCCTGACAACATCTTCCAGTTCCTTGTAATTATCCATGTTTATTGTCATGTTGATCGCAACGCGTTTGTCGCCGGAGTAATTCTTCATCACCTTTGAAAAGACGCCGTTTCCCCTGATCGAATCGTTCTTTTCTTGTCTGCCTTCCAACGAAACGAATAAAATGTGATCGAATTCTTTCTGTATCTTTATGGTCCCGTTTGTGATCACGTAAACAAATGGAAAGACTCTGTCCGCAAGCATGAGAACATCCTTTCTTAACGCAGGCTCTCCCCCCACCAGCATGATGAATCTAATACCTGATTTGTGAAGATCAAGGAATCTTTTTTTCCATTCATTCAAAGGTAGCTCTTTCCTGACGAAATTATTTTTTCCGTGGAAATGATAGCAATGTTTGCATCTGAGGTTACAATTATCCGTAATATCAACTTCGGCGAAATATATCCGGCCTAACGTGATTCTTTTGAATTCGAGAAAAATGAGATATAATAAAATTTGGATTTTTTTCAACATGAACATTATTTGGACAAATGCAATTAAACGCTTAACCATGAAAACCTTGGCCATTTTTAACATTCCTTCCCAAATAATGTAGTATGGGGCATGATTTCCATGGCAGGGTTAAGAATATCAAGAAATTGATGGGAAGGAAGAAACTGAACGCAGTTCTCGTTTCTGATCCTAATGACATTTTCTATTATACCGGATATTCGGAGATGAAAGAAGAACGGAGTTTCCTTTTGGTGCCGAGAAATGATGACCCTTTATTGATGGTTTCCCCTCTAAGGAACGAAGTCACTGAGACGCATGAAAACGTTATGTTTCTAAAGAGATCTAAAGACCTGTTAAATATTTTGAAACCATATAAAATCGTAGGTTTTGACGATGGAAACATGTATGTGAGAACATTTACTTTCCTTCGTGATAACAAAATAAAACTCGTTCCATCTTCAGATATCATCAAAAAACCGATGGTCGTCAAGGAGCCTTACGAAATCGATCAGATCAGAAAAGCCATAAAAATAACTAGAGATGTTCTGCAGAATACCGCGATATGGAATCGAAAAGAAAAAGATGTTGCCAGAAACATAAAAACCCGGTTCCTCAAACATGGCGTGGAGCCTTCGTTCGATCCTATAGTGGCTTCCGGGAGAAATACGTCTTTCGTCCATCACATGTCCGGAGACAAGATAATAAAACTGGATGATATGGTCTTGGTAGATATGGGTTGCGTATACAACGGATACTGTTCAGACATAACGAGAATGTTTTGCAGGCGTCCCACTCGTCAGCAGAAGCAGATACTTCTTGATATCAAAAAAGTTTACGACGGGATGCTTAAGAACATCAGGAATGGGGTTTCTGTGAAGAAGATAGACAATACACAAAAGCAGATTTTCAAAAGATTCGGTTACAAAGAATATCACAGGTTCGGCCATTCCGTTGGCCTTTCGGTTCACGAAGAGATCGGACCTAAACTGAAAGAAAACATGGTCATTACCGTTGAGCCTGGACTGTATGTAAAAAACGATATCGGAGCCAGGATTGAGAACATGATTCTGATAAAGAAAAAAGGAAATCCCGAAATCCTCTCAAAATTTTAAAAGCTTGGAGGTTCGGGTGGTCTCTCTACCGGTTCGTGTGGTTCTGCTGGTTCTTCCGGTGTCGGCATTGATATATGCTTGATTATGATTATGTCGCCGATCGACTCCACCATCGGGAATGGTATGATAATCCCCTTCTTATCTCCAAGCATGTTGGAAATGTAGGATTCCTTCGCAGCTTTCACTACGAGTGAACGTATCTTGAATCTTTTGAGATCGCATTCAGCGTCTTCAACCTTTCCGCAGAACATTCCCTTGTTTGTGAAAACATCTTTCCCGTATGTTTCGGATATACTAGAAACCTTAATCGCCATCTTTCCACCTCGTAACTATAATTGATATAAATTTATAATTAATACTTATAAAGGTTTATAATACCAAGGAATTCAAACACTATTGAGTGGTTTGGGCTGAGGTGGCCGAGTGGTTAAGGCGTACGGTTGCTAACCGTATGGGCGAAAGCCCGCGCAGGTTCGAATCCTGCCCTCAGCGTATTATAATAAAGTAATTTGATGAATTATAATACATGGAACAATCGAAAGTACATTCTATTTGGCTTATACCTGAAGGAAAAGTATATGATGTATTGAAAAAGTTGATTCAAGAATTAAGTAAGAAATTCTCATCACCTATGTTTGAACCACATGTAACACTTGTCGGGGCGATTAAAGGTGAGCAGGATTCAGTAATCAAGCAAACAGAGAGATTATCCCAGAAAATAAAAAGTTTTACAATATGCCTGGAAGGGCTTGATTTTCGTGATGAATCACATCTTTGTTTGTTCTTTAATACTAAAAAATCCCAGGAATATGAAAACGTTATTAATAAAGCAATAAACTGTTTCAAGGGAAATTATAATCCCAAATACATGAAGCATTTGAGTATTCTATATGGAATATTTCCCTCCACTATTAAGAAAAAAATTATCAACTCAATTAAAATGAAAGATCATGCTTTTATAGTTAGAAAACTTGTTTTGTATTCTACAGAAGGAGAAGTTAAAAATTGGTATAGAGTTAAGGAGTTTCCCCTTCACTAAAAATCCGATTTAAATTCTGGTAAAAATAACATCCCTTGCCCTATAAACACTTCCCTTCTTTGCATCCATTCGGACACTTGTAGTTGAAAAGGAAAGACTCTGATTCGCAATGACGCTCGATCACATATCCGTTCATGCTGTCGGTTCCGCATTCATCCTCCATGAACGTTCCGTCTTCCAGTGTTATGCTTCCTTTCTCGAAGAAGTTCTTCCCCCCGTCCGTGTCTATGCATTCGTTAGAATATTTACATCTCCCTTCCGAACAGCCGAACGGACATTCGTAGTTTGAAGGGATGTAAGTTCCGTTCTCCGGGTCTTCGCATGAATACTCGATCACCTTCCCTTCGTTCTCTCCGGTTCCGCATTTGTCCTCGAACGTGTCGTTCCCTATGGTTATCATTCCCTTTGAATAATAATTCTTCCCGCCGTCCGAATCAGTGCATTCTCCAGCGACGTGATCGCCTGCGACGCATGCCCCGAACGAACATCCCTCCGGGCATTCGTATTCATTCGCTCCGT
>CAYUSU010000029.1:0-18853 GCA_964447525.1 uncultured archaeon | reverse complement strand
ACTGTTATTTTTATGCAATAAACGCAAGCACCGGGGAACTTGTATGGAAATTCAGGACAGGAGGAAAAGTTGGAAGCGGACCAACCTTCTCGGACAACACTGTTTACTTCTGCTCGAAGGATAATTTCGTTTATGCACTAGACTCGGAAACCGGCGAAGAGGTATGGAGATACAGGGCAGGCGACGAAATGATGTGCGTTCCTAAGGTTTTCAATGAAAAACTTTTCGTGACCTGCTTTAACGGGAATCTTTACTGTATAAACAGGTTAAAAGGAACGGAGATGTGGAGGTTCAAATCAGGTGCGGAGGCGCACAACGACGTTGAAATACTTGTTTACAGGAACATGATATTCTTTGCTTCATTTGACGGTTATCTTTATGCTGTTGACACGGAAACCGGAGAAGAGGTATGGAGATACAAAGCGGCTAAATTCGGCTGCGGTAATGCTCCGGTAGAACACAATGATATTCTTTATTACGGGACAAGGGACGGTTATCTTGTCGCTCTTACCCCGGAGGGGAAAGAGATATGGAAGTTCAAGACGGGAGGTCTCATCGAAGGTCTGCCTGTCATACATGAAAATAAGATATACATAGGTTCAGAGGATTGTTTTCTGTACGTCCTTGATATGAACGGAAAGGAACTGTGGAGGTTCAAGACGAACGGATACCTCTACGACACACCTAAGATACACAATGATTTGGTCATCATAGGGTCATGGGACTGTCACGTATATGCTGTCGATATCAACACACACAAGGAGATGTGGAGAGCCAGCGCAAGCACAATAGTTCCATCAACTATACCTCCCTCAGGTGCGGAATTTGAGGTTCAGGTAAATAAATCATCAAGCACTGAAGATGCAATTTCCGAGGATAAGTACAAATCGAGAAATGAACATTCGGGCTCACTCTCGGATTACCATATAGGGAGCGAATACGTCTCGACTTCTGATTACAAGACCAAGAGCGATTATGATGTGAGCATGGTCATAATGGAAGAGAATAAACTAATGGAGGAATTGATATGTCATTCGAGTTCGGTTTTGACAGCGAATTTTCAGACTTTGATGTAGACGTCGAAGATACACAGGTGAAAAAGGTCGGTAAATACGATCGTGTATTTAGCGTGAAACCCGGAGGGGGGAGCATGTTCGTAGTTCCAAAGATAGTGAACGGCATCGTATATTTCGGTGCTTCTGATGATTACATATATGCGATAAATTCCGAAACATCAGAAGTTGTCTGGAAATTCAAGACGGGTGCACCTGTTTTGATAGGACCTGAGTTTCACAACAATATCATTTATTCCGGTTCTTACGACGGTTATCTTTATGCGTTGAACGCACTAAACGGGGAAATGTATTGGAGGTTCAAGACAGAAGGTAAGATTGTATGCACTCCTTTAGTCCACGAAGATTCTGTTTTATTCGGTTCCGAGGATGGTAATTTTTACAGGCTTTCCATGGACGGAGAAGAGATATGGAGATTCAAAACTGGTGACAATACATCATTCTCTCCAGTGGCGAAGGACGGAAAAGTATTTGCCGGATCGTATGACCATTATCTCTATTGCATTGACATCGAAACTGGAAAAGAGTTGTGGAGATTTAAGGCAGGCGGGGAAGTGGTGTGTATTGTCCGGCCACCGATAAAGGATAACGCCATATACATAACATCAATGGACAATTACGCATACGCAATAGACATCGAAACTGGAAAAGAGTTGTGGAGATTTAAAATCGGTGAGCATGGATCCGCAGGAGCGCCTTATCTAAATAATGATAAATTATTCATAGGTTCCAGAGATTCGTATCTTTATTGTCTGGACCTGAATGGGAAGGAACTTTGGAGGTTCAAAACTGGTTCCGTGATAGACGGATGCATTGTTAATGACGGTATAGTATTTCTGAATTCTGACGATTACAGTGTTTATGCTTTGGATTCCAGCAACGGGAAAAAATTATGGAGTTTCAGAACCGGTGCAGAATGTTTTCTAATGCCAACATTCTACAATGGAAGGATTTATTTTGGTTCCGCCGATTGCAAACTTTATTGTGTGGATGCGGCGAATGGTAATGGGATATGGACATTCCAAACAAGCAGCAATGCAAAATCGCAGTTCGCTCCTTTATACGAAGAATATAAAGTTGAAATAAAACACGAATCTATTGTTGATGATTCTATCAAAGAAGACAAATACAACGAAAAAACAGCCTCTCTTTCCAATTACAAGATAGAAAGCGAATATTCCACAACTTCGGATTACAAAACAAAATCTGATTATGACGTTAACATGGTTATTTTCGAAGGGTTTATAGGAGGAAATGGTTTATGGATTTTGGATTCGGAAATTTTGATTCCTCAGAGTTTAGTATCGAACTTGAGGATGTTGAAGTGAAGAGATCGAAAAAATTCGACAGGATATGGAAATGGAGTTATGGAGGTAGCATAACCTTTCATGTTTTAGACAAAAATATAGCATACTTCAGTTCATTGGATTCTTATCTATATGCGGTTGATGTTTCCATTGGAAAAATAGTCTGGCAATTCAAAACAGATGGGGGTATAATGGGAACACCATCTTCGGTAGTAAACGGTATGATAGCAATAGGTAATTTTACCGGATCTCTTTATTTAATAGATACAAAAACCGGAAAAGAAATGTGGAAATTCAAAACCGGTGATTCAATATCCGTTGGTCCCACTCTCACAGAAGACCATGTCTATGTGGGATCCAAGGATGGTTATCTTTATTCACTTAATCTCGACGGTACATTGGACTGGAGGTTTAAGACAAATGATGAAGTTGCTTGCGGGGCAATAATACACAAAGATAAAATTCTTTTTGGTGGTTTTGACGGATATTTTTACTGTCTTTCCAGAGAAGGTAAAGAGATATGGAGGTTCAAGACCGGTGCTGAAGTTATACATGACAGGCCGTGTATAGTTCACAACAACATAGTATATTTCGGCTCGCTCGACAATTACCTTTACGCATTAAACACCGAAACAGGCAAAGAGTTGTGGAGGTTCAAGGCAGGAAAATTTGGCATGACGGGACCACCATGTCTATACAATGAAATGTTATTCATTCCGCTAAGAGAAGGTATGGTAATTGCACTTAACCTAGAAGGTAAAGAGATATGGAAGTTCAAGGTAAACGGACTGGTAATAAGCGTTACCGTGAACAGAGATAATATTTACTTCACTTCCGAAGACGGAAATATGTATGTGCTTTCTACCGACGGGAAGGAATTGTGGAGGTTTAGATTCGGGGAAGGTGGTTCTTATGATTTCCCGAGTATTTACGAAAACATTATTCTTGTAGGTTCAATGGATTGTCATTTTTATGCAATAGATATTAACACGAAAAAAGAGCTGTGGAGAACAGGGACCAGTTCTCAGTTGCGTTCAACTGCACCTCCACCACATGAGGAATTCACACTGGAAATAAAAAAGGAAACCAAAGTTCAAGATGGAATAAGCAGGGAGAATTACAAATCAAAGAATGAAGCAAGTGTATCCCTTTCTGATTACAAAATTGAAACAGAATATTCAACTACATCTGATTATAAAACGAAGAGTGATTACGATGTTAGCATGGTCATATTTGAAGAAAGCAGATTGACTGAGGCTCTGCCTTAGTCATTCCAAGGCGAGGAGGTGTTATCATGGACTTCGTTTTCGGCGGGTTTTATTCGGGATTCTCTGATTTCGACACGGAGATAGACGAAGTGGAAATCAAGAAAGTGGGAGAGTTCGACAGGGGATGGAAGATAACATTCGGAGGGAGTGTTGCTATAACAAATCTTTTTGAAGGAATTTTGTATTTCGGATCATGCGATCATATTTTTTATGCAGTCAACCCAGAGACGGGGAAAGAATTTTGGAAATTCGAGACTGGTGGAGTCATAATAGGTGGAGGTGACTGTTGGAACGATTATGTTTATTTCGGATCTTATGACAAGAACGTATACTGCCTCAACAGGCACACCGGAGAAGAGGTATGGAGATTTCATACCGGCGGAGAAATATTCGATTCAATAAGAGCAGTAAAAGGAAGGGTCTACGCTGGTTCAAGGGATAATTATTTTCGTTGTATTGATGGGAAAAGCGGGGATTTGTTATGGGAATTCAAGACCGGAAAAGAACTGATTTCGAGATGCACGGTAAGCGATGGAAAGGTTTTCATAGGTTCATTCGATAAGTCCATGTACTGTCTGGATGAAAATACTGGTAAAGAAATATGGAGGTTCCGAACGGGTGGTGAAGTCCACAATGATACACCGCCTATGGTCCATGAAGGCAAGGTATATTTCACATCGTTCGACTGCAATATTTACTGCTTAGATATTGAAAACGGAAAGGAGATATGGAGATTCAAAACAGGAAAATACGGTAATTCTCACTGCCCCAGATTAATCAATAACGTAATTTTCTCTGGTTCAAGGGACGGAATTCTTTACGCCCTCACGCTGGAAGGTAAGGAACTTTGGAGATTCAAGGCAGACGGAATGATTGAGGCTCCGCCAAGGTTGATAAATGAGGTACTGGTTTTCCCATCGGAGGACGGGAACGTATACGGACTTTCTTTTGAAGGCAAGGAATTATGGAGATTCAAGACCAGCGGACCCAATTACGACAGGCCTCATTTCTTCAACAACAATATAATATTCGGTTCATGGGACTGCCACGTTTATGCGATAGATCCTGTAACAAGGAAAGAGGTATGGAGATTCTCTACCAGTTCCAATTCACCTGCATACATGCCCCCCGCATACGAGGCATTCAAGATGGAAGTTAAAAAGGAGAATGTTATTGAGGATGCAATCAGCGAGGAGAAGTACAAATCAAAAAACGAGTCTTCGGCTTCACTTTCAGATTATAAAATAGAGACGGAATACACAACAACATCAGATTACAAGACGAAGAGTGACTACGATGTCAATATGGTAATATTCGAGGAATGCAAATTAATGGAGGAACTTAAATGGACTTCGAAAACGTCTCAATGGATTTTTCAACAGAGATGACCGATCTTTTGGTGGAGAAGCCGAAGTTTTACACCGGATCGTGGACGGTCGGATTCGGCGGGAGCATTTCCTCGGTCGGCGTCATAAAGGATGACATACTATATTTCGGCTCCTGCGACTATTACATCTATGCAATCGACCTCAATTCCAGGAAGGTCGTCTGGAGGTTCAGGGGGAACGGGAGCTTCGTCGAGGCGAGACCTGTGGTAGAAGACGGATATCTTTATATCGGATGCTACGACGGCAACATGTACAAAATAGATACAAGCAACGGGAAAATGGTGTGGAAATTCAAGACCGGGGACAGGATAACATCCAACGCTTACCTTTGTTGTGGAAGGATATATTTCGGCTCTTTCGACGATCATGTTTACTGCATTGACGCCGGGACTGGAAAGGAACTTTGGAGGTTCATGACGGGTGACTGGGTCGGGTCCGGATGCGTCATCCACGACAGAGAGCTTTACGTGGGATCGCATGACGGCAACGTTTACTGTCTGAACCCGGAAACGGGACAGGAGATATGGAGGTTCAGGGCCGGTGGATGTATTCTTCATTATTATCCGTTTTCGATACATGACGATGTAATGTTCGTGACCTCATACGACAAGACGATTTACGCAGTCGACCTCAAGACAAGGAGAGAGTTATGGAGGTTCGAGACCGGGCGGGCGGTAGAAACCAATCCTCTAATACATGAAGGGAGGGTGTATTTCGGCTCATGGGACGGGAACTTTTACGTGCTTGACGCCGGGACCGGGAAGGAGATGTGGAGATTCAGGACCAACAATAAGGTAGGGGACATGAAGCCGTTAATACACGACGGAACGATATACTTCGGGTCGACCGACAATCACATGTATGCTCTGACGATGAATGGGAAGCTCGTTTGGAAATTCAGAACAGAGGGGGAAGTTTGGAGTGACGCTCTAGAATGGAACGGTCTTATAATTTTCGGATCTTGGGACTGCAACCTTTACATCTTAGACGCCAAGACCGGCAAAGAGGAGTGGAGATTCCAGACGTCAACAAAGGTCCAGGCCCCACTTGATATAATTGAAAAAATGATAGCGAAACCTGAACTCAAGGAAACACAGATCAACATAGAAATGGAAAAGGATTTTTACACTAACAAGGAACAGGATATTTCGCTGGACCAGTACGAAATCAAGTCAGAATACGCAACAACCAGTGACTACAAAACAAAGAGCGACTATGACGTCCAGTTGGTAATTTTTGATGAGAATAAATTAATGGAGGATTTAACATGTCATTTGGATTTGGAGAATTCGATTCCGGGTTTGATGATTTCAACGTCGAGATAGAGGAATTCGAAATGAAGAAGACGAAGAAGTTCACTCGAATCTTTAATCTAGGAAACGGAGGAAGCATTTCATATTGCAACGTCAATGGTGATAAGGTTTATTTCGGTGATTGTGATGGTTATGTTTACTGCGTTGATATGGAAGGTAACGAAATCTGGAAGTTCAAAGCGGGAGGAATAATAATAGATTCCCCGAAATTTTACGGAAAACTGATGTACGTGGGATCTTTTGACGGTAACATGTACTGCTTAGATTCTGAAACCGGGGAAGAGAAGTGGAGGTTCAAGACTTCCGGTAAGGTTTACGGTTCCGGTATTACCAGTGAAGGGGTCATATATTTCGGATCGCTGGATTCATATTTTTACGCAATAGATGCAGTTACGGGAGAGGAAACGTGGAGATTCAAGACCGGAGGGGAAATCGTTGCCACTCCAAATATACATGAAAATCTAGTGATGTTCGGTAGTTACGATGGTAACTTCTTTTGTCTCAACAAGAACACTGGAACAGAGAGATGGAGATTCCACACTGACGACCACATACAGTCAGAACAGAAGCCACCGATCGTTGAAGGAGTGGTCTACTTCACTTCATGGGACAATAATCTCTACGGGGTAAGGATAGAAGACGGAAAGGAAGTAATGAGGTTCAACGCAGGGAAGCTTGGGTTATCAGGTGCCCCGGCAATTTACGGTAATCTTCTTATTTTCGGAAACAGGGAAGGAGTTCTTTATGCCATTGACAAGGATACTTCCAAGGAAGTGTGGAGGTTCACGTTCGGAAAAATAACGATAGGGGCCAGCATAATGAACGGGAAGGTTTATTTTGGTTCAGAAGATTACAATTTTTATTGTCTGGACGCTGACACCGGCAAGGAACTTTGGAGATTCAGGACCGGTTATTATACTTATGGAAGACCAGTCTTCCACAACGGATTAGTGTTCGTAGCCTCATGGGATTGTAATGTTTATGCACTGAATTCGGAGACGGGAGAAGAGGCATGGAGATTCGCAGCAAGTTCTCAGGAAAGAGCATACCAGCCACCGCCGCACAAGGAATTCGAGATGGTCGTAAAGAAGGAAACACAGATAGAGGACGCCATTTCGGAAGATAGGTACGCGTCTAAAAACGAGTCTTCTGCTTCATTGTCAAATTACAAAATAGAGACGGAATACTCGACAACGTCCGATTACAAGAGTAAAAGCGATTATGATGTGAGTATGGTTATTTTTGAGGAAAACAAATTAATGGAGGAACTTTTATGTCATTCGAGTTCGGTTTTGACAGCGAGTTTTCAGACTTTGATGTAGATATTGAAGATGTCAACGTGAAGCAGGTATCTAAATTTGACAGGGTATGGTCCGCGAAGGAAGGTGGTGGTAGTTCGTTCAATTCCCCGATTCTGATAGGGAATACCGTTTATTTCGGGGCATGCGACTCGAATTTTTACGCCGTTGACTTACTGAGCGGAAAGGAGATATGGAGAAAAAAACTCGTAGGAATGATTGTTTATTCTTCCCCCGTATCAAAGAGGGATAAAATATACATAGGAACTTATGATGGAATCGTGTATTGCATTGATTCAAAAAATGGGGATACCATGTGGGAATTCAAGACCGGTGGGAGCATATCATCTACCCCGTTAATTTCCAATGATAAGATATACATCGGTTCAAAGGATGATTATTTTTATTGTCTTGATTCTGAAACCGGGAAAATGATATGGAGATATAAGACCGCCGACTGGATATTCTCCTCTGCCTCTTATCACGAAGGTATGGTATTTTTCGGTTCGTTTGACGGATATTTTTACTGCCTGGGTTCGGAATCTGGGAATGAGATGTGGAGATTCAAGACAGGGGGCGAAATTCTCAACTGCAACCAAGTTCCGTTCCATGAAGGAAAGACGTTCATATCATCCTTTGATAATTATTTATACTGCATCGACTGGAGAACTGGAAAAGAAATATGGAGATTCAAGACAGGAAAATATGGAAATTCCACTGCACCAATAATTCACGATAACGTAATTTATCAGGGATGCAGAGACGGTATATTATACGCAGTTTCCCTTGACGGGAAAGAAATGTGGAGGTTTGTCGGAGGAAAGGAAGTAATGGGAGTACCTATCATAAGAGACGGTAAAATTCTCGTAGGTTCATGCGACAACAATTTCTACGCAATTGATTTTAAGGGTAAGGAAATATGGAGGTTCAAGACTGGTGGTATGGTCTACATGAAACCTCTTTTATATAATGACCAAGTATTTTTCACTTCATGGGACTGCAATATGTATTCGGTCAATACGATAAACGGAGAGGAAATATGGAGGTTCCCCACGAGCAATCACTCTCAGAGCGAGATGCTACCACCTTACCAGTCATTCAAGGTTGAAATCACTAAAGAAAGTTCAACAGATGAGGAAAACATCGAACGAAAATACAAGTCAAAGAAGGAGAATTCAGTCTCCCTTTCAGACTACCAGATCGAGAGCGAATACACGACAACATCCGACTACAAAAGCAAGAGTGATTACGATGTTCAATGGGTGATACTGGATGAAAACACTCTAATGGAGGAACTTTTATGGAATTCCACGGATTTGAGACCGCGGACTTTGATGTCGAACTAGAGGATGTTCAAGTAAGGAAGGTTAAGAAGTTCGACAGGGTTTGGTCAGCAACTCCGGGGGGTTCCATAGTAAGAACTACCCTCTTTGACGGGATTTTATATTGGGGAGCATTCGACGGTTATCTTTACGCACTCGATATAGATGACAGGAAAATTATATGGAAGAAAAAACTAGGAATACTTCTTGATTCATCACCTGTTTATTCCAACAGGAGGTTGTACATCGGGGGCAACAGGGAAGGCGATTTCTATTGCATTGATGCGGACAATAGTGAAATAATCTGGAAATGCAAATTAGGGGGAGCAACAGCTGGTTATGCCGCAGTAAAGGATGGTATGGTATATACATCATGCAGGGATTCGTATTTTTACGCGATTGATGCGAAAACGGGCAAAATCATATGGAGATTCAAGACGGGTGACGAAATGTGCTGCGCCCCGGGTTTCAGTGATGACAAAATCATATTCGGTTCATTCGACGGATATGCATATTGTCTGAATATGGAAGGGGAGGAAATATGGAGGTTCAAGACCGGGGCGGAGGTATTCTGCCCGGTACATCTGACTGTAAAAGACAATATCGTTTACATCCCATCATTCGATAGCTACCTTTATGCAATTGAAACCGGAAGCGGCAAATTGTTATGGAAGGAAAGGCTCGGAAATTATGGGGTTGCCATTTCTCCGACCATCCACGAAGATCGGATGTATGTCGGGGCGAGGGATGGTAATCTCTTTTGTTTGGACATAGAAGGGAAAATTTTATGGAAATTCAAGACGGGAAAAGTGATCGAATCCAAGGCCACAATAATAGAAGGGAAAATATATTTCGGTTCTGAAGATGGGAACGTTTACTGTTTATCCAAGAATGGGAAGGAGATATGGAGACACCGGATAGACGGAGAGATATGGGACGAACCCAAGATACACGGAAATGTCATCTTGTTCGGAGGGGTGGACTGTAAGGTTCATTATCTGGACATTGAAACCGGGGAGGAAATATGGAATGTCCAGACCAGCACTCTTCAGAAATCATCATGGAAAAGCCCGTATGAGATGTTCAGTGCAGAGATCAAGAAAGAAACTTCATTCGAAGTTTTAGAGGAAACCAAATACAAGTCAAAGAAAGGCGATACGGTATCCCTTAGTGATTATCATATAGAAAGCGAGTATATATCAGGTTCGGATTACAAGAGCGAAAACGATTATAATTTACAGTTCATGATACTGGACAATAACAATATAAAATTAACCGAACAATTACCTATCATGAACTCCATTACAACCACGAACACAAGCGAAGCAACGACGACAACATGCACTACTACATCTTTGTAGTGTGCACTGGCTTCTTCTGGGGTTCCTGACTTATGATCCCAGCGGAAGCTGGGCTGCAAATATATTAACCGGAGTGTAAAATCTAAAGATAGAAGAGGTGGATTTAATGAAAATATTGTGTTTGCATTCGGACTTCATTGAATGGGAACCAAAGAAAAAGGCAATGAAGGATGCAGAAGAGATTGAAGTAAAGAAATACAGAGCTGAGGAAACGTTAGTCGTATTTTCTTCAGTTGAAAAGCAAGACGAAGGAAAGGAAAAGTCAATAATAGAGAAAACAGTGACTGAAATAATTAAAGTTTATGATCAGGTAAAGGCAACCAGTATAGTTGTCTATCCATACGTCCATCTCTCAACAACACCATCCAACCCAAAGACAGCGCTAAGTACGCTCAAAGGTATCGAGAAAGCACTAAAGGACAAGAAACTGAAAGTGTATCGCGCCCCGTTCGGATGGTACAAGATGTTCAATGTCAAGTGCAAAGGTCATCCCCTTTCCGAGCTTTCGAGGGAAATATCATCCGGAGACGAAGAATCTGATAACTCCATGGAAGCAAGGATGGAAACTGCTTCTCATCTTGTTTTCGATACAACGAGAGAAATAACGGGACAAGAATTCATAAGCATTTCCGAAACATCAGATCACAAGTCTGTCCTACACTGGAGAGAATTGAAATTCGATATTGACAATAAACTAATAGAAAAAATTCAAATGGAAGTCGATAAAAACCTATCTTCCAAGCTTGAAGTTAAAATTGAAAATCTCAATAGAGCCAAAGCTATTGAAAAATGCGGAAAGATATTCGAGAAGGCTGTTCCAAAAGATCTCGATACTCTCAGAGTTGTGAGTATTGGAAAACTTCCACCCGAACCATGCGGTAATCCCCATGTATCAAACACAGAAAAAATCGCCAATAAAATAAATATTGTAGGTTACAAAAAAAAGGGTGAAGGTAAAGTAGATATTACTATTAAAATTCCAGCAGAGAAGATCACAGAAGCGGTGGAAACCTACGACATCAAACAACTGTTAAGGGAGATATCCAAGACCAGGCTGGATAAAGAAAAATTAAAGGAGAACGATCACAGGATTCTAGGCCAGCGAATGAATTTATTCAGTTTTTCCGAGACTGCACCGGGAATGGTGTTCTGGCACGACAAAGGATGGAAAATCTATAACGAACTCGTGAAATTCTGGAGAGAAGAACACAGGAAGGCAGGATACAAAGAGATTTCCACTCCAATCATATTGGACAAGAAGCTTTGGCAGATATCGGGCCACTGGGAAAAATACAGGGACAACATATTCCTTTCAAATTATGAAGACAGGGAATTCGCGGTGAAACCGATGAACTGTCCCGGAGGGATGCTGGTTTACAAATCCCGTCCAAGATCATACCGTGATCTTCCGCTAAGAGTCGGGGAACTTGGTGTAGTCCATAGACAGGAGCTCTCAGGTGTTCTCACCGGACTTTTCAGGGCCGTTAAGTTTACACAGGATGATGCGCACATTTACTGCACGGAAAAGCAGATGGAATCGGAGATAGCGGGCGTGATGGAAATGGCGGACATGTTATACAGGAAATTCGGATTCGGTTACGATGTCGAGCTTTCAACGAGACCTGAAAAGAGGATTGGAAGCGACAAGGTATGGGACAAGGCCGAAAAGGTACTGGAGAGCGTTCTCAAGAAAAGGAAGATGAATTTCAAGCTGAACAAGGGTGACGGCGCGTTTTACGGCCCGAAGATAGACTTCCATATCAAGGATTCTTTGGGAAGGACGTGGCAATGCGCGACCATACAACTGGATTTCTCCATGCCAGAGAGATTCGAGCTTACATACACAGGAGAAGATAATTCTCCGCACAGACCAGTGATGCTCCACAGAACGATATACGGTTCCATGGAAAGGTTCATAGGAATCTTATTGGAACATCTGAATGGGAATCTCCCTGTATGGCTTTCGCCGGTTCAGGTAAAAGTGATGTCCTTCACTGAACGAAACATAAAGGCCACGCAGAAAATCCATGAAAGATTGCTTTCTGAAGGAATACTTTCAGAAGTTGATCTGGACAACAACACAGTGGATTACAAGATCAGGGAAGCGGAGATGCAGAAGATAAATTACATGATAGTGATCGGGGACAAAGAAGAGGAGAAAGGAACGATCTCTGTCAGGAAGCGCGGTGAAAGGAAGGTTGAGTTCGGCGTTGATCTTGACGGCTTCATCAAAAAGGTACGGAAGGAAATAGAAAACAGGACCTGATCACGAAGAAAGTTTTTATTCCAGCCGGAACAAATTAAATTTATGAGCAGAAAAACCATTCTCGACGGGAATGGAGCGGCTGCGTGGGGTGCTCGATTATCAAGGGTTCAGGTAGTTCCTAATTTTCCTGTAACGCCTCAATGACTTTTATGAAAAAACATAATTGTCGGGGAAACCGAGATTATCGAGACCATCGCTCAATGGAAAGCTAACGGAGAGTTCCCGGGAGAATTCGTTCCCGTAGAATCCGAACATTCTGTCATGTCAGCTGCCGTTTCGTCACAGGCCACCGGAGCTCGCACGTTCACAGGGAGTTCCAGCCAGGGAACGTTGTTAATGCACGAGGTGATATACATCGCTTCCGGGCTTCGCCTGCCGATTGTAATGGTCAACGTATCCAGGGCATTGTCAGCTCCGATAACATTGTGGCCAGACCACAACGACATCCTTGACCAGAGAGACGCGGGATGGCTGATGTTTTTCTGCGAGACGAATCAGGAAGTTCTTGATTCTGTAATAATGGCATACAAAATATGCGAGGATACGCGGGTAATGCTTCCCGCCTTCATCAACATGGAAGGCTTCTTTTTGTCATTCACCAGAGAACCGGTTATCATACCCGACCAGGCGAAGGTGGATAAATTCCTCCCGTCTTACAAGCCAAAGGTCTTCCTTGATCCTAAAAAACCCATGGCAGAAGGTATTGGAGTGATGACAGACTATCCTTACTTCCGCCAGCAAGTCCATCTGGCCCAGAAAAACGCGCTTAACGTGATAGATGAGGTCCAGAAAGACTTCGCCAATATGTTCAAGAGAAAATACGACATAATCGAATCATTTATGATGGACGACGCCGAATCTGCTCTGATAATACTCGGTTCCAATTCAACCATAGCGAAAGCGGCCATTCGAAATATGAGAAAGAAGGGGAAAAAGATTGGATTGTTAAGAATACGCGTGTTCCGGCCGTTCCCGTGGGACGAACTGAAAAAACTGACGAAAGGACTGAAATCGATCGGTGTGATTGACCAGAACCTCGCACCCGGATCAGGGGGGATCGTATTCAACGAGGTCAGGTCGGCGCTCCATGAAATGACATGTCCTATTTCTGATTTCATTATTTCTCTTGGCGGCAAACCCATCGCTGTCAGGGAATTCGAGGAGTTCGGGAATTTCGTCATTGGTTCCGCAAAAACAGGCGAAGCGAAGGTTTTCTTCCAGGACTGAATACATTGGAAATATTTAAATGTTTCTCTCCATACAATTACAATACGTGATGATTATGAGAATAATATTCCTCGGACCACCCGGAGCCGGAAAGGGAACGTATGCTTCCCGTCTGAACCCTATATTGAAAATCCCTCATATTTCGACGGGAGACATGTTCAGGGCGGAGGCTGCGAGCGGATCTGACCTCGGGAAGAAGCTTCATGAAATAATGACTTCAGGAGCGCTGGTACCGGACGAGCTTACGGTCGACATACTGAAAGAAAGGATAAAGAAGGACGACTGCAACGAAGGGTTTATTCTGGACGGCTTCCCGAGAACTATCAACCAGGCGGAGATGCTCGACCAGGCAACCGAAATAGATGTTGTTTTGAATGTGAAGCTTGACCGGGACATTCTCATTCAAAAGATGACCGCACGCAGGGTCTGCAAGAGATGCGGGAACATATACAACATTGCTGACATCCGTATCGGCGATCTTCACATGCCGCCCCTTCTGCCGGAAAAGGAAGGAATATGCGACAAGTGCGGCGGGGAACTGATCCACAGGAAAGACGACACGAAAGAAGCGATTGAGGACCGGCTGAAAGAGTATGAGAATAAAACTGCTCCCCTTATCGATTATTATACGGAAAAAGGCCTTCTGAAAGACGTGGTCGTGGCAGGCGGTCCTGACATGATGATCCCGAGAATTCTTGAGCTGATCGGGAAGAAATGAGCCAACTGATCTCTTTTTCTGGAAAATATAATTTTTAACCTTGCTTGGTTAATTAAATAAATAAGCAGTAAGAGTTTGTTTAGTGATACTAATGGTTGAGTTCCCGATTTTCAAGCCGAAAAGAGGTGGCGCGAAGAGGCATGAATTAGGAAAAGGTGTTTTCAGAAGGGACATGTCTGCTTATAGGTCGGTAAGGCAAACCCTATGCGAGCAGATCCAAATCAACTGGAAAGATTTAAGTCACAGCCAAAGGGTGGGATATTTCAATTTCATAAACAAAGAGCTTCTTCCCAACATCATTCCTATGATGGAAGGCAGATATTTCCCGAAAAAAAGGCCGGGAAAGATGAGCAAGTGGGAAGATTTCAAGTTCCAGAATTTTGCCAAGGTCGTTTTTGACAGCCTTTCCTTCGAGGGTTTAACAACACAGGAAGCCCTCAAGTTCGCAAGGTATCTCGCAAGTTCCAAGAATAAAGGCAACCGGTTCACTGTCCCCAATGTTGAGTTCCAAGAATACGAAAAGAAAAATGCACCAAAATCCGGACCAACGATTGAACCGGAACCGGCGGATGATGACATTCCTCAGCCACCGAGACAAGAACCACCAAACGTAAACATAAACGAAGGTAATGTTAATGTTGAAGGCCCAACCATACATAATGAAATAAACATGCCTGACGAGATAAAGATAAAAAGCGGGGAAACACCCTGCCCGAACTGCATGCATCTTTTCCAGGAAAAATGGCAACTGGTGCCTGTAGGGCCTAATCAATATTACTGCAATTCTTGCAGAATTCATTTTCAAAAATTAGGTCCTAGATTAGTTCCCTTGATAAATGAGTTCTGTGGTGTCAATGGTTGCGGAAAAAAGAAATTAAAAATGATTTCACCTTCACCGTCAGGAAATGGGAAGATACATTCATTTGTGTGCCCTTCTCATCACATTTCCAGTCATGCGAATGAAACAATTGGACTAGAGGGGGAACTATTGGCAGACGAAGAATATCAAGAATGGCTGCATTACAGAGCAGAATTATTAAAGAAAAAATTAGATTTTGTTAAGAAAAATGTTTTTAATGAAATTAGAAAAAAAGGAGGGAAAAAGCTAGTTTTACGCAGAAATCCCAAAACAAAGGAATTAGAAATACTCGGTAAAGCCGATGCTAGTAAAAAACAATGGTTCCAAGATACATACGGTAAATTAAAACATACTTTTAATGTTTTTGAAGCAACCGCGGGAATGACTGGGAAATTGGATGCAGACTTCAAAAGATTATCAGGAATTGAAGATGAAAAATTCGGGGAAGAAATAAACGAATTCGCGAATAGTAAGGGATTAAGCGAAAAAGATACAGCTTCATTCTCTGAAGAAGAACAAGCAAAATACGCAGAAACATTCGCCAATACATTCAAAGGAGTAATGGCAAAAGGGGAAGAAAAATCGAGAAAGAAGTCCTCCAAGGAATACGAAGAAAAGAGGATGAAAACTCCTTTCAAGTTTATCAACAGGGTCGCTGACAAGACTGGCCATCACGTCCAGACAGTGATCTTCAGTTTGTTTTTGGTAGTGATCGGGGTGGCTATCGCGGCGACCACCGGCATATGGCAGTTCATCGTTTCTTTCGGATGCATGGCCGGGTATACTCTGGTCCCTAATCCCCAGCAAATAAAACTGATTGAGAAAGAGGAATCGGACAGGTTCGCTTTAGGAAGCCTTTTCGCGACCAGAGAGAACTCGTACAATACGGGTTTCGGCGCGACAAAACAGTTCATGAAGGTATTGGCAATAATGTTTTTCGGTCTGGGAATAAGCAATACATTCTTCCCGCTTTCCAACCTTATCCTATTGCTGTTCGTTTTTGCGGCGTATTTCTCGTTGCCGATAGAATATGATCCACTCCATCCGGACCAGATAATCGGATCACTCGGAAGAGTCGTGGTCGCGCTTTATATGGGTATATGGGTTTTCGGAGCGTTTGGTGGCGGGATATTCCAGTCGCCGGCTCTCGGTTGGCTTTCGATAGCCTTCTTTTTGGTATTACCCGTACCAACGGAACGTGAGAACCTGATAAGGGCTCTCGGAAAAGGATTAGGAGGAGTAACGGCAAATTACGAAAACATAGACAAGATCGTGTTCCTGATAATAATGCTCCTTATCGGGGGATTCACGTTATTCGGGGCGGGAGGACTTGGTATCACGCTCTTCTCGGGAACGGCCGGCATAGTGTTCGGGGTTGTATGGCTGATCGCCTTCTTCTCGGGAATAATGACCCCAGCATCCAGCCGACCATACATGGGTTTAATGGTTCTTATCGTGGCATTTTTCATATTCGGTATAGGTGTGGGAGAACAGAACGTCGGAACGGCGTTCTTCGGTCAGTGGTGGCCGGGGATACATAACTCCGTTTCCGATTTCATCGAGCCAATGGGCGGCCTGTTCGAGCAGTTTTCCAACACCTTCGGGCAGTCCTGGCTACTGTTCACCAATCCGGTCGGTTACGCCCAGCAAATCACTTCCGGACAGTACGTGGGCAGCGATCAAACAGCGGCGGCTCCCGTAGGGCTGGAGATCGAGAACTTCCAGGCGGCGGGTATCTATCTCGGTGAGCCCTTCTCGATACGTTTCGAGATGAACAACCGGGGCGATTTCGTTGCGAAGAACGCGGCATTCACGCTACTCACTTATATGGATGGACTGAAGATAAACCCCAATCCCAGCATGCAAATAGATAACTGGTCATCCATGACGGTAAGCGCGGAAAAGGACCAGTTCAAGAGGACACTTTACGAGTATAGTGTCAACAAGGCAGATTACGGGGAAATGATCCGGATAGAACGGAAGGACATTATCCCGGCAAACATGCTTGGAATGATCGGATGCGGCGACATCCTTAAACAAAGGGGATTATTCGGGATAGACAAGTTCAGCAAGGACAAGGATGTAAATGAATTACGGGAGTATTACATTCCCCTCACGCTTAAGGTGGAATACGACTACAGCGTGGACTCCACTTTACAGGTTGATGTTATCAGCGAGGACGAGTGGAAGCGTCTAACGAGGGACAATCTCCTGGTAAGGCAGCAAAAATCATCCCTCATATCCCCGTCGCCTGTAAAGCTTTCGATAGGGGTGATGGACCAGCCGATAAAGGAGGGGGAAAAGGCCTTCCTTGGTTTCAACCTATCCACCACCGAACGGGAAGACGAGATAGTGGATGTTGACAGTGTGAGGGTGGAGATACCCGAGAGCTGGGTGAAAACGGTATCTGCAATGAAATGTACCAAGGCTCCGGTAAACAACCGGGTGGAGAACGGGTACTGGATACTTGAATGGAAATTCGAGGATACCAAAGCGTACCAGGCGTTCTGCTATCCGGAAGCCCCGGACATAGGAAATTCCCCGAAGAAGACTTTCACCATCAAGGCATCAGCCAACTACACGTTAAGGACCACGAAAACCGAGAACACGCTGATCAACTTCGCGGACTCCTGCGATAACACCGGAATGAACCCGGACGGAACGATGTTCAACGTACTCTTCCCGGGCTACAACGACAAGGGAGGGGAAGACTTCTGCAAGAACCTCGTAAACAACAACCACGAAAAATGCAGGATAGCGTGGGGAGGATGCCAGAACGACAGCGAATGCTACAAAGGGGAGAAATATCCGATAGATCAGGCAAGAACCGACACCAGGTATCTTAACTGCACCCAGATATACGCCGGAAAGAACGTATGCTGCCCGGAAGGGATCGCTGTGGAACAGTGTGAGAAAGCCCATGTGGAATGGCTGAAAAGCCAGACGACGGTGAGCGACAGCCAGTTGGTTGATATAATGCTAAAGCCTTGATCAAAAACTTATTTTAATTCTATACACCTGCGCCCAGTCTTATCACGTTTCTCAGCCCCGGCGCAAGCCCTAGTATGAGGATAACGATCTTCAGGAAGTTTCTGAAGTTCCCTTCCTCGGTGTAATGATCAATCAGATAGAGAACAGGAATTACCACGACTAATTTGAGGAAAAACATTGCTGCCGGTCCCATTATCGGTATGAACATCCTCGGCACGACATGCTGCTCGATGTATCCGAAGAACGACAGGGCTGTCCATGTCGCGGAAGCATCCAGCATGTGAGCGGTCATGAGTATGGAGTTCTCATTAGAGAAAAGTCTGGAGAGGAATTTATTGTCCATTTTCCTGGAGAGAGAACCTATCCCGAAGAATAGAACACCCCACAAAACCGTGAGACCAATTATTATTGCCGGTCCGAAGGCATTCGAAAACGGCGTGATGAGGATGTTGATCATTGAAA
>CAYUSU010000028.1:9975-19034 GCA_964447525.1 uncultured archaeon | reverse complement strand
CGGAGCAGAATATTTGCTGGTTAATGCGGCAGACAACGAGAAAGGACTCGCTATTTTTACGGCAGCGGGTAAGGATATCACCCATTACTTCGATATGTTCACTCCCAACGAGAATGTCAAGAATACCACACTTTATAAGATGATCCTGGGGAACGAGCTGGAAGGCTTCGAGAACGTGTACAACGACAAATACGTAAGGATAGATAAGATTAAGGAATGAAAAACAAAAAGAACAGAAATAGTATATTGTTTTAAGTAAAGTTTCGCTTATTAGAACTTTCTTTTCTTTGCGAAACAATCTCTGCAGAAAACAGGCCTGCCTTCTGTGGGCTTGAATGGAACTTCGCATTCTTTGCCGCACTCTGCGCAAACTGCCTTGTGCATTTCTCTTGGTCCGAAATTCTTTCTCGGTCCACGATCGAAATCTGCCATATTAACTTCCTCCATATAAACGCACGCATTAGGTGCGTCAACCTTTATTGATAATCAGAGAAAACTCGCGCCTGCCCTGATTATTTATCTTAACAATAGGTTCTGATAGCTTATAAGTGTAAAAATCGTGGAAAATGAGCGTTTCTTATCGTCTGGGGACTAATTACTAAAAAAAGAACGTCTTAAATTGGTGAAAATGCTACTTATCTGAATAAAAGAACAAGCGGTCTGACCGGTCTCTATCGGAGATATTTCGATACCGGAAACTACATGACTGATTGTTCAGCAGAAGGGAAGCAACCGGAATATCTGGAAAACGCGTTCAGAAGGGACAGGAACATTATCCAGGGAATGACCGTTCCTCTGGCTGTTGCTGCGTGCCTTCTCACATATTTCGAAAACTTCGGGCATGCACAGTACAGGATTCCCGGACACATAGCTAAGGGTTTCCTCGTTTCGGAAGGGATACAGATGATACCCAAAATCAAAGAGATAGACCACAATAAGAAATACGCATCGTGTATAACGGCAAGCCTCGCTGAGGGCGTGGGTTTCGAGTATCTGCAAAAAATGGGAATACTGGAAGGACAGTTTGATCTCGTTCTTGATCCCGCATCAGACATGATAGGAGCCTATTTGTCCGTCCATATGGAGAATTTTTTCGACAGGAAGGTCAATATTGCCAGACTTTACGGAAATGATTTGTAAACTGTTTGGGATAAATATCATTTATAATACAAAACTATACCTTCTAATGATGGGAACAAATTCATACATTGAAAAAGCCAGAGATTACGAAGATAAAAAGCGATATGCATTGAACGACAAGTGGTCAATCCCATTGTTCATACTGTTAAAAAAGAACAAATGGTTTAAAACCAATAAAAGCCTTACGAAATATAATTTTGGATTCGACGAGGAATCCGAGGCCGGATTAATTCCTTCCAAATATTTACAGAAAATGAAACCAAGAACAAGGGTCGCTTTCAGCAAAATACAGGATGCGATAGGAGCCGGAATGTCCGCCGGCTATGCTCTTGGAAGGGTGTTCAACAGAAAAACATTATGCCTTGAAGATGTCATGGACGAGTGGATGGAAAATATTTCTGGAGACACAGGATTATTGATGGATTTAAAGGAAATTTATAAACAAGAATATCCTGTATCCTCATTTATAGACACTACTGTTGGCGTCTTGGGAGGGTTAGCTATGTTCCCTGTTGGTTTGGTTCTCGGGGCGGCACACCCGTTGTATGGTCCTTTTATCAAGAAAACGCTCATTACCGAAGATTAGGTATCTATTTTGTTAAGAATAATCAATGAAAATCGATATGTATAGAGCATATTTTCTCCGATTTTCTTCTCACACATTCCAAAATTTTAGGGGGTCAAATTTCATGAATCCTCACTTTTTCGCAAAAATTTATTTTTTCCAATATATATACTTTAGTATATATTTTATAAAATATAATATTTAATATATATTATTTGTATTATATGTTTTGATATATATTTTTAATTGTCGTTTTTTCAATATTTAACAGGTATTCCGTGTTTTAATATAACACTGTTATATTTACTCTTCTTAATCTTTCAAAAAGGCTTGCAGTGACGCGTTTTTATGTTTTGAAAAAGCCTCTTGAATCAATTGTTTTTTTCGTTCGATGCCTAAGTGAACATATATTGTTGTTGTCTCGATATTTTTATGCCCAAGTGTTTCCTGAATAACATTCAAAGGTATTCCATTATTCTGAAGAAATGTTGCGTAGCTGTGCCTTAATGTGTGTGCATGCACTTCCTTTGGGTTCCTGATACCCGCTAAAATTGCGTATTTTTTAACTATTCTTCTTATATGACGGTCAGAAACGTAAAACAATTTTCCTTCCTTTAAATCGCCAATATAGTTCTTCAAATCGAATTTGTAGGAAGATGCAGAAATTGGAACATAACGATCTTTCTCCCCCTTCCCCTGGACAACTTTGACATTTTCATTGATAAAATCTATATCTTCAATTTTCAAGTTTTCAAGTTCTGAATTTCTAAGACCTAAATAAAATAAACTTTTTAGAATCATGTTATCTCTTCTACTCACTAAAGATGCTTTGAACATTGCTTCGACTTCGGGAAAAGATAAGAATCTGGGAAGTTTTTGGGCCATTTTTTCACATTTTAGTATTGTTTGAACTTGTATATAAGCGCAGTATGTCGATTGTCCGGAAATATGGATTTCCGGACATGAATTTTTAAGGATATTTTAGTTTACAAAATGATGAAATGTAAACCTCCCGAAGCTAAGTTGTCGTTTTAAGGTACATTTTCGTTCTCTGGGGTAACCCAAAAGAAAAAGATTTCAAAAACCAAATTTTTATTTTTTCACAATTTTCAGAAATTTTATATAACACTGTTATAGTATAACGTCGTTATAATTTTTCAAGGAATTTCCAAAAAGTGAGTTTTCAGAAAAATAAATATAACAATGTTATAATATAACGACGTTATAATTTTGCATGACAAACGATTTCGAAAATGAAACCATACCAGGACCCAATTCGAAATAAGTGAGAGTAAACAACCACAAAAATGATATCATTTTAAAACTAAAAAACGATAAACATAGAGCCTATTTTTTCTTTTTCTTCTCTTTGGTTTGCTTATCTATCTTCTCTTCTACCTGTATCAGCTTTTTGGTCATTGCCTCAAGGTTATGCGCTATATCCCAGCCGTCATCCGTGAGTGTAACAGTCTTGATTCTGCCGTGTTTTTCGAACTCTATGATGCCCATTTTCATCAAAACGTTCAGAATTTTCACCGTATGGGAATACGTACAGTCAGCTTCCTTGGAAAGAATAGTAGCGTAAACAGACGCCTTGGAAGTCTTCAAAGCCAGCATGATCTTTGCCGGTTTTTCTCTCAAAAACATGTCCTCTAGTACCGGTTTTTTATCATCCATAGCATAATTATAACATGTAGAAATATAAATGTTATGTATGTATTAAAATTGTTACTTTCCAATGAATAAATCTTAATATGTATATCATATTATATATTTTGTATTTTATTTTTCTAATTATATATTTCTTAAAATATATACTATAGAATATAAATTATATTTTGCACAAAAAGTGAGACTTAATTTTGAAAGTGAGGAAAAAGTTCAGGCGTGACCAAGAGGAAAGAAAAACAAAAAAATCGATATATACAGAGCCTATTTTTATCGGAATTAAAACAAAAAAGAGTATTTTCATCAATTTTGACCGGGGTCAAATTCCGTTTTGGGTTCAATCAATCATTATAAATTAAATTACAATATTTTTCATGTGGTAATATGAGTAAAAACAGGTATATCGGCGTCACCAAAATCTATGTAATGCCGGATGATGACGATGGCATGCGATTATATTTATTGCACAAACCCGGTCATCATGAGATGGCAGATATCGGAGGATTCCATCCAATAAACAACGCAATAGGCTACATAACAACCATCAATAAAGGAGTCGAGCTCGAACAAAGCAAAAAAGTAAAGAGCGAGTGGACAAAAAAATTCCAACATACACACCAAGAAGCGGAAGAAGGAAGAAATTACTGGGAAAGAAAAAGGAGAAACCCGGACACGGGAGTACACAGAATATCGAATTATTTCAAAACTGTTTTTCCATTCCTAGAAGCTTTCCAAGACTAAACTAGGATCAGGAAAGCGTTAAAAAATTTACTATGCTAATTCCTTTATGATACCGTACAAAAACGTGGATACTTTGGTTGTCTCTTACAAAAACGGCCACCCGGGCGTGTATATGAAAGGCAAGGGAGAGACAAAATTACCAAAAACTTTATTTCAATATTCGGCAAAGATAATAGAAGAGGTTTTTGACTTCATTGCCGATATTTTTATGGGGGTTACTCCCGATTTTAAACTGCCTTCCGGAAGTGAGACTTACGATCTTCAATGGGTAAATCCCTCAATGCCCGGAGCGGACAACACGAAAAAGCTGAAAGGTCAGGTAAATTACGCATCTTTCCTGAAAGGGAGAAAGTTAAAAATAGAATTCGAAAACGATGTTCCATACAAAATAAAAAAGGAGATAAAAATGGCGAACATTGCGGGAAGAAAAATAAACAACCGAACAAGGGTAAGGGAATTAAACAGAAAGAAAGAAATTGAAGCTAAAAGAAAAAAAGACCTTCTAGCAGCACAGCAAAACACAAGACCAGTTTTTTTGAGATAACAATTCATCCCATACATAGGAGCATTTTTAGATTAATTCTGGATAAACCTCATAATTTAAATCTTTTCGGTAATTTCATCTCATGGGAAAAGCAGAACCTTATTTCGTGGACAAAGTCGAAAGCGTATACCGGCTAGGCACATCCTTCGATGATGTCAAAAAATTCTCGACATTATGGGGACTCAAAAGGGCGATAAGACGCCTCCCCGAAGAAGACAAGAAAACTATCACTTTCGCAAATTACATGAACATTATAGATGTAGAAGACTGTATGGTAGCGGCAGGACTCGCGGAAAAACAACCCAGGAGTGTGTACGACGGAGTGAACGTAATACACATAAAAAAAGACAGGACAAAATACGAAGTTTTCATGGATTATGAAAGTGATGATGCGTTACAGAGAGCATGCGGGATACTTGGCAGGAGATTCGGAGGATTTGATTCAATGAACGGGGAACTGTCTATTGGCGTATGGCCCTTGCCGAAATGGAGAGCAAAATCACGCATAAGGAAAATCATGAAACACAACCCGGAAGCGGGGTTCAAATTCGATGAAAAAATACCGGAAAATATACAAGAGGAAATGAGAACAACATATCAGAAAAGAAAGGATTTTCTTGAAAAAATAAAGCATGAAATATGATCTGAATGGTCTGGCTCAACAACATGTTTTAAATCTTTTCCCACGAAGAAATTGAATTAAGGTGAATTTTCATGCCTGGGTCATATGATTTAAAAATATGGAAAATCGACGGAAAGAAGACCGGAGGCTACTCTCTATCGGGTGGTCCGGATGAAATAAATGGATTATACAAGGACATATTCAAATTAATGAAGAAAATTCAAGGGGTACAAGACCAAATCAATAATTTTGAAGTCGATTCATTCATGGATCACAATGAGAAGGTAAGACTTCTATATGCAGCAGGAAAAATCCATATCGATGATAGTAGCAAACATTTTGTTTTTCGGTTTAGCAGCGACAGTGAAGCAGATAAAATGAGAAGAATAAAAGAAGCTGAAGAAACGAAACAATCAAATGAGAGAATTGGTTTACGCAATAAAATGGACAGAGCAAGTTTTTTCAAATAAATCGGACATGGTTATAATCTTTAAACCGATATTCTTTTTTATGAATGCCAAACGTTTTTATTTTTCATTCCCTTACATTCTTCTATGACCGAATACGGCACGGTGATATCCAGTCCCGAAGGGCCGTCCACGCGAAAGTTCTCGTTCGTGATCAAGAAAGGGACGGTGGTCCACAGGAGCCAATTCGTCCAGACCAAGGTCCACGGAGGGATATTGATCGGTCGCGTGGCCGATGTGTTCAAATCCAACCGCTACTTCATGCGGCCGGAATCGGTCGAAAAATATGAGTCATCTAAACCGATGGAATACATCTTCCCGGTGGATAACTGGGAATATCTGGTCGCCGACGTAACACCGCTTGGCGTGTATTCCAAGGATGACCAGTCATTCCAGGAAGTTTCTTTCCCGCCATCACCCGGAAACAGGGTCAGCGAACCCGATTGCGAAATACTCACGAGGTTCCTCGGTTTCGACGACAAGGGACTGGATTTAGGAACGATCCCTCACCACGATATAAGAGTCAAGCTCAATCTTACGCGGATGCTCCAGAAACATCTGGCCATTCTCGCGATGTCAGGCGCCGGGAAATCCTATCTGACTTCAGTTCTTATCGAGGAACTACTCGGGAGGAAGCCGGATGAAGGGCAGATCGCCACGGTGATTATTGACACGCACGGAGAATACAAGTCCTTTGCTGACGACCCTAATTATTCAGACAGGATAAACGTTTATTCCCACTCGGACATTAAGATAGGAATGTCGCACCTCTCAAAAGCCCAGCTTTCGGGATTCCTTTCAATGAAGATATCACAGGCACAGGAAAGGGAAATCTCACGCACACTAAGGGATATAAGAAAAGAAGGAAAGAAATTCGACGTTTCCGAGTTCATAGAGAAACTGGAGAACGACGAGAAGATCCCTCCAAACACGAGGGACGTCCTTGTGTCATCACTACAGGAACTGGGAGAGATCGGACTGATAGGAATAGACGACAGCCCGCCGGTCAGCGATATCGCCGTGCAGGGGAAGGTAAGTATCATTGATCTTTCTGGTCTCATACACGAAAAGTCCAAGCAGATGATAGTCGCCCACATCGCAAGAAAGCTGTTCAACGAGAGAAGGGCAGGAAACATCCCGCCGTTCCTTCTGATCGTGGAGGAAGCGCATCAGTTCGTCCCCGAGAGGGCAAAGAGTGAAAGAGCCATCGCCCGTTCGATACTGACAACGATTGCAAGGGAGGGGAGGAAGTTCCACGCATCCATATGCCTGATATCCCAGCGTCCGATCAAACTAGACACAACAATCCTTTCCCAGTGCAACACGCACATCATTCTTCGTGTATCCAATCCGAATGACCTCGATCACATCGGAAAGTCGTCAGAAGGGATCACGAAAGACGTTCTTGGTCAGATATCCGGCCTGCGGGTCGGAACCGGCCTGATCGTCGGAGAATCTGTCAATTATCCCATATTCGTGAAGATCCGGAAACGTCTCTCCAAGGAATCTGAAACAGGAACCCCGATGGAAAAGGCGGCGATAGATTTCACTAAGGTTTCGGAGCAGAAAAAAGAAGATTCCAAGGCGTTTATGTAAATGGAATATTATTTATTTTAAATCAACGATCGCTTCGGTAAACCATTCCGGGAAGAGCTCTTTGTTCCTCTGGAGGAGCATCTGGAAATTGGAATCGAAAATGTACGTGTCGCACCAGTCGTTCTTTGATCTCACACCTCTTCCATACGTCTGGACGAGCCTGAGGATGGTCTTCCACTGATACCATGATCCTGACAACTCGGTCCTCTTCTTGACCTGTTTATCCCCCAGATCAGGATACGGGATCTTACATATGACCTGCCACCTGCATATGTCGTCCTTGAAATCCATCCCTTCATATGCGGATGGCGTAACGAGGACCATTGGACGACTGCTATGGATGAACCTCCTGATTACCATGTCCCTTCCGTCCGAATCCCCGCTCTTGTTGGCAATGAGCCTTTCCGAATCTATGTTTTTCATGATATGCTCCTGTATCTTGTACGTATGCGTGTGAATAACGCCTTTCTGATCCGGATACTTTTCCATGAGTTCCCGTATCTTCTCAACGAGTATTGGAAGGGTCTCTTCTATCCCGGCTCTGGACATCCTGCCGACCGGAACGTAATGAACGGGTCGTTTTTCAGCAACGAATTCCGACCCCGACCTAAGGAAGATGCATTCGTCTTCCGGCAATCCAAGGCTGTCGGCCATGGCCGCGGCGTCTATTATGGTAGCCGACTGGAGAAGGAACCTGTCGGCCATGCCGAAGAACTTCTGCCCCCATCTTCTTACGAATATGGGTTTGAATATAACTCTTCCAACCCCGCCGGTCCTTTCGTTGTCTATTATCCAGTTATCGTGATCATCAGAAAGTTCCTTCGATATGAATTCGCATTTCTCTATCTTCTTGAAGATGTCTTTTATCTTTAGCGTCTTCTCCATCGATTCATTTTTGTCTTTCGCTTTTTTCAGGCTCTCATCAGTATACTTTACTTCGGTTTCCAGTTTTTCTCTCCATTCTTTAAGGTTCGCTATCCATTCTTCCACCGTAACGTCGCCTTCAGGTATCCTGCAGTTGATCTCCGCCAGATCCCTGTCGGAAACCCTGAACTCGATGAAACGCATTAATTCATCTTCCATGCTGTGCGCCTCGTCGCAAACCATAAGCGTTCTCTTGGAAAAATCATGCGCATGTGTTGTCTCGTTGAGAAAATAAGCATAGTTCATCACAGGGTATCCGTGGTTCAGTCCCCTGCATTTCTGATCCCAGTAATGACACATATCCGTTTCAACCAGCATGTACAGTTCATCCTTCCCTGCATTAGCTACCTTACTGTATTTCATCGGGATGTCCTCGGAAAACCTTCTCGGTCTATGATCACAGTCCATTCCCATCACACACGCCCCGACATCGCACCGTTTCCCCTTTCCGTAATAAATACACTGAAAATTGTTCCTTCCGGAAACCTTTATGGTCTTGTTTTTCTTTTCCCTCACGTACTGCTCCTGAAGCGTCTTGGTGGAAACCAGTATGAATGCACTATGGTTCTGTCTGGCAAGGGTTATGGCAATCGCACTCTTCCCGAAACCGGTAGGTGCTTCGAGAAAAACGTACCTGTATCCGTCTTTCCAGGCCTTAGATATTTCTTCTATCGCCGTTTTCTGGAGTGATCTTATCTTCGCGTGAGGAAAACCTTCGGGGAGATCACCAGTTTTCGAACCAGAAAGAACTATTTTTTTCATAAAAGTATGTAGTGAACTTGCTATTTATGT
>CAYUSU010000028.1:0-9875 GCA_964447525.1 uncultured archaeon | reverse complement strand
ATGTTCTTACCCAACACGAAAAAACCTTTTTTAGATAAAATTTAAATACATGAAAAACATTATCTTTACTTCTATCCAATTTCCTATCGGGGGTGTTCGCCATCAAAGACACGAAAAAGCCAGATTACGGAAGATTCAAGAAGTTAGGATTGTACGTATCAGCACTGGCTTTCACTGGTTATCTTTTATGGGGAATAGGTGTTACGACCAAGGGAATCATATCGGATATGGATTTTTCCGGACTGATATACGATTCCGGCAGAAAGATAGAAGAGAAAACGAATATCGATATCGAGAAAATATGGAAAACCATAGGATTCGATTTCAGGAATTACGAGTATAACCAGATCGCAAAAGAACCATCTGTTCTGTTTCCCCCGCTCACAAGCGAAAAGATTGATTCAATGACAAAGGTTCTCGGACCGCAAATAAAACAATACGAACATGAATTAAAGGCATTGGCCGACTCATTGGGAATAGACACTACGGAATTTGATCACTATAACAGTTTTCCCGACCTGTAATATTTATCATTCCCCGGACAATTTCTACATATGATCACTTACGAAAAGGATCCATCCCTCCAGGTACAAACGGAATTCATCATAAAGCGACTGGGATTCCACTGGATCGATACAGAAAGGATGGTATGTATGCGAAGCAGAGGATCGAAGACGAGGAGAATAATCGCCCGCTGTCATGCCCTTTCCAAGGCCATGCAGATCGCTCTCGACGTCAAGGCGCATTACATAATCGAAGTGATCTCGGAACGATACGACAAAATGAGCAGGGAAGAAAGGACTAAGACGCTGATCCACGAACTAATGCACATACCCAAGACAATGGGAGGGGGCTTCCGCCATCACCGTCCTTACGTCAACAGAAAGAACGTGGAAAGGATGTACGAAAAGTTTATGAGCAGCGATAGACAGCTCATAACGATATGATCAAGCTGTCATACGAAGGGATGTAGTTTATTTAATTCAAAAAACGAATTATCATTATGATTTCTGCCGAAGGCATAAGGAAGGTAGAGAAAAAGGCGAACGAGATCGGCCTCACTTTTGATAAAATGATGGAGAACGCCGGCGGAGGGTCGGCAAGAATCGTCGACGAAAAATACGGAATGAAAGGGAAAAGGGTTCTTATATTCTGCGGAACCGGGAACAACGCCGGCGACGGTCTGGTATTCGCAAGGCACGCCCTTATCTACGGGGCGATAGTTCATGTTTATTTCATAAAGGGTCACGAACTCCTGAGAAGCGACGAAGCGCGAAATAATTTCCGTATACTCGTTTCGCTCAGATCTTTGATAAAGCACGTAAAATTCCACGACAGGAAACTGGACAAGCTGAAGCCGGACATACTGGTTGACGCGATGTTTGGAACCGGATTGAGATCGAAAGTGACCGACGAATATCAGAAGGCGATCAATCTTTTCAACCAAATGGATGCGAAAAAGGTATCCATAGACTGTCCTTCAGGGATCGACTGCGACACCGGGGAAAGCATTGGAGCGGCAGTGAAGCCTGACCTGACGATAACCTTTTATGATCTCAAGAAAGGACTAACAGAGAAAAATTCGGGTAAAATAGTCGTTTGCCCGATAGGATTCCCGAGAATATGAAGAGATATAAATTCACGTTAACTTTAAAGTAGTAATTATGTAAAAGGCTTATAAAATCCTATTCGTTATATATTTTATGGGAGAGAAAAAACCATTACTTAACGGAAGAACTTTTTCGGATTTTTTAATTGGCATTGGGGTTGGTGCGGGATTGGATATCCTTATTCCAACTCATGATGACGGAAGTTTATCAAACACGTTAAGGCAAGGATTATATCCATTAATTCCTTTTCAATTTGCTGTTGACTTTAATTCTAAGACAGAAAGGATTATTGAAAGCACGGCTTTTTATGTTGGTACACTAGTTGGACAAACAGGATATCATATGTTAAAAACATACTTATAATTATCTCGAATTCTTAATTAGACATAACGTTAATTTTATAAACTATAACATACTATAGTTAACTATGGCTACAACCATTCAAGTATCACAACAACTCCAAAAAGAACTAACAGGAAGAAAATTATTTGATAGTGAAAGCTATGAGGATGTGATATGGGATATGATGGAAGATATCACAGAAATTTCAGAAGAAACGAAAAAGGAAATTAAAGAAGCAGAAAAAGATATTAAAAACGGCAAACTGTATTCGCTGAACGAGGTAAAGAGGGAGCTTGATGTATGAAGTTCTTTTTACTGAATATTCTATAAAACAGTTAAAAAAATTAGAAAAGCATGTTCAAAAACGAATATTATCGACTTTACAAAGGATCAGGATAAGACCAGAACATTTCATAAAAAAACTTGTTGGTTCACCATATTATAAATTAAGAGTAGGTGATTACAGAGTAATTCTGGACGTTAACAAAGGAAAACTGATAATATTGATTATCAACATTGGACACAGAAAAAAAGTGTACAAACATTTATTTCGGGTTTAACTAATTTCTATCATGACAGAAAAGCCAATAATTACATTCACGTCCGATTTCGGATGGATGTCGCAGGGAGTGGGAATGATGAAGGGCGTTGCTTTAGGCATTAATCCTGACGCTAACGTAGTGGACATAACTCACGAGGTCAAACCCTTCGACATCATGCACGGGGCAAGGACAATGGAATGCCTTGAAACCATGCCCATCGGATATCATGTATGCGTCGTTGATCCGGGCGTGGGAACAAGAAGAAGGGCAATAATAATCCAGACCGGAAGAGGGGATTATATGGTCGGACCTGATAACGGTGTATTGGTCCCGGCGGCGGAACGTTTCCTCGGAGGGATAAAGAAAGTCGTAGAAGCATCCAACGAGAAATACATGAGGAAACCAGTATCAGACATATTCCACGGCAGGGATGTTTTCACCCCCGCGGCGGCATGGCTTTCCAAGGGCGTTCCGATCGAAAAGTTCGGTAAAGAAATCGATCCATCTGATCTCGTACGTTCCCCATACGAAGAAGCCAAGGTCTCGGAAGGGAAGATAGAAGGTAAGATCATCCACATAAACCATTTCGGTTCGCTCTTCGTTAACGTGAAAGCCGGTTCTTTCAATGAATCCGGGATAAAGCAGGGAGATGAAGTCGTTTTGAAATTCGGAATGAAAGAGATCAAAACAAGATTGCTCCGCACGTTCGGTGAAGTCCAGAAAGGCGAGCCCGTCCTGATCCCGGACGATTACGGCAGGATGGAGATAGCGATCAACATGGGCAATTTCTCGAAGGAATACAGTGTGAATGAAGGGGACGAGATAGTTATAATGAAGAATTAAGTAAATATTTTCTTATCAAACAACCTGAACTTGTATTCATCGTAGACATTCAGAACGGAATAATCGTTTATTACTTCAGTGAACTTGTTGGAAAAATCATTGATCATTTTCCTGAAATCGGCCATATTCTTCACCTCGACGTCCATCTCCATTTGCCATGGTCCAACCGATTCTACAATGTAAATTATATTGGGATTGGAATGACAATAAGATATCATTTCTTGTCGCTTTCCCCGGTTCATGCTATGCAGGCTGATCAGTATCTTGAAATATTGCTGCCCCATCACGGCATTGTTCAGAAAAATCATGTAATGTTCTATTATTCCGGATTTCTCCATTTTCTTTATTCTTCGTATGACGGAATCCGCTGATATTTTCAGTTTGCCGGAAATGTCCACAGAACTGACACGAGAATCTATTGCTAGTTCGTCCAGTATGCATTCATCTATCTCACCGAGTTCATTCTTTTCCGGGACGCCTCCCCACTTCAAAGCCTTCCTGATAATTTTTCTGTCTTCAACTAAATAATTCCTGTAAAAATGACGGGATTCCACTATGGTCGATATGTCTTTGTTCATGAAATAACGCCAGTATTTGTTTTCAATGTCATTCATGATATTGCTGAATTCAACCATGTTTCTCGATTTAACCCCGAAAATAAGGGAATATTTTCCGTCGCAGCTGGCAACCCATGAAACGAACGGATTGGAAACCAGATCATTGATCAGATCACTTTCTTCGCTTTTGGTAATGTTATGAAGTTTGACGAATATCTTGTGGTGAGTAAACCCCAATTTAGACATGTTTATGATCGTAAGGTATTTCCTTATGACCCCGGATTCCTTCAGTTTTCTCACTCGGTAAAGAATGCCTTCCCTGCTCAACATGACCTTCTTCGCTATCCTGCTCAAAGGTTGTCTCGCATCAACATCAAGTTCGTAAAGTATCTTACAATCTTTCGAGTCTAGTTTCTGGAAATTATCTGACATATTTTATTATTTTCTCATATATTTTATAAATTTATCGGTTTTCATTAAAAAAAATGAAATTGGTTTAATATAAAAATAAATTTTACTATCATTTGGTGACACATATTAAAAAAGTCGCGTTGATAGAGACCCCCCTGCACAAGCATGCTGTAATGGATCCCATACACAAAGCCCAATCTATTGGGCTAGGTTACGTGGGTTCTTATCTGAAACAACGCGGAACGGATGTTATGTTAATCGACGCTACCGCCGAAGGGTACGACAGGAAAAAATTGTTCGGTTGGGGAAACAAAACATTCGAGAAACTACGAAATGATTTTTGCAATGATTTCGGGGTATTGAACGACGACGAACTGATTGATAAATACAGGTTACTAGAAAAAAACAACTCGGTCAGGGTCGGTCTTTCCGATATTGAAGTTGTAAAAAAAATTGAAGATTATAAACCAGACGTTGTCGGAATAAACGTGATTGCATCCGTTCTACATCCTTCGTACATATCTCTCGTTGCATCAATCAAGGAGCGCTTCCCGGACACACTTGTAATAGCGGGAGGAGATCATCCTACCAACCTCCCGGAAGAATGCCTGAAAGCAGGGACGGATTTCGTGATATCCGGGGAAGGAGAAAAAATTTTTCATAACATAGTACAAAACCCCAGACCTGAAGACATCAAAAGAATGAGAGGAATATCATATCTGGAAGGAGGTATTTTAGTAACCAATCACAGGAATACCGACGGTAAAGGAAGAATAATAGATAATCTAGATGTCTCAGAGATTTCAGTAATCGACCCATCATTATACACTGCGAACTATCCGGAAGAGCCAACTCATGGAGGAACAAGCAACGGAAGAAAATACATAGACATGGACTTTTCGCGGGGCTGTGGTGGATCATGCTCGTTCTGCAACTCATGGAGAACGATCGGTGGATTCAGACAATATGATATGAAAAAAAACAGGAAGCAGTTGGAATTGCTCGCGGAGAACGGATACGAGGAAATACTGATACAGGATGATAATTTCACGGTGAGTCCATCCCACAAAAAAGTGATAGACCTTCTTTATAACATGGGTTTTTCGTGGCAGAATAACGGGGGTCTCGAACTCGAAACACTCACACCGGAAGAAATCGAGTATTCAGCCAAAAGGGGCTGCCACACACTATTCATACCTCTCAACACGGGAAGGAAATTAGGAGACACGCAACTTAGGAAACAACTGAAAAACAAAGCGCACGAAATTTTCAGCACGGCAAAGGATAATGGGATACACGTATTCAGCGGGGGGATACTCGGAATTCCAAGCAAGGATGTTCGGAAGACTAGAGAAGACTCCGAAAAACTCATAGAATTCGCCGGTGATCTCGTATCGGGAGGTTACGTGGATTACTGGGTTAATTATATTCTGGACGCACTTCCGGGATGCGGGATATCGAAAAGGATCGAAACGCGCGGAAGGGAAGAAGGTATACATGTTTACGGAGGAAAGCAAAACTGGGCTGGATATTCCCATCATTTCCCGCAGGTTTATACTGATTTCATGCCTTACAGGGAACTGATGAAACTATATTTGAAATCTCACAGGGAGATCAACGGAATGGAAAATTCCAGAAAATGGTTCGGAGGAGGGGCATGGGTAAGTTAAACAGCCACAACTTTCGTAACCCCGTCCATCTCCTTGTTCCTCTCCATCTTGTACAAAGAACCAGTAATATAGTCGGAAAGGGATTCTTCATGGGTGATCAAAAACACCTGGTCGATGAAGTCACCCATCTTGTCCTTCAGGATGTTCCCGAAATGGCGGATAGCGTTCTTGTCGAGGTTGTGAGTCGGCTCGTCCAGAATCAGCCATCTGAGATTGGGGGTGAAAGCCAGCGAAAAGGCGATCCTCAATGTGAGCGACGCCAAGGTTCGCTCGCCCCCGGAAACCAGATCGACTGAAGTCCAGCCTTTTGACCCTTTCAACTGGAGGACGTAATCGTTGTCTATCGCCAGTTGTATCTCGCTGAAGTCGCCGTAAGGATACAATTCACTCCACACGGAATTCATTATGTAATTCACAGTCTTCAGGAACTCGTCCCTAAGCTGGTCCTGCGTCCCCCGGAGAACGTCAGTGAACTTGGAAAGTTTCTGATCAATGTATTTGAATTTCTCCACTTCATCGTTATATCTCAGGAACATCCCGTAATCATTCTTCAGGTCGGAAAGTACGGATTCTTTGTCAGCAATCATTTCGGAAAGTGTGTCCTTTTTGTTTCGCAGTTCCCCGAACTTCTCATTGATCTTTGAAAGCTTCTCTCCGGCTTCCTTCTCTTTGGTTTCGAGAGTTTTCATATTTTCAGCGATACCAGCAACCTCTTTCCGGATATTATCGATCTCTTTCTCGTTGTCGTTTATCTTCTTGTCCTGCCCTTCGGACTCTTTAAGTGATTTCGAAATGTCTCTGAATTCATCATATTTATCGGTGAATACGGAAAGTTCATTCTGCTCCCGATCGATCACAATAATCAGTTTTTCAATATCAGCGGAAAGTTTCGATATGCTTTCCTTCCTTTGATTGATCAGCAATTCTTTCTTTTCGTTAGAAAGTTCCGACTCACATACAGGACATTTCCCTTCCACTCCCCCTATATCATTAAGGCTTTTATTGGTCTGTTCGGAAATGGCATGATTTCTGTGAATGATCGCTTTGGATGAATCGATATCTTTTTTCATCTTTTCAATGGTCTCTTCCGGTTTTTCCCCGAGTATCTTTCGCAGTTCTTCCAGTTTCTTTTTCATCCCTTCAATTTCCTTCGTTTTCTTACGGATGTCTTCGTTCTGGTTCCTGAGAAACATCATTCTTCCGTTCAGTTCTGTCACGCTCTTCCTAAAGGCTTCCATGCCGTTTCTCGTCTTTTCATGGCCTTCCGAAATGGATGTTCTCTTTTTATTAATAATTTCATAATCTTTCCCCACGGTTTCCATTTCTTTCATTTTACCTTCGATTTCTCTCGTCAGGTTCCCGATCCTTTCGTCAAGGTTTTTTGATTTCATTTCCTCAATTATTTTGATTTTCTCTTCCCTCGCAATCGCCAGCCTGTTCCGAAGCCTGACGGAATTCTCCCTTGCTTTCTCGTAAAGGTCCAGTTTCAGCATCCCGTCTATCTGGGCCATCCGCTTCCCTTTAGGGATGTTGAGAAAATAGTCCAAACCATTCTGCTCGGAATAAACGGCCCTCGAAAAAAGATCATAATCAGTTTGCAGTATCCGGGTCACCTGGTTAGTGACTCCCTGAGGATTGACTTCTAGCATGCTGGAATCCTCACGGATCTCGGCGAGCTTCGTTCCCTTGCCCTGATCAATCCTTCTTTTGATCGTGTAGGTCTTCCCGTCCACCAAAAATTCCATCTCAATCTCTGCCGAACTCTTTTGCTGGGGCTTGCTCATGATCAGGTCGTCTATCCCAACCCGTCTGGACCCGAGTCCTGAGAACGTTCCATACAATGCGAATGAAATGGCCTGCATTATGCTGGACTTGCCTGATCCCATGATCCCCACTATACCGTTCACTCCCTTCGAAAACGAAAGTTCAGAATCAAGATGGGATTTCCAGTTCTTCAGGCGGATTCTGGTGATCATGGAAATGGATTGATTTCAAGTCTTAAATTTATAAGACGTTTCCCATATTTCATTATATGAAAATAATCGTCGGCTCTGGGAACAACGTAAAGGTTGATGCGGTCAGGGAAACGATCGCTGATTACGATTTCCTGAAAGAAGCAAAGGTGGAAAGGATGGAAGTGGATTCCTCCGTTCATAAACAGCCGAAAACGCTCGAGGAAACCGTCAGGGGAGCGATCAACCGAGCGAACCGGTTAATTCCTGTTATGCGAACCGACCCATACGAGTGACATTATGAGCAAAGCGAATAAAGAATGGAGTGCGGGGAGGAAAGTTATGACGGAAGAAAATTTGGAAATTATAAAAGCTAAATCAGAAAAAATTATTAACTATTGGAATAATACTATAATATATGGGCAGAATAATATATGGAGTGGACTTATCTAAAAAGATTACACCAATAATGGCGAGAGATGCTATGATTGAATGTTTTACACAAGCTCATAAAGAAGTTCTTGATACTATGGATGAATTTGCAGAATGGGAATCTGAAAAGGAGAGGCAGAAATTCAAAAAAATGGAAGGGGGATATGTAGTAAAGAAGGCTTTTGATGATGCTGGAGTTGATTTTAAAAACCCAACAAAAGATGGCTTAATTAAAACTATGAATGAGCTTGCAAGATATGCCTCTAATTTCAGAAAACCATATATTATTCGTAAACATTATAATGAAATTAAGTTAATTCTAGATAAATGTGAATGAAAGCTTTTTCAATATTTCCAAATTTTCTGAGTAATAATTTCGTATAACATCGGGATTAAGAGAAGTTGAATTTTTGAGGCATCCCGCAAAAATTCAATTTGGACGGAACCTGCAAGGCGGAGTCTCTTAATCGCTGTTATGTGGGGAGCCTGCAAGGCGACCGACCGAAGGGAAGGGACAGTCCACCGTAGCCCGCCGTTCTATATATAAAATACAAACGATAAAACTAGAAAAATAAATCCACCAATAATCAAACTTGCTAAATTCATAATGGTAGATAGCACGAAGGATTTTTTCAAGGTGATTGCCTGTTTATTGAGATAGTAAATAAAATATGCCTCAAATACAATAGCAAAAATTTCTGATAGTAAAATAACTAATGGAATAATTTTAATCAGGGGGAATATAAACCAAACAATTGGGAGAGTGATAAGACTTCCAACAAGAACACTGATTAAAATTTTCTTAGGTAATTTAGTTCTTGAAACATAAATAAGTGCCACTAATAATTCAATTATCAAAGTTATTATTAGTGCTTTGATGAAAGAACTAACATTATCTTTTCTAACTAAAGGTGTTGTTTCAGAAATTTTTGCAGAACCATCAGAATTTAAAATGACTTCATAATTGCTGTTAAAGTTCGTTCGAGAAATTTCATTTGAGATAAAAACTTTATCTAAACTAGGAACGTAAACAGCAAGTTTAAATTCTGAGGGAGGCATATATCCAAAGTGACATTTACTATATCGGCAATCACCGCCCCAAGCTAAAAATACTGGCGTCCAATAACAATTATTTGCAGAATCATATTCGCTAATATTTAATTGAGGGATTAAATCTCTTTCGGGATAATCCATATCTTGATTGACGCAAGCCAGCATTTTTGCGTTAAAACTTGTATCAGAAATTTTGTTTCCGTTATACAAAACATCAATATCAACAGATGGTTTTGGTCCTAAATCTGCGGAAACAAAATTTGGTAGAATAGAAAAAATCAGAAGTGCGAAAATAAAAAATGTGGATTTATTTTTCATATTAATATTGTTAAGAATTAGTTTGTATTTAAAGCTATTGAAAAGTTCAAGTTTAATTGAAGTATCGAGGCGGGCTGAGGCGGATTGCAAATAACATCGCGATTAAGAGAAGTTCGGTTTTGAGGCAAACCACAAAACCGAATTT